>OMJP01000043.1 GCA_900299405.1 bacterium | reverse complement strand
CCGCCGCACCTACGTCGGAGCCATGCCGGGCAAAATCGTCAACGGTATGAAACAAGCCGAGAGCTTGGACCCGGTATTCATGCTCGACGAAATCGATAAAGTCGGCAGCGATTTCCGCGGTGATCCTTCTTCGGCCTTGCTGGAGGTCTTGGATCCCGAGCAAAACAAAGAATTCGTGGATCACTACTTGGATCTGCCATTCGATCTCTCGCAGGCAACCTTTATCGCTACTGCCAATACCCTGGACACCATTCCGCCCGCCCTCAGAGACCGTTTGGAAATCATTCGCTATCCCGGTTACACTTTGGAGGAAAAGCACGAAATCGCCAAACAGCATTTGATCGACAAGGTGCTCAAAGCCAATGGCCTGACCGACAAACAACTCAAGATCAGCGATGAGGCCTTGGAGATAGTGATCGCCGGCTATACCAAAGAAGCTGGGGTGAGAAACCTGGAACGCCAGCTCGGAGCTTTGGCTCGTAAAGTGGCCAAAAAACTGGTGTCCGGCAAAAAAATCAAATCACTCAAAATCACTCCCAAAAAAGTTAGGGACCTACTCGGCCCTCAGGAATATGATGAAAGTGAGGCCGAGAAAGAAGATCTCGTCGGAGCTGCCACTGGGCTGGCTTGGACCGCGGTCGGTGGTGATGTGCTATTTGTCGAGGTCGCCCTCGCTCCCGGCAAAGGCAAAGTAATCCTGACCGGCAAGCTAGGAGAGGTGATGAAAGAATCTGCTCAGGCGGCTCTAACTTACGTCAAATCCAATGCTAAAAACTTAAAAATCGATCAAAAAGTTCTCGAAGAAACCAATGTCCACGTTCACGTTCCCGAAGGAGCGGTGCCCAAAGACGGCCCTTCTGCTGGGATCACCATCACTACCGCAATTGTCTCTGCTTTTACCAAGCGCCCAGTGAAAAAATCAATTGCCATGACCGGTGAAGTTACCTTGCGGGGCAAAATCCTGCGGATTGGTGGTCTCAAAGAAAAAAGCATTGCCGCCCAACGGGCTGGTATTGAAACCGTGCTGATCCCCAAAGATAACCAGCGTGATCTGGAAAAACTGTCCGACTCCACCAAAAAAGCTCTGAGCTTCAAACCAGTCAGCCACGTCGACGAAGTGCTCAAGCTTGCCCTGACTAAGGCCAAGTAAAACTCTGATACACTATCCACACTATGCGCAATATTTTGTTAGTTTTCATTGTGCTGATTTTGGGAGTGCTGCTAGTGGTTTTCAACCCGCTAACGCTCAAGCAGCAAGCCGGACTGCAGGTCACTACTGACGGAGTGATAACCTCACTTTTTCTGGATGGTGAATATCTGGACAAAACACCCTTCATCGACAAAAAAATCCAACCAGGAGAATACGTGCTGCGCCTCCAACCGGACGACGCTGGACTGGCAGCCTACGAACTGCCGATCACTCTGAATAAGGGCATGGTGACTGTCATCAATTGGAAACCAGGAGTGACGCTGGCTACTTCTGGAGGAGTGGTTTATGAAATGGAAAAACTGCAAAGAGGCAGCGATATTCAGCTGAATTTTCAAACAGTGCCAGACGGAGCTATCTTGAGTTTTGACGGTGGCAGTAAACAGTTTAGTCCTTTGCTACTGACTGATTTGGGAGAGGGGAGTCACCAATTCGAGGTTAGCCTGCCATCGTATGAAACTCAAAGACATGCCATCAATCTCATCAAAGGTCACAAAGTAACCGTGACTGCCATCATGGCCAAAACTGGTGAGCAGCCAATCGATACAACTCAAAATACCGGCCTTGAAAACAGTGACAATCAAGCCAGCGAAGCTGCTGTATTGGATACTGGAGCAACACAGGTGCAAATCCTCAGCACCAATTACTTCGTCAACAATCAGGAAGTGTTGCGAGTGAGAGATGCTGCCAGCGCAGCTGGTGCAGAACTGGGATTTGCGGTGGTAGGAGAAAATTACCCCTACCTGAGCGAAGAAACCGAGTGGTTCGAGATTGAGTTCGAAGGACAATCAGGCTGGGTTAGTCGTCAATTTAGCCAAAAAATCACTGTCCGCTGACAAGCAGTCTCCATATTTGCTATAGTAGCAGCATATGAAAGAACACTTCACCTTTGCTATCAAAGTTTTGTTTGCCCTAGGTATTTTTGTCCTGTTTGGCTGGGTCAGCCAGAGTTTTGGCGTCAATTGGGGTAAGCTGGAACTAGCTCCAACCGCTACCGTTTCTGTTACTGGACAGGCCGATGGACAACAGCTCAACCAAATCGCCCGTTTTTATGCAGAAGTCTCAGCCAATAACGAAAACAAAGAAATTGCCACTGAAGAAGTCAACGAAGCTATGAGTGAGTTGCTCGCTCAACTAGAAGCCTTTGGCATTCCCGAGGAAGACATCACCACCGAATTTGTGGGTGTTTACGAAAACCAAGGAGCTGAGCTAGCAATTTATCCACCTAGGGCAGTTGAAGAAGGCTGGCGGGCAACCAACAGCATTAGCGTGGTGCTTCGAGACATCGATCGCGCATCAGAGCTAGCTACTTTACTGACCGAATCAGGAGCTACCAATGTTTCTGGACCAAATTTCTCGGTCGATGACACCACTGACCTTGATCAGCAACTGTTGGGACAAGCCATGGCTGATGCTCGCGAAAAAGCAGAGCTGCTGCTCAGCGGCACCAATCAAAAAATCATCAGGGTAATCAGCGTCAGTGAGGGCGGTTCATACAATCCGATGCCTTACTATCGAGAAACCATGGCAATGGGTGGCGATCAGGCAGTCAATGTTCCGGTTGAACCCGGATCACAAACTATCTACAAAAGCCTTAACGTGGTTTTCGAGATTGGTCGCTAATTATTCGACCAGCTTTCGCTGTAAAACAAAGATGTTTTCTTGGTGGAAGACCACTTCTCCCAGTTGAAGCAGCTCTTCTATCCTAAATTGATATTGCTGTCGTTCCTCACTGCCAATCACGATAAACTCCACTTGGTGTTTGTCCAAGAATTTTTGGGCAGCGCTGCTGAGCGGTTGTTCGTAAATGGTTCTGACCTCCTCACTTCTGAGCTGAGGAAGCTGGTAGCCTCCACGCCAAAGCCATTCATGAGCTCGCCACCCCATGATCGTGGGTAGACCACTAAAAACCGAGACTCTGCCAAAAGTAGAATAACTGTCGCCAACTGCCTCCAAAACTACTGGGCGGTCAGTGGTGTTTCGCAGAAAATTGATAGCTTCAACCTCGGCCGGCTCGCTGGCAATCAACCAATCCAAACCATTCATTCCGCGTCGTTGCTGAAAATCTCCATAGTAACTGGGGTAGCCTTTGATAGCGTAACCGCTCGAAAAAATAACAAAAAACAGGGCTAACACTAAAACCAGTTTTCTTAAATTGTTGTTTATTGAGGATCGACGCTGCCACAGCCAGCCAATTAGCCAGCCTCCCAGGATGCTCATCATCGCAAAAGCTTGATAAGTAAACTTGAACATCGTGTTGGCCCTAGGGAAAGTGGGGTAGATGTCTTTAAAGTAAATTACCTCAGGCAAAAGCAAAAATAACCAAGCATTGAAACCAAGGATGATGACAAACAAAGCGGTGGGGCTGGTGGTAGTTTTTTTCAGAAGTCGCTTGCCAATCAAGATCGCTGTCAAGCTCAACAATCCGTGCCCAGTCCATAAAATCAAAAACTCATTCAGCGGAGACCTTTCCCAAACCCAAAAAACTCCATTGGTGATCGAAGTAAAGTGCCACCACCAAGGTAGAAAAACAACCATCGCTCCCAGCAGAACTTGCCCGGCTGATTTGAATAAAACCGACCAATTTTGCTTGTCTTTGAGTAGTAACACCATGCCCAACATCATCAGTAAAATGCCATAAATCATCATGTCCCAAGTATTGGTGGCTCCCAGTACCCCCAGCAACAATCCCAGTAAAAAACTGTGTTTGCTTAAAGTCAGTTTTTGCCAAGCTTGCCGCCACCACTGCCAAGTTACGAAAATCGTGAACAACACCACTACCAAGCTCCAAAAATGAGCGTGCAGATCACTGACGATAAAACTGTAAGCTGGAATTTCGTGAATAGTGTTTTCGATCAGTCGAACAGCATCGGGATACCAATAACCTTCAAAAGAACCATTTTGCAAAAAATACCACAGGGTGTGGGAGTTGCCACCAAAAATAATCATTACGGCCGCTGACAAACCACCAATGATTAGTGACCAGGGAATTTTTTTGGTCAGTTTGACGACGTGAGCCAACAAGCTTTGGGTAAGGGCACTGGCTTGAAGCAGCACTAGACCCAACATCCAGCCGCCCAAAACATTGAAGCCTATCTCTACCGGTAACTGCCAAAAACGCAACAATAAGCTGCCTAGGAAATGACCAAAGGAATAATAATTAACTGGATAGCCTGATAGCCACATGTCCACAGGTGGAAAAGTAGGGGAGCGTAAGTAGCTTTGCATCAAACCCGCATTCATGAATTTCTCCAGATCAACGATGGCAGGATGATAAGTTCTCACCAAACCCAAAAACAAAAAACCTGCCAGAAATAATAGCTCTTGATAAATAATCAGTCGCCAGTGTTCACGCAAAAAATCTCCGACAATCGAACGTAGCTTGAGCGGTTGATAAGCATATAGTCCAACTCCAAGAAGCACGAGCATGCTCCAAAAACCAAGCTGGGTGTTGGCTGGGACCTGGAGATAACTCAGTAGCCAAATCGGAATACCGATCGCCAGCAAGCCTGCAATCCTACCCCAAGCCCACCAAAAGGGTTGTGCCTGCTGTTTACCAAAAACCAGGAGTACTAGCGGCAAACCAATCAGCTGCAACACCAAGGTAGAGCAACTCAAAACCAGTAATAAGAAAAAATCAGCCCACATAGCTTATGAAAATCATAGCAAAGTTTGGTGAGATTCAGCAGCTCAACGCCAGCTTGGTAGAGCAAAGTAAAAAATCTCCGCCAAATCTGAGCTAACTGGCAAACCAACCCAAAGCGGGAAAAACAGCCAAAAACTCCAAATCAGTGCCGCGATTAGCGCCCAAAAAATTAACTTACGACTTGGGGGTTGATTGGTTAAATAAAGTTTGTCCAACCAATAGGCCAGCAAAATCGCCAACACCGGTGTGGCCGGTAGAAAATGATAATAAAAACTGATTCTGGTGATCGCCAACCAAGGAACAAGAGAAATCAAAAGTAGCATGATCAGCCACGATAGAGAGTTGCTCAACTTGCTAGCCGATTTGCCAATAATTACTTTCAAACTCAGTAACAGCGCTATCAATTCCCACCAAGCCAGTAGGGGGTTGTTTAGCGCATAAATATTGCGACCCAAATAATTGGTCCAATACCAAACCGGCCTCCAGTTAAAAAGCCACTGTCCGGGTCCAGATTGGTAAAGATGGCTTGCTGGACCAATGACTTGATACGACAGCACTTGATACTGCAGCGCCCACCAGTCAATCAGGGTTTTGCCCTGCAAAAACATCGGTAAAAAGCTCAAAACATAAACAGCTGCTGGCACCAGTAACCAAGAAAAAGAAAGCCAAGGCAGTAAGCGGCTGTTTTTTTCTCTGACTAATTTGATTACTTCCCAAATCAAAAAGCCCAATAGCCAAAAAGCAGCCGACCACTTGGTGGCTAGGGCTAAACCAAAAATCAGACCGATTAATGGCAACAACCATAATTGTCGGCGTTGTTGGTAGAGCAGATAGACAATTGCTGCCAATAGTAGCCACACCACCAGAAAAACATCATTCATCGCCACTCGTGACTGGACCAACCACAAACCATCCAAACTAAACAACAACGCCGCCAGCAAACTCACTCGCGGTTTCTGGAAAACTAACTGAGTTAGCACAAACACCAAGCCCACTCCCATTACCCCAAAAATCGCTGAGGAGGCTCGCCAGGCAAAAGCATTGTCACCCCATAAATTCATAGCAGTGCCTTGCAAGTATTTTGCTAACGGGGGATGCAGCCAGTCGTGATAACTTTTTCCATCGATGGCGCCATGCCACCATTCGAAAGCCCGCTGATCACCATCATTGATCAATCTCACCGCCGGCACGTGATACTGCTCATCAAAAACATAACTCGCTGGCTGACTCAGACGATAAAATCTAGTAATCCAAGAAAAAATTAAAATACCAATCAGGGCAATGAGAATCAAAAACTTGGTTTGCTTCATAGGGCTGCTGGGCTTACACCCTGGGCAGCTAACAATAATCGACTAAATTGACCAGCATCCAAAGCAGCCGTGCCAACCACAGCACCATCGGTGACCAACATGTATTCACCGATGTTGGTTTCATCGACGCTACCACCATATAGATATGGCACAGCGCCAAACAGCTGCTTTACTTGTGCGCCAAATTGTTTGACATCCTCCAAAGAAGCATTATCACCGGAACCAATAGCGTCACGAGGTTCATAAGCCACCATGCAGCGACTCGCTAAACTTTCTCCCAATGCGGCAGCCTGAGAACTGACCGTTTGCTCATTCACACACACCACCGGCATCGCTCCTAGCTCCAGCACTTGCTCCACTTTTTGGGCGACCATTTGGTCAGTTTCTTGGAAATACTGTCTTCGTTCTGAGTGACCCACGATTACATAGCTGATACCCAAACCTTGTAGATTATGAGCGGAAACCGCACCAGTATAGGAGCCGGCAGGGAAGGGGCTGATGCTTTGCGCCCCTAGCTGCCATCCCAAACCACTGACTTCATCTTGAATAGCGGCCAACAAGGTAAATGCCGGAGCGACAATCGGTTCGACTTTAGCTAGATCTAGTTGAGAAGTTGAGTTTTTGATCTCTGCCAGCCAAGCATGAGCTTCTTGGAGAGATTTATTGGCTTTCCAGTTGGCAATGACAAATTTTTTCATAAATCAGACTAACAAAACTATAACACACTCCATCTCAGGCAAACCACATGATAAGATGATTGCCGTGAGCAAACTCCTAGATTCTCTGAACGACCAACAGCGTACCGCGGTACTGCACGATGAAGGACCAGCGGTGGTACTGGCTGGAGCAGGTAGCGGCAAAACTAGAGTACTAACCACCAGAGTGGCTTATCTCATCGAAGAAAAAAACATCGCCCCTTCAGCTATCCTGCTGGTGACTTTTACCAACAAAGCCGCGGGAGAAATGAATAAAAGAGTAATGGATTTGACCGGCAAAAAACTGCCGCTATCCGGTACTTTCCATAGTCTCTGCGCCAGAATTCTGCGCCAGCACGCTCACCATTTGGGCAGAGAGAAGAGCTTCACCATCTATGACAGCAGCGATCAGCAGGTGCTGATGAGGCAGATCTACAAAGAACATCAATTCGATCCCAAAAAATACAAACCACAAATGGTTCATGGATTGATTTCACAGGCAAAAAACGAGATGCTCAGCCCAGAAGAATACAAAGCCTTGGCCCATGATGCTCGTCAGGAATTCACTGCCAAAGTTTATGCTCTTTACCAAAAAGCACTACAGGAGCAAGAGGCTTTCGACTTTGATGACTTGCTACTGGAGACCATCAATCTTTTCCAAAAAAAGCGAGAGGTGCTGAGTTACTACCAACAGCAAATCAGCCACGTACTGGTCGATGAGTATCAGGACACGAACAAAGCTCAGTACTTCCTGACCAAATACCTGGCTGCTCCGCAAAACAACCTCTACGTGGTTGGAGACTTCTCCCAGAGTATTTACGCCTGGAGGGGAGCAGATTATCGCAACCTGATGAGGCTGAACCAAGACTTCGATGACATCAAAGAATACCGTCTAGAAAAAAATTACCGCTCGACCCAAACGATTCTTGACGCCGCCACCCAAGTAATTTCCCAAAACACCTCACACCCGATTCTCAAACTCTGGACCGAAAACTCTGCCAAAGAAAAAATCCAAATCATCGAGGCCAACGACGAAGAGATGGAGGCTGAAACCATCGCCAGCTTGATTCGTAACAACAAGCAGTATGGCTACCAAGACACCGCCATTCTTTACCGCACCAATGCTCAGTCACGGCCTTTCGAAGAAGTTTTTGTGCGCAAAGGTATTCCTTATCATTTGATCGGTGGGGTGAAATTCTATGAGCGTAAAGAGATTAAAGACCTGCTGGCTTACTTGAGACTGGCGGTCAATTCTTTTGACACCGTCAGCCAGGAAAGAGCGGAAAAACTGGGTAAAAGAAGATTGGCAAACTACACCAAGTGGATGGAGGAAAACGTCGACAATCTACCAGACATGTCGCCCTTAGACCTCTTGCAGGCAATCCTAAAAACCACCAAATACTTAGATAAACTCGATCGCAGCGATCCTCAGGACGAGGCGCGCTTAGAAAATATTCAGGAGCTGCTCGCCACTGCCAATCGTTTTGATTCCACCGTTCAGTTTCTAGAAAACGTCGCTTTGGTCCAAGACGGCTATTTTCATGATGTGCCGGGAGAAAAACCTCCCGCAGCAGTAACCTTGATGAGTCTGCACTCCGCCAAGGGACTAGAGTTTCCGCTGGTTTTCATCGTCGGGGCAGAGGAGGGCTTGCTACCTCACCAAAAATCCCTCTGGGAAAAAGAGCAGATGGAGGAGGAGCGCCGACTTTGTTACGTCGGCATCACCAGGGCCAAAGAAAAACTGATCATCACTTATGCCCGCAAACGCTGGCAGTTCGGCAACACCACCCACAGCACTCGCAGCCGCTTCCTCTCTGAAATCGACCAAAACCTAATCGAGGAGGTCGG
>OMJP01000042.1 GCA_900299405.1 bacterium | reverse complement strand
TATGTCGGGGAGACAGGACTCGAACCTGCGGCCTCACGCTCCCAAAGCGCGCACTCTAGCCATCTGAGCTACTCCCCGTATTTATTTCAAAGTGCCGCGGGTGGGAATCGAACCCACACTCTGTTGCCAGAACGAGATTTTAAGTCTCGCGCGTCTACCAATTCCGCCACCGCGGCAAACTACTTCCAGATACAGGCAACGAAAAGATTATAACATCCGCAAACCAACTTTTTCCGGAAAAGCTAGCTGATAAGTCAAAAACAACTCCACTAGCATTACCAGTTGGCAGGCAACACAAACCAAACAGATGATACCCTCGACAAAAATCTCCAAAAACATCAGCCGCAAACAAAACAACATTCCAAAAATCGCCACCCCAAAGGCCCATTTGAATTTTCTCAAACCAGCCGTGACCAAAATCGTCAGATAACCAGCCAAACCAATCAAAGAAACCGGAATACCCCACAATTCTGCTAGTTTGCCTTTGGTCACCGGATCACAATTGAGAACCGAGTTGATATCACACACCCCAAAAGTCTCTTGAACAGCGTACTCGTAATACAAATAACTAGCCAAAGAAATTCCCACCAAAGCCAACAACATCACCCATTTGCGATACCTACTCAGAATTTTTTCAGAATTTTTCATAAGAAGCATTATTCTCCAAAGTTACAGTTGTTGCAAGGTTGGTTGGCCATGATGGAGCCATGACCAAGCCGCAACAAATCCTACAACAAGTATTTGGCTATCCTGAGTTTCGCCAACCACAGGGGGAAATCATCGATAGCGTGCTGGCTGGAGAACGAACTTTAGCTCTGCTACCTACCGGCCAGGGAAAGTCGCTGTGCTATCAAATTCCCGGCCTCGCTCTCAACGGTCTAACAATCGTTATTTCTCCCTTGATCGCCCTGATGAAAGATCAAGTCGATGCCCTCCAGCGGCGAGGAATTACCGCCACCTATATCAACAGCGCCCTGAAAAACGAAGAAGTCGAACGACGCTACCAAGCTATCCAGCAGGGAGAAATCAAGTTTCTCTACGTCGCTCCAGAAAGACTACTCACCAAAAAATTCCTGGAAATCATGATTGCCAAACCACCCAGCTTCATCGCCATCGACGAAGCCCACTGTTTTTCTACCTGGGGTCATGACTTCCGACCGCTGTACCGCAACATCCCTATTTTTATCCAGCGCCTAAATACCAATCCCAAACTGGCACTGTTTACCGCTACTGCTTCAGCGGCCGTAGTGGAAGATTTGCAAACAAGTTTTAAAGTTAAAGACAAAAACGTTTTTCGGGGAAATTTTTTTCGCCCCAATCTGTTCATTACTCTGAAAAAATTCGAGCTCCAGTCACAGCGATTTTTATACACCTTCTACCTCATTACCAGGGTGTTTCCTCGTCAGCCAGGATTGATTTACGTTTCCACCAGAAAAATGGCAGAGATGCTGAATCTAGGTTTGAAGAAGCTAGACTTCAATAATCAGCTCCAGCTCGACTACTACCACGCCGGACGAACCAACAAAGAAAAAACGCAACTCCAAGAAAAATTCCTCAATGGGGAAGTGCGGGTGATGATCGCCACCAATGCTTTCGGCATGGGAATCGATAAGCCAGACATCCGCTTCGTGATTCATTTTCAAACCCCCGGTAATCTGGAAAACTATGTCCAAGAAATCGGGAGAGCGGGCAGAGACAGACAGTTTTCCTGGTGTGAGCTACTATTTCATCCCCAGGATTTCGAGCTACACCAACAAATGCAGCAGAAAAGCAATTCGCCCAGCAGCAAACAGTCACTGCAGAAAATAATCAAATTTGTCAACCAAGCCAGCTGCCATCACGAGAAAATCCTGTCATATTTTCAAGACCCTCAAATATTGACTAACGGCTGCGCTCGCTGCCAGTATTGCTCGCCTTACAGCCAGCCATTCCTCAAAACCATGCAAGAGCAATTAACCAAACCCAGCAAACTACCGACTTTTATCCGCCAACAACAACTCATTCTAGGTCAAAATGTACCCATGAATCCCACCAAATTGCTTGCTTTTGGCAAAGGCATGTTACAATAGCGCCTTATGTCGGATCAAAACCAGCAACCGCTAACAATTGATGAGCTCGTCGCCGAATACCAAGAAATTGGTAAGTTTTTGAACGAGCGCTGGCCACTCAAAGACCAGCAGCAGCAGATTTTTGCTCGCACCATGAAAATCGTCGAGGAACTCGGAGAACTGTCAGATGAAATCCTGACCAGCATGAACCTCGCTCGAGATACCAAAATCGCCAAATTTAGCCGCGAAAACATGGAGGACGAGTTCGCTGATGTGCTGGCTTCCTTAATTCTCTTGGCTAACGAGCTCGACGTCGACATCACCAAAGCCATCCGCAAAAAAATCGCTTTCACCAGAGATAGATTTGGGATGAATAAAAAATCAGACTAATTCTTGGTACTGATACAGATCACCATCCCTAAAACCTTTTTTCCGATAATATTCCTTGGTGCCGATGGCGGAGATCACCGAGAGTTTTTTATAACCTAGTTTTTTAGCTCTTTGTTTGGCTGCTTCAATTAGCTTAGTGCCCAATCCTAAGTGCTGAGCGTGTCTTTTGCCCTTGGTGCCAATCTTGAGGGCTGGGCCATAGACGTGGATCTCACGAATGATGGCGCTGCCATCTAGCTCGTCTATAAAGCCATTTTTCTTGGGGAAGCTAAGACGCATGAAGCCTAGCAGCTTTTCACCCTGATCGGTTGGCACTACGTACTGCAGAAACTGCTCGTCACTCACCTGAGTGCTGAATTTCACAGTTTTGAGTTTGATTTTATCGGGATCAAATTTTTCACCGCGAATCTCTCTGGCTCGGATTTCTTGAGATTGTTTGCCCAGTTTTTTGAGATGCTGCTCGGCAATCTGACGAAAGTTAGTTTTTTTGTTGCCCACTACGATGTCGGGAGAGGGAATATCACGGATTACTCTGGTTAACCGACAATAAGGCTCAGTATTCAGCATCACGTGGGTTAGCACCTCTAGCAACTCTTCGTGGGTATAGGGTTGCCATTTGCCATCCTGGTAATACTTCATCAGCTCAGCGCTGTCGATCAGCGAACAGGGATAAATCTTCAGCTCATCAGGTCGGAAATCCTGATCAGCAAACAGCTGGTCATAATCCTGTTTGTCCAGTTCGGGATCAGAACCATAAAGATTCGCCATCCAGTGAGCGTGAATCTTGAAACCAGCCTGGCGCAACAAAGCGAAAGCCCGACGGGTAGCAGCCACGTCATGACCGCGGTGGTTTTTCCTCAGTACCTCATCCTGCAGGCTCTGCACCCCGATCTGAGTCTTGGTGCAGCCAAACTTTCTCAGGCGCACCACCTCAGCCTCGGAAATATTGTCAGGGCGAGTTTCTAGCACCAAACCTACGTTGCGAATCTCACCAGTCTCATTGATTTTTTGCTCTTTAAATAATTCATCCCAGGCAGCACTCTGATAGTCATCGATCCCTAGTTTTTTCTCTGGAGCGGTATAGACTTCCGAGACTACCTGGTTGTAGCGTTTGGTCAGTTCCTCACCGTGAATTTCCAGTTTCTCAAAAGCCTTTTTGTTTTTCTCAGGACTGTCGGTTAAATAAAGCTGTTTATTTTTTTCAAATTCTTGTTGTTTTTTTCGGTAAAAGCGGCGAATTTTTTCCCGATCATCTCGTTTGCCAAAATCATTTATCGCTCGGAAACATTCTTTGATGAACCAAATTTGGTAGGGCACAGGGTAGTAAGACCAAGTGCCGCCCAACACAATTAGCTCAACCTTATCAACCGGATGGCCCATGACGTACAAAGCATTCAGTCTGTTGTAAGTCTGCAGATAGGGATCGAAATAATTACGCTCGGCCCGCTGAGCTCCGGGTTCGTCACTCATGTAGGATTTCGGCATGCGGATGTCGTTGGGGCAGAAAATACACTTGCCAGGGCAGGGGAAAGGCTTGGTTAGCACCGTCACTGGCGCCACCCCAGAGATTGTTCTGGTCGGTTTCATCATGATTTTCTTGACCAATTTCTCGTAGTAAGGCTGCAGACCATGTTTTCCTGCCAGCTTTTTGTAAGCGGTAATAACTTTGGTTTTGGACAAAATCGAGCCGTCTTTCAGCGGGTAGCGCTTCAAGACTTTCTGCAAATAGGTGGTGTCTAGATGAGGAGCTTGCTCCAACTCACGCAACACCTTTAGCACTTCGTCCAGATGATCGGTATAATTAAAACGTTTCATATCAGGAGCTCATATTGTACCAATGAAAGTCTCACTTATCCGGCAACTCAACGAGATCAATGCTCGTTTCTACCAGCAAACGGCGGCAGCTTTCAGTCAAACTCGAGGTTTTTATTGGCAAGGCTGGAAAGATTTACTGCCGATTATCAAGCCCCTGACAAAAGAAAAAAATCAGTTCAAGGTGCTGGATGTCGGTTGTGGCAACGCTCGTTTCGCTGAGTTCCTTTTTCGCAATAAAGTGCACAAAAACCTGGTTTATCACGGCCTGGACAATAGCCAAGACTTGCTGGAGTTTGCGGAGAAAAAGCTAGCCAAGCTTAAGTTTGAGCAAGAATTTATCGTGACTGATCTGGTCGAGTCGCTGCTCGATGGCTCTTTCGAGGAAAAACTACCTCACAAAAAATATCACCTGACAACTTTATTCGGTGTACTGCATCACATTCCCTCGAGAAAACTGCGCCGAGAGTTGGTTGTTTCGCTAGGTAATTCACTCACTTCTGGTGGTTTTCTAGTCTTCACAGCCTGGAAATTTCTCAACGAGGCCAGACTAGAAAAGAAACAAATTCATCCTAGCGTGGTTGAGATCGATCCCGAAGATCTCGAAGTAAACGACTACATTCTCGATTGGCAAAAACAAGTCACTGCCTACCGCTACTGCCACTTCACTGACGATCAGGAAATGGAGGAGCTGATCGCTGACTCTGGATTGGAGCTGGTCGAACAATACAATGCCGACGGTAAGTCCGGCAACCTCAATCACTACGTAGTTCTCAAGAAACCTTGAAACATCGCCCTCTCCCAGATAAAATAGGCCAGTTCAACAAGTTGCCCGATCGTCTAATGGCAGGACAGCGGCCTTTGAA
The DNA here is from genome assembly GCA_900299405.1 of bacterium. Lineage (GTDB taxonomy): Bacteria > Patescibacteriota > Microgenomatia > UBA1400 > PJMF01 > UBA10119. The sequence goes on along the minus strand of OMJP01000042.1, from coordinate 28,039 downwards.
GCCGTTAATCTAGGTTCGAATCCTAGTCGGGCATCAATATTGTGAAAGCGGTAATAAGCCTAAATGATCTTCCACTCTATCAAGACGTTTAGCTTGCCGCGACTGCTCCCTATCTAGTACTAGTAGCATTGTGTCTCGATTTTTTTCGAGAGTCTTCAGGCGCCGAGTATGTGATTTAAGTTGTTTGTGAATTGGTGCCAGCTTTTCATCAAATTTTTTATCGAGAATTAAGTTAAGTCTTTCACCAAAAGCTTCATCAAATTTTTTATCGAGAATTAAGTTAAGTCTTTCACCAAAAGCTTCATCAAATTTTTGTTCAAGTTTTTCCTCGAGCTTCCTATCAAGCAGATCAGAGATTTGTTGTAGGGTGATACCAGTTTCCATAATAGTTTCTTTCTTATAGCACACAAATATTAAAACCGTAATAGTGCCATTTCCAGATCTAATCTCGAGTATAAAAAGCAAACCTGACATTAACCGTAACTTGCGTTAAACTAAGTTTTGTTATGGATACAAACAATAATTTGATCAAGATTTTAGGGGCAACTTTAATCATCCTCGTAGTCGTAATCCTCGTTAAGGCCATCGGTAAGCCCAAAGGTGTTACTATGGAAAACAGCCCCAATGCTCAGCAACAAACTAGTAATAACCAACCAACAGAAAGTGACGCCGTGACTAAACAATACGACCAAGCTCCAGAGATGCAGATCGATGAGAGTAAAACTTACCAAGCAGTGCTGACCACCAGCGAGGGTGAGATTACGATCGAGCTCGACGCCGCTGCTACTCCTATCACTGTAAACAATTTTGTTTTCCTTGCCAGGGAAGGTTTTTACGACGGAACTATTTTCCACCGCGCTATCGATGGCTTTATGATTCAGGGAGGCGACCCAGAGGGCACGGGCATGGGAGGACCAGGCTACCGCTTTGCTGATGAAGACTTTGAAGGAGAATATACTCGTGGTACCGTAGCGATGGCCAATGCCGGACCAAATACCAACGGCAGTCAGTTTTTCATCATGCATCAAGATTATCCCTTGCCAGCCAACTATGTAATTTTTGGCAGAGTAGTGGCGGGCATGGAAGCAGTTGACGCAATCGCCACTGCTGCCACAACCAGAAGCGCTAGCGGAGAAAACTCCAAACCAGTTAATCCCGTTACCGTGGAATCCGTGGTAATCAGTGAACAATAATCATGAGCAATCGAGATTTTTACCAACAACTCCAAGCAGAAGTCAACAGAATCGACGAAGCTCATACCACCAAACGAGAAGAAACCATCATCGAAGGTTTCCGGCTAGAACCCTCTCCTCAAGCACTGATCAACGGTAAGCCTTTTTTGGTTTTTAACTCGAATGACTACTTGGGTCTTCGTCATCATCCTAAGTTGATGAAGGCCGAACACCAAGCTAGCGAGCAATACGGCACCGGTCCGGGAGCAGTCCGCTTTATTTCTGGCGCCCTAAAAGTCCACCGTGATCTGGAAAAAGCTTTGGCCAAGTTCCATGGCAGAGATGACGCCATTATTTTCTCCTCAGCCTTTGCTGCCAACCTTGCAGTTTTGTTCTCTTTGCTAAAAGGTCAAAGCCGAGATTCACTGGTCGATGGTGATGTAGTGGTAATTTCTGACGAACTCAACCACCGCAGTATTATCGATGGCATTCGCTTGGCAAACTTACCCAAAGATCAAAAAGCCATTTTCAAACACATGGATGCCAATCACTTGAGAGAAGTCATGGCAGAGCACGCAGGCAAAAGAAAAAGAGCGCTAGTGGTCACTGATGGTGTTTTCAGCATGCTGGGTGAGTACCAAAACTTGGCAGAGATCAAAAAAGTGATTAATGACTTCGATGATCAGTACGAACTGGGTGTGTTGTTAGTAGTCGATGATGCCCACGGCGTGGGCGCTTTTGGCGAAACTGGTAGGGGAACGGAAGAAATCGCTGCTGGTCAAGCTGATGTGCTGGTCGGCACCATGGGTAAGGCCTTTGGCGCTGACGGTGGTTACGCAGTTGGCTCCCAGGTGGTGATCGATTACCTCAGAGAATCAGCGGCAACCTACATTTACTCCAACAACATCTCTCCCGGAACAGCTGGGGCAGCTCTGGCAGCGGTGGAACTACTAGAAACAAAAGCCGGCCAGCAAATTCTCATCAACCTCAGAGAAAACATCGCCTACTTCAAAGAAAAAATGCTCAAGCTGGGCTACCAATTTGCCGTAGAATCAGAGCACCCCATTCAAGCAGTCCTGATCGGCGACACCGAAAAAACCAAACTACTCAGAAAAGAATTTTATCAGCAGGGCATTCTGGTAACCAACATCAACTACCCAGTGGTCCCTCCTGGAAAAGATGAAATCAGGGTACAAATCAGCGCTGCTCATTCACAAGCAGACATCGATCAATTCATCACCGCAGCCGAAACCGCCGGCAAAAAACTGAAACTAATTTAGTTTCTTAGGATTTCTTGGATTTTTTAGCTCGTTTGGTAGCTTTTTTGGCAGCGCTTTTGACTTTTGTCTTGGCTTTGCGAGCGGAGCTCTTGGCCTTGGTGGCAGCTTTTTTAGCGCCAGTAGCTACTTTTTTTCTATTTTCTTCTTTGGAGAAAAACACCGCGGCAGCGCCAGCAGCAGCTCCTAGGACGAACGAGAGTAAACCTTTACTTTTCTTTGCCATTTTTCCTTTCGGTTGGGCTTTATTGATTACTACTATTGTCAAAGATTTATGACTTGCTTGTCAAGCCTGGTTTGCTGGCGGGATTTTGACGATCGAAATACTGTTGGTCAAACCTGGTGTTTTCCAGATAGAACCATAAATGATCAGTGCCGTTTTCCCTGGAGCAAGTATTTGTTTGTCCGCTAAAGCCTGAGCAATTGCCTCTGGCTCCTGCAAGCCCTCCGCAGGAAACTCCATAATGTGGGGGAGCACGCCAAAATGCAGCGCCAGCTTGCGATAGGTTTTATCGTTGCTGGTCAGGGCATAAATGGGAATCTTGGGGCGAAAACGAGATAGCAAACCAGCGGTCGTGCCGGTCTCCGTCAGACACACCAAACTATCGATCTGCTGATTATGGTTGACCATGTACATCGCCGAGTGGGTGATACTGCTGGAATTGTCCTGATCCAACCAATCTTCCAAATGAGTTTGTACATATTTTTCATTGAATAAAGCAATTTTGGCCTGATTTTCAACTGCCTTGACGGGGTACTTGCCGATGGTGGTTTCTTCAGACAACATCACTGCGCTGGTGCTGTCATAAATAGCATTGGCTACATCACTCACTTCAGCCCTGGTGGGACGAGGGTGATCCACCATCGAGCGCAACATCTGAGTGGCGGTAATCACAGGTTTGGCTGCCATACGGCATTTGGCGATGATCAGTTTCTGCCAAAAAGTGAGCTGCTCAAAAGGCACCTCTACAGCCAAATCTCCACGAGCCACCATCACTGCGTCACTGGCAGTAATAATTTCATCCAAGTGATCCAGAGCCGACTGGTTCTCGATCTTGGCCACAATTTGGGCTTCAATATTTCTTTTCTTCAATTCTTGGCGCAGATTTTCGATGTCGCGCTTGTCACGCACAAAAGACAAACCGACGAAATCAACTCCATACTGAGCGGCAGCATCCAATTGCTCCAAATCGCGTTCTATCAAAGACGGCATATCAATCACATATCCTGGAGTATTGAGGGTTTTGCGATGTTTGACTTCACAATCACCTAGAGCTCTGGCCGTTAATGAGTCATCGGTTTTACCAACCACTTCGAACTCACACAAACCATCGTCTAGTAATAACAGACTGCCCTCAGGCATAATGTCGACCACGTCGTCGGGAATGTGAACTATTTTGGCTTGGGTGTTGCTGACATCAGAAGTAAAAATTATTTGCTCATCTTCTTTGACAGCAAAGCTTCCCTGATCGGGCAGATTGATGCGAATTTCTGGTCCCTGGAGATCGAGTAAAGTAGCAACTGGCTTGTTGAGTTTTGTGGCAACTTTTTTGACCAGCTCGATTTTTTCCTGATGCCAGGAGGGCTCGTTGTGCTTGGTGTTGAAACGCGCCACATCCATCCCAGCATTGATGAGCTGTTCAATCTGCTCCTCGCTTTCTGTAGCAGGACCGATGGTGGCCACAATCGTGGTAAGTTTTTCCATACGCAAAACTACCTAATCGAAAAGGGGATTGGGCAGTTGGGTTTATTATAAGCAAATAGTATAAACTTAGAAAGATGCCGATCTCTATCATTATCGTCAGTTGGCTGGCTAGTTTGAGCGTCTTTTTGTATTTGCTGAATCTGATTGCTATTCCAGTGTGGGTTAGCGCTCCGATTTTTCTGCTGATTTCTATCTTGTTTTTCAAAAAACACTTTTCCGAAAAAATTACTTTTCCCAAAAAAAACTTACTAACCATTCTGTTTTTTATTGTTAGTTTGCTTGGACTTACTAGTTTCACTTTTGGGCAGAGGTATAACGAAAATAGCGGCCTAACCCTGCATATCAGCAATTTCCACGACAGTCTCTGGCACGTGGCGGTGATTAGCTCCGCCATGCAGGGCTCTCCTCCAGAAAACCCTGTTTTCTCGGGCACTAGCTTGAGCGGTTATCACTATTCATATGATCTGGTGTTGGCGGCGGTTAGCTATTTTTCTGGTTTAGACCCATTGGTTCTTTATACTTTTATCGCTCCTTACATCTTGGCACTGCTTTTCGCTGGCACCTCACTGGCCTTGGTCTCCAGTCTTGTTAAAGATAAGCGAGAGGCTTTACTAGGATCTTTACTCATCACTATCGGGGCAGGCTTTGCCTATTTAGCGCCCTTGTTTTTCCCCATCAAACAATTTCACCACACTATTTTCTGGCTAGATCAGCCGGTGGCGTATCCCATCAATCATCAGCTGTTGTTTTCTTTGTGTGTCGTCAACGCGATTTATTTTTTGCTGTTCAATCAAAAATTGAGAAAGAAATGGTTGTGGCTGGCGGCGGTGTTGTTAGGATCTCTAGCAAGTATTAAAGTCTATGCAGCCCTAGTAGTAATCCCACCAATTTTCTTAATAGGAGTTTATGAATTGCTAACCAAGAAAAACAACACTCTTTTCAAAACCAGCTTAATTGGTGGAGCGCTGGCGGGAATTTCTCTGCTGGCCAATCGCAGCTCTTTGGGCAATCCTTTTATTTGGGCACCAGGATGGTTCGTCAAAACAATGTTCGAAGCTGGCGATCATCTCAACTTCGACACCTGGGAACTGCAACGACTGACTTTTGTGGCTGGTGGAGGAACCGCCAGATTGGCTCTGCACTGGCTGATTGGGCTAGCTGTTTTTTTGGTTGGTGCGCTAGGAGTAAAATTGGCGGGGCTATTCACCTGGCTTATTTCACTAACCAGGAAAAAAGCCTCGCACAATGACTGCCTCCTGATCTTGGTGGGAACGTTATTACTCAGTATTTTGATTCCTAGTTTCTTAATTCAAGACGGAGTGGTTTGGAACTCTATTCAATTCATGCATTACGCACCTGTACCAGCGGTGTTGCTGCTGATACTAACATTGCCCAAAATAATTGCTAACAACAGGCATAGATTGTTGTTGTTAGGCTTGCTGCTGCTAATAGCTCTACCAACCACTGTTTTGACAGTTCAACAAAATCTTACTGATCAACAGTACCAAAACTTGTCTCCGCAGCTTATCAACAATATCCAAAACCTAGACTTTCCAGAAGACAAAACCATCATTCTCGATCAGGAGCTGACAGAGTATTCTCTAATTCCTGCTCTTACTGGTAGGTCGGTTTACTGGGCTGACCCGACGATGCTGACACTGCTGGGGCTGGAAAATGCCGACGGCAGAAAAGCGTTACAACAGGTTGCCAGCGAAGACGACGAGTTTTGTCCAGCTGATAGCATCTTTATTGATCAGCAAGAAAATAATTTAACCTTGGTTGAATGTAATTAATCAGCGGAATAGTTTCCCAAAAGTAAATTCTTTTTGATTTTCATTAGATCTGTTAGCGATTTGATTAAATCTCCCGGAAACTTCACTTTGGAGCGCTCGTCATTGGTCCACTTGACCGGCAGCTCTGCAATCTTGAATTTATAAAGCTCAGCTAGAGCTAAGATTTCAGCATCAAAACTCCAGCGCTTAATGGTTAGTTTGCTGAAGATTTGTTCTGTTGCTTCCTGGGAAAAACATTTGAATCCGCAGGTGATGTCACTGACCTTTAAACCCAGCCACCAGCGAGTGAGTTCAAAAAAAGCCACCCCCAAAGATTTGCGCAGCACTTGCTGGTTGGCCACGATGGCTGCTTGATCAGTGCGGCGAGTAGCGATCACGATGTCTGGTTTTTGTCGTTTGTTGAGGATCGATAACAATTCTTCAATCGCACTGAGCGGCACTGACAGGTCCACATCCATAAACAGTCGCCACTGGCCTTTGGCTGCCAGCATGCCGGTGGCAATCGCTTGTCCTTTGCCTTGGTTGGGTTGATAGCTGATGAGCTTCAAGTTCTTTTTTTGCTGTTGCTGAGTGAGAATTTTCTTGGTTTTGTCCTGACTGCCATCATCGACAAAGATCAGCTCGATAGATGTTTGCTTTTCTTGCTTCAACTCCTTGAGGTAACTAATGATTTTGGGTAGGTTTTCTAGGCGAATTTCTTCGTTGTAGACTGGCACGATCACCGATAGTAAAGGTTGGTGCTTATTTTTCATCATTCGGTTTGACTGCGATCGCTACTACGCTGGTGCCAAAAGGAATGCCTAATTTCCAAAAAACAATTCTTTCCAGAGCACATAGTTTTTCCAGCACTACATTAATCAGGCTATTGGATAATTTGAAATCTGACGGGTATTGGTCGGGGTAGAAGAGATCTTTGATTTTTCTCACGATCACTGCTGGCAGTAGTAGAAAAGAGTAGAGGTAGCTGATTTTTTTGATCATGAATCCTTGTTCCTCTAAAACTGCTCTCAAACTTGCCCGAGTATAGCGTCGCTGATGGTGTAAGACTTCATCCCACTTGCTCCAAGCCCATTGATAGGCTGGTACGGTGATCAGCATTGCGCCTCCTGGCTGCAAAATTCGCCAGCATTCTTTCAACACTGCCTGATCATCTGTATGTTCGATGATATCCAAAGCGGTAATAAACTCAAACTTGCCATCCTCATATGGTGTTTCCATCGCTGAAGCTTGCTTCACTTTTTTCAAACCTCTTTTTTCACAAAACCGAACTGCTTCTTTAGAAAAATCCAGTCCATAAACTTCATTGCTTTTAGCGAAAGCCTGCAGATTCCTGCCTGTACCACAACCCAGATCCAGTAGCTTCGGACGAGCAGACAAGATTTTTTTTCTTTTCAGCCGGCTGATAGTCTCCAGCGCCAGCGCTCGCTTCGCCCGATGCCACCAGTGCTGATCCTCCAGCTCATAAAGGTCTTGGTAAAGATAGTCTTCCATTATTTATTTTGTTTTATTAAACAATCCAATATTTTCTTTTAAATGTTTTGCCGATGCCGTTCCAGAAAGAATTACTCCAGAAGAGTTAGTTTTCAGTATAAAGGAAAAAGCATTCATTATCTTATTTTCCTTACCTTCATTAACCAATCCGCTAACTGCAGATCCCATGGTAAATGGTCTGTTAAATAAGATCTGCTTATTTTTTTGATCGGCAAGATCAATAACTGGTCTTAGCTCAGTTCTTTCTTCGTTGTATGGGAGCTGAATATATTCAAGCCTATTGTCCTCGCAGACTAAAATTCCTGTTTTAAGATCTGACACGCTTGCTCCAAAAGATTTTACCCCTTTTTTCTTGGCATATTCAAATGCCTTATTAACGCCTTCATTCATCAGTAGCTCTGGAGAAGATTTGTGCAATTGTAAAACGTCTATTTTTCCAAGCAAGCTAATACTTTTATCGATACTTTCAACTAAGGCTTCGTAGGAATGATCTGTATAGGGCTCATTTTTCTCAAAATCCCAATGTTCGCCAAATTTGGTGGCTATGGTTGAAGTCTTTCTTTCACTTTCAGTTAAGCTTTGAAGGAATTTTCCCAATCTTTGTTCGCTTAAACCATATGATGGGGCTGTATCAAAAAAGCGAATACCCAAAGAAAAAGCTGTTTCTAAAAATTCCAAAGCCTGTTTTTCTGTGGGAACCGGTCGACCACTTGCTCCCCAGGGTCTACCAATACGGATTAGGCCTGATCCGAGAGTTAAGTTAGATTGTTGCATTTAATTATTATTGATAATTAAGTATTAGTTGAAAACCAAAATATCTCTAAATAAGTAAATCCCACCTGTCTTTAAAATTATTCTCTCCATCTTTAAAGACTCTCATATTGGTATCTTTTCTAAACCCGCCATTTTTCTTTTTTCCAGAAAGCCAGTTTTTATGTGATTTTGAAATAAAGTCAGAAACATTTTTGCTTGGAACAATATAATATTCCGGTTTAGATGTAATATTAGGTATAATTACAAAAATATAAAAAAAGTTTTTTGAGTGCTTATTTTCTGATTTTTTGTTCAAAATCCAAGATGGTTTGTTAATTTTAGATGTTTTAACCTGGATAGAAATCTGTCTTGCAGAATCTGGTGTGGTGCAAATAATATCAATTCCTTCAGAATTTCTAAGTGTAATAGAGGCTATAAAACCTCTTCTAGTTAGCTCTCCAGCAACAAAGTATTCTCCAGAAATTCCAACCTGTTGAGGTGTAATTGATTTATTAATTTTATAAATCATGATGGGTGCCTGACGAGAATTGAACTCGCGACCTCCGCTTCCACAGAGCGGCGCTCTAAACCCCTGAGCTACAGGCACCATAATGTTAATGACTCTCAGTCAAACTTAATTTTAAAATTTTTGTGATAATGTATCAAATGGTGACAGTTTTGGCACAGCCAAGCGAGATTTGATAAATCATTATTTTTACGATTTTGGTCTATGTGGTGAACCACTAAAACTCTTTTGTCAGAAATTTTACAACCAGTGCAATATCTTTTTCTGCCACTTCTTTTCAAAATATTTCTATAAGCTTGTGTGCCTCCGGACCAATTAGGATGTCTCTCTTCAATTGCTTGAGAATTTTTCCAACCCATATGACAAGCCTTGCTGCAAAAAAAGTTGCCACTTTTGGAGTGTTTTATTTTCGATGGAGAACGATAAAATTCTTTTTTACAAACCAAACAATTAAAAAATTTTCCTTTTAGTTGAGATTTAGATCTGCATTCAAGAGAACAATATTTACCCCAACCTAGTTTTTGATGACTAGGTTTAACATAAAAATTTTTGTCACAAATTCCACAGCCTACAATTGGCATAAATTAATTATAAAAACTAAATTTGACATGTTAATGTACTAAAAGCTTGTGCGCCAAACAGGATTCGAACCTGTGACCTACTGCTTAGAAGGCAGTTGCTCTATCCAGCTGAGCTATTGGCGCATTCTACCAGATACAATATTATCTCAAAAAGCTTGTTTTTTTCTAGTGAGAGCCTGGATTGCCTCAGCAGTTACAATATGGTTATGGATTTTGCCCTCAAAACACCATACCAGCCAACCGGAGATCAGCCTCAGGCGATAGAGGAACTGACCGCTAGTGTCGAAAAAGGCAGCCCCCACCAGACACTCTTGGGCGTCACTGGCTCAGGAAAAACCTTTACCATGGCCAACGTCATCGCCAACACCCAAAAACCAACCCTGGTAATCGCTCACAACAAAACCCTGGCAGCCCAGCTATATCAGGAATTTCGCGACTTTTTCCCCGACAACGCCGTCAGCTATTTCGTTTCCTATTACGACTACTACCAGCCAGAGGCCTACATTCCCACCACCGACACGTATATCGAGAAAGAAGCAGACATCAACGACGAAATCGATAAGTTACGTCTGGCAGCGACCACTAACTTACTAACTCGTAAAGACGTGATCGTCGTGGCTTCCGTTTCCTGTATCTATAACCTGGGATCGCCAGTCGAGTACGGCCAGAATCTGCTCCAGCTGGCAGAGGGGGAGATCATCCAGCGCCAGACCTTGCTGCTACAGTTGGCAAACCTGCAGTACGACAACGCCAAAAATGAATTCCGCCGGGGAACCTATCAACTGAGAGGGGATACCCTGAGAATTTGGCCAGCCTACCAAGATACCGCCCTCAAGATCGAAACACTGGAAAATAGAGTCGAGAAAATCGAAGAAATCGATCCCATCAGTGGTGGCAGAGTAACGGACCAAAGCAAAGACCCCCATTCCCAGCGCTACATCATTTATCCCGCCAAACACTACATGCTCAATGAAGCTGCTCAGCAAAAAGGCCTCAAAGAAATCGAGCACGAGCTAGAGCGACAGTTGAAAGCTTTGGAAAAACAAGGCAAAACCCTGGAAGCCTACCGCCTGAAACAAAAAGTAAACTATGATCTGGAAATGATCCGCGAGTTTGGTTTTGTAAATGGGATTGAAAACTACTCTCGCTACTTTGATGGCCGCGAACCCGGGCAACCACCTTATACTCTGCTCGATTATTTTGCCGAAAATCAACGACGTTTTAACCTAGATTCTTTTCTGACCATCATCGACGAAAGCCACATGACCATTCCCCAAATTCGCGGGATGTACCACGGCGACCGTTCGCGCAAAGAAACCCTAGTGGAGTATGGCTTCCGTCTGCCCAGCGCTCTGGACAACCGCCCCCTGCAATTCCATGAGTTTTTGGAACGCAATCCACAGCTGATGTACGTCTCTGCCACTCCCGATGACTGGGAAAAGCAGCAATCAGGAGAACAAATCGCCGAGCAGCTGATCCGACCGACTGGCCTGGTCGACCCAATCATCGAGCTGCGACCGATCGAAAACCAAGTCGAGGATCTAGTAATCGAAGTCATTCGTCGCAAAGCCATGGGGGAGAGAGTACTAGTGACCACTCTGACCAAAAAAATGGCGGAGGCCCTGACCGAATACCTCAACACTCCGGAAAAAGTCGACAAACTCATCAAAAGCTTTCAAGAAAAAAACGCCGAACCTGATCCCGAAACCGTTCATCAGCGCAGTGAATTTATTCCTGTAGACAAAATGAAAATTGATACCATTGATCCACAGCACTACCGCCACATCGAACCAATCAAAAACATCAGCAAAGTTCCGCGGCCGAAAGTGGCCTACCTTCACTCTGACATCGACACCCTGGATCGCTCCGACATTTTGGATGACCTGCGCCAAGGAGAGTACGACGTCCTGGTGGGAATTAACCTACTCAGAGAAGGCTTGGATCTACCGGAAGTGAGCTTGGTCGCCATTCTCGACGCTGACAAAGAAGGCTTCCTGCGCTCCACTACCTCACTAGTACAAACCATGGGACGAGCGGCCCGTCACGAAAATGGTCGAGCAATGCTGTTCGCCGACAAGCTCACCAAATCGATGAAGCAAGCCATCGAAGAAACTCAGCGTCGCAGGGAAATCCAGGTGAAATACAACCAAGAACACAACATCGTTCCCACCAGCATTTCCAAACCTATTAGAGAGAAGCTGCTGCTGCGCGAAGAAACCCATGCGGATAAACAGCGGAAAAAAGACTCTCCTGAGCAATTCAAAGGCATGACCATTCGTCTCAGCAAAAAAGAAGTCATCAATCTCGAAGCCATCAAACCAGCGGCCATGCTGCCTGCAGAAAAAGAAAAGCTCGCCCGCAAACTAACCCGCCGCATGAATCAAGCAGCCAAAGATCTAGATTTCGAGCTGGCAACGATTTTGCGGGATACGATAAATAAATTAGTGTGATAGTATTTGAGATATTGATGGCGTCAGAAAATCAACCAACCCCACAAGAACAAATCTTTGAAGCCTTTAGAAGAGCGCAACAAAACCCGGTCGGCAGGAGTCATATGGCCGAGATTTCCCGAAGAGTTAGCGATGAAGTGGCGATGATTTCTTCTACTGCAGAATATGCCCTGCAAAAATACTTAATTATCAAAAACATCAACACTCATATAGAAAAAAAATTAGACGATGATTTTGTGAGAGCTATTGCTGAGTATCTTTGGAAAAGAATCAACCGAAACGAAACTCTCCTGGCAGCAATCTTGGCAAACCTCAATGAAGTCGCAAATTATGTCGGCGTCACCAATCAGCCATCTCCGTTGATCGGTAAAGCTAACTACAGAAGCGCCAATAGACACCCAATCGGTGGCTAACTTCTTATTCCCAACCCTCGAAACTTTCCCGAAGTAGCGCTATAATGGACGATCGTTCTGATGGCAAAAAATTCTTTGGACCACATCATTGTTTCCGGAGCTCGAGAGCACAATCTCCAAGATATTTCTCTCAGTATTCCGAAAAACCAACTGGTAATCTTCACCGGCCTATCTGGTAGTGGCAAAACTTCTTTGGCTTTTGACACCCTCTATGCCGAGGGACAGCGCCGCTATGTTGAGTCACTCAGTTCTTATGCCCGCCAATTTTTGGGCATTATGCAAAAGCCAGATGTCGACCAAATCGAAGGACTATCACCAGCGATCTCGATTGATCAAAAAACCACTTCTCACAACCCACGCTCGACCGTGGGAACCATTACCGAAATTTACGATTACCTCAGATTATTGTTCGCCCGCGTCGGTCATCCGCATTGTCCGGAATGTGGCAGAGAAGTCAGCAACCAAAGTATCGACCAGATCGTCGGCCACATCATGGAGTTACTAGACGAAAAAGCCGGTAGCAAACCCACTCGTTTTATGGTGCTGTCGCCAGTGGTGCAAAACCGCAAAGGAGAGTTCACTGGCTTGCTGACCAATTTAGAAAAACAAGGCTATAGCCGCGTGAGAATCGATGGGGAAGTCTACGACATCAACGAAAACATTGGCCTGATCAAAACCAATAAACACCGTATCGACGTCATCCTCGATCGCCTCAGCACCAGCAAAAAGCAGCTTCAAGATAGCAAAGAACGCAAAACCCTCAAATCACGCTTGGCTCAGACTTTAGAGGAGGCTTTGAAACTATCAACCGGTCTGGCAGTGATAAGTTTTGTGGAAGACGATTCACTCGAATTTCCCACCAAGCCCAAGAAAATGGAAGATCGACTCTTCAGCGAAAACTTTGCCTGCAGTCACTGTGGCATCTCCCTCAAACCTCTCGAGCCCAGAGCCTTTTCTTTTAACTCTCCCGAGGGTGCCTGTCCTACTTGCAACGGTCTCGGCTCGCTACTGAGAATCAATCCCGATGCCATCGTGGCACCCACTCTCACCCTCAGCGAAGGAGCAATTATTCCCTTCGCCCGCACCATGGGACATGACACTTGGTGGGCGAGATTGGTCCAAGAAGTCGTCGCTGATGCTGGCTATGATTTCCGCCAAACACCTTATAAAGACATGAGTGAAGAGTTTCACCAAATTCTGTTCCACGGCTCCGACAAAATTTACAAAGTCGATGGTGAAAACCGCCAAGGACGAATGACTACTATTCAGGAAAAATTCGAAGGCTTTATCAACAATCTCGAACGCCGTTACCAGGAAACCGACAGCGATTACATGCGCAAAGAGATCGAGCAGTACATGCAGAAAGAAACCTGTCCTGACTGCAGCGGAGCCAGATTGAAGCCAGCAGTCTTGGCAGTCACCATTGATGGACAAAACATCGCCGAGATTAGTGAGCTAACTATTCATAAAGCTTGGCAGTGGCATCAAGAATTACAGCAGGAGAAAAAACTTTCTGAACAAGAGCAGGAAATCAGCGAACCAATTCTCAAAGAAATTATTGCTCGGCTGCAGTTTCTCAATTCTGTGGGACTGAACTACCTGACCCTCAGCCGTGAGGCTTCGACCCTTGCTGGCGGAGAAGCACAGCGAATTCGCTTGGCCTCCCAAATTGGTACGGGGTTAACAGGAGTACTCTACATTCTCGATGAACCCACGATCGGTCTACATTCTCGCGACAACGATCGACTGGTAGAAACCCTGAAAAACCTCCGCGACCAAGGCAACACCGTCATTGTGGTGGAACACGACCGTGATGTAATGCTGTCCTCTGATTATATTTTCGACTTTGGTCCTGGTGCAGGTAAACATGGTGGCAAAATTGTGGCTGAAGGAACACCGAAAGAAATCCTCACCAATAGCAAATCTCTCACTGGTAAATATTTAGCCCGCAAAAAAGACGTCACTTATCACAGCGATGAGGAAAGAAAAATCATTGACCCAGAAGAAGCCGCCAGCGGTAAGCGGTCAAAAGGCTCAATTTCGATCAAGGGAGCCAGCCATCACAACCTCAAAGAAATCGATGTCGATTTTCCCCTAGGCTCGCTCACCGCTATCACCGGCTTGTCCGGTTCTGGGAAATCTACCTTGCTGCACGACACTTTGTATCTGCAACTGATGAAACATCTAGAGCGCAAAACCGATACCACTCCTGGTCACGTCGACCAGCTAATGGTGCCTGATATCGCTAAACGAGTAACACTCATTGATCAAAGCCCAATCGGCAAAACCCCACGCTCCAACCCTGCCACCTATACCAAAGTTTTTGATTACATTCGCAAGATATTTGCCAACACCAAAGAAGCCAACATTCGTGGCTACAAACCAGGGCGTTTCAGTTTCAACGTCAAAGGCGGCCGCTGTGAAACTTGTCAGGGTGATGGGCAAATCAAAATCGAAATGCAGTTTTTGCCTGATGTTTATGTCACTTGCGATGTCTGTAATGGCAAACGCTATAACGAAGAAACTCTCCAAGTGCTTTATAAAGGCAAGAGTATTGCCGACGTGCTGCAAATGAGCATCGAAGAGGCACTGGAGTTTTTCCAACAAGGTACTTTGCAACATAAACTACAAACCTTGGTTGACGTTGGCTTGGGCTATCTAGAACTGGGCCAACCAGCACCAACGCTCAGTGGAGGAGAGTCACAAAGAGTGAAGTTGGCCCGAGAGCTCAGCATCCGCACTACTGATCACGTGGTTTATCTCCTGGACGAACCTACTACTGGTCTTCACTTTGCCGATGTGCAAAAATTACTTGATGTACTGCACTCACTAGTGGAGCAGGACAACAGCGTGATTGTCATCGAACACAACTTGGACATCATCAAAAACGCTGACTGGATCATCGACCTCGGACCAGAGGGTGGCGAGCAGGGCGGAGAAGTAGTCGCCACCGGCACGCCACAAGAAATGACGAAAAAAGATACTTATACCGGGAAGTATTTGAAAGAAGAGCTCAAGCAATGAAAAACTACCAGTACTTTTTATTCGACTGGGATGGGTGTTTGGCTCAAACGTTACCAATTTGGCTGAATGCCTATAAGGAAGTTTATGCAGAACATGGTGTTTTTCCAACTGATCAAGAAATAGTTTTCCATTTCGGAGACTGGGAAGCCCCAAAATACTACGGCCTAGATGTTAAAAAAACTTTTGAAAAAATCGATAAAAAGGCTGAAGAAGATTTAAAAAAAGTAGAGCTTTACGAAGGGGCCAGAGAATTACTAGATAAGCTGAGACCCAACAAAAAACTGGCAGTCCTATCTAGTTCAGAAAGAATAACCTTAGACTATGGTTTGGAGAATAATAATTTAACCAATTTTTTTGATATTGTGATCTCTGGAGATGAGGTAGAAAACCACAAACCCCATCCAGAAGTTATTGAAAAAGGACTGGCTGCTCTCAACGGAGAAAAAGAGCTGGCGATCATGATTGGTGACTCAAGAAAAGACCTGGGAGCGGCAAAAAATGCCGGCATAGACTCTGTGCTTATTTATCCTCCAGAGCATAAGCTTTATTATGACTTAGACGATTTGAAAACCTACCAACCAACTTTTGTTGCTTCGGGTTTTAAAGAGTTGGAAGACATGATTATTTAAATGAAAAAAACTATAAAATTTATTTTTGGAATTTTTTTATTTTTTTACTTCATTTTTTCTGTTTCTAAAAATATTTCCGCCCAGGAATCGCAGGAAAAATTCTTTGCCAATACGCTGCAGAGTAGCTACACGGTCCAAACCAATGGCGATACTTTGGTGCAGCATACTTTCACGATTGAGAACCTCACTCCCACTTATTACATCAGTCGTCATGGTTTGAGAATTAGCTCTCCTAGCATCACTAGTGTCAGAGTTTCTGATAGTGGGGGAGAAATTCCTGCCGAGGTAACCCACACCGACAACCAAACCAATATCGGTATCACTTTTGATGACCAACTAGTGGGGGAGGGAAAAAGCAGAACGTTCACCATCACTTATCTCAATCCTGACCTGGCCCAAATCAACGGGCAGGTGCTGGAGGTGGCGGTACCCAAACAAGCCGATGCTTCGCAATACGACTCCGTGACAGTCACTTTGGCCACTCCACTGAACTACGGCCAACCAACCAGAGTGACGCCTTCAGACAATTTCGTTGTCAATCACAGCGGCAATCAAATCAGATTAACTTTTAGCAATCTTCATGGTGAGGGTGTGTCTGCGATCTATGGCTGGCAGCAGATTTTTGCCATGGACTTTAAATATTTCCTGGAAAACAACGACTCCCAACCAGTACTGCTGCAGGTGGCGCTGCCGCCCGACACTCCCTACCAAAGAATGAATTACGAAAGCATCGATCCCAAACCTAGAGAAATAGAGCTGGATGAAGACGGTAACTGGATCGCCACTTTTTATATGGGCGGCAACACTGCCCAAACAGTCTCTGTCTCTGCCATGGCTTTGCTGACCATCGAACCGAATGGCATGGTGCCCGTCTCGCCACCCCAGCAGTTTCACGTCTTGCCCCAACCATACTGGGAAATCACTGACCCCAATATCAAAGAACTGGCTGCACAATACACCACCCCCAGCGATATCTATAACTACGTTACCAACAATCTGGAGTATGCCGAAGTAAATTCTGTCGAAGACCTGCAAAGACTGGGCGCTGCCTCAGCTTTGGAAAATCCTGAGCTAGCTGTCTGCCAAGAATTCTCTGACCTGTTTGTGGCACTGGCGAGAGCCAACAACATTCCCGCCAGAGTAGTCAGCGGCTATGCCCACACCAATAACAGTGCCTTGCGTCCCCTCAGTTTGGTAGACGACATCCTGCATGCTTGGCCAGAATACTGGAACGAAGAAAAACAACTCTGGCAACCAGTTGATCCGACCTGGGGCAATACCACCGGCGGAGTAGATTACTTCAACCAGTTCGACCTCAATCATATCGTGCTGGCAATCAATGGCCGCTCTAGTACTTTGCCATATCCTGCCGGCTCCTACAAAACTGCTGATCATCAAGAAAAAAGTCTGGAAGTGGAGTTTGCCACTCTGTTTCCCAACCAACAACCAGACGTCAGTGCCAAAGTTCTGCCTCGAGAAACCGCTGTGTCTACCTTGCCGGGTTTTTACGAAGTCAAACTAGATAACCCCACAGGAGCCGCCTGGTATGATATTTCTTTCGAACTCTCGGCAGAAAACTCACAAATCCGCACCTTTGGTAACAACCAGTTATCAGCGTTGCTGCCTTATCAGTCAGCCACCGTGCCAATCTTTGTCTATAATACGCAGGGAGGCTGGCCAGCTGAAGATCAGCTCCATGTCAAAGTGCTAGTCGGAGAAAGAACAGTCAGTGAACAAGACACCACCATCACCAACGCCCCGTACTTCGTCCAATACATCGCCAGACCGTATGTCATCATTGGCTTGGGCGCGGGCTTCATCCTCTTGGCCCTCGGAGCCGGGAGTTTACTCGTTCTTCGACGAAAAAAATAATATTCTCTACGTCGGCAAAGCCAAAAATCTCAAGAAAAGATTACAAACCTATACTCAGGTGAAACGCCTCAGCAACCGCATCGCCAAAATGGTGCAGACTGCAGAAAAAGTCGAGTTCGAGATCTTGTCCAGCGAGCTGGAAGCCCTGTTGATTGAGGCAGAGTTGATTCGAGCCCATCAGCCTTTTTACAACATCAGACTCAAAGATGACAAAACCCCGATTTATTTAGTCATCACTGCCGAAAAATTCCCCAGAGTTTTGAAAAAAAGAAAAACCGACCTCGTCAAAGAAAAACCTAAAGGCACGATCTTGGGACCCTTTCCCAGCGGAGTAAAACTGAACGAAGTGCTAAAAATCGCCCGTAAGATTTTCCCTTGGTGCAGCGATCCTGATGGCGATCGGGCATGTTTTTATCACCACCTGGAGCTCTGTCCCGGAGCCTGCGTTGGTGAAATTAGCGAAAAAGACTATCGGGAAAACATCGAGTCTCTAATTCTGTTTTTAAGAGGCAAAAAGAAAGTCGTACTCAAAGATTTAATCACCAAAATGAAACAGGCGGCCGACAAGCAACAATTTGAAAAGGCTCAGCTGTATAAAGAGCGAGTACAACTGATAGAAGAAGTTACTAGTAAACAATACCGCCTGTCGCCTGATTTGGTGCTACCCAGCTTTGGTTTGCAACAAGCGCAACAAGGCATGGTGGAGCTACAAAAAATCCTACAAACCTACCTCGCCTGGCCGAAAAGCAAAAAGCTCAAGCGCATCGAGGGCTACGATGTCAGTAATATTCAGGGAAAAAACGCTGCTGTAGCTCAGGTGGTTTTTACCGATGGGCGGGCAGATAAAGAAGAATACCGACTCTACAACATCATCACTCTCGACACTCCCAACGATTACCAAATGATGAAAGAAGCGCTGGCGAGAAGGCAAAATCATCCCGAGTGGGACAAGCCCGACCTCGTCATTGTCGATGGGGGAAAGGGACAAATCAGAGCCGCTCTCAGCAATTGGCAGTGGGACAACCCAGTCATCGGCATTGCCAAGAATCCCGACCGACTCATCATTCCCACCGACCAGGATGGCAGAAAAATCGATTACGAAGTCCTAAAACTGGACAAGAATCATCCCGCCCTCAAGCTAGCACAGCAGGTCCGCGATGAAGCCCACCGCTTTTCCAAAAAACAATACTCCAGGCGACATACCAAGCAGCTCTTGAAGTAGGTGGTAGTAAACATGTTACGATGTACAGTAATTAATCAAGCAAAAGGAAATCAATGAAACTCCTCAAACCCCTAATCGTTACTGTTGCCTCTCTCTGGATTCTGTCTTACTTTTTACCGACCATCAATATCGGTGACTGGACCACCTTGGTGATCGCCAGTTTGGTAATGGTGCTGGTCAATAAATTTGTCCGCCCAATCGTCAAGCTGTTGTTCCTACCAATCAACGTCGTCACTCTGGGGTTGTTCTCGGTGGTAATCAATGTAGCCTTGCTATGGCTGGTGACCTATCTGGTGCCTGGCTTCCAGATTACCAACATGGTGGTGCTGGGGGTACATCTCAACCAGTTTTTCTCGATTCTCTTGGCTTCAATCTTGATTGGTATGGCCCAATCTTTTGTAGCTTTTGTCTTGTAAAACTTTATTCGAAAGCCTGTTTTCCTGTATAATCTTGATTATGAAAAAATTACTCTTGGCTTTGTTGTTAGTAGGAGGTTCTTTGCTGACCGTTGCTCCTGTGATTAGCGCCCAGCAGCCAGCCACCGAAGAAACTCTGGATGCTTCTCCAGCAGGGGAGGCCAGCGAAAGCAGCTTGGCTTCAGCTTCTGCAGAGGCTGCCCAACGTCTCCAAGAGAAAAAAGATCAGGACCTGACTGAAACTACCGGTCAGCAGAAAAGCAAACTCGCTGCTTTTCTTGATGAGCATCCCATCGGCTCTCTGAGCTGGAACAACCCGCTCCAACACGCGATTCGCCAGGCGATCGCCAACGGTCTGCCAGCCAACATTATTGTTTTATTGATTTTATTTCCGTTGATTGCCGCTATTATTGCTACCGCCCGCCACGTAGTGGGACTCAAAGGCTTTGGTGTATACATCCCTGCGGTGCTATCAGTGGCTTTCGTGTCGACAGGGATCTTTACCGGAGTGATTGTTTTTATTGCCGTGCTAATCGCTGCTACCTTGGCCAGATTAGCAGTAAAGAGATTTAAACTACCGCTGCTCCCCAGAACGGCGATGCTGCTGTGGGTGGTGAGTTTCTTTATCACTCTGCTGCTGATCGCTTCTTCCTGGTTGAACGTTACCTCACTTCTAACCCTCAACATTTTCCCGCTGCTGATCATCATGTTGTTGACGGAAAACTTTATGAGCACCCAGATGTTCAGCTCCCAAAAAGAGGCTCTAAGTATCACCTTTGAAACACTTTTAATTGCGGTACTGTGTGCCTTTATCATCAATATGGAAGCTGTGCAGCAAACCGTACTACTTCACCCGGAACTGACCCTGATTTCGGTAGCGGTCCTGAACATCATTGTCGGACACTACACTGGTTTGCGCTTGCTGGAAAGAACTCGCTTCCAGTCCATCATCGAAGAAGAGTAAGGAAACTATGGTTCAAGCAAAAGACGTTTTGGGCATGAATGCCCGTAACCAGCTCTATGTGCCTATGAACTCTCCCCGAGCGAAATCGATTTGTAAATCAAAATACGCTACCAAGTTGCTGCTGCAAAACAACAACATACCCACTGCTGCTATCTACGGCGTGCTCGGTACCACCGAGGACATCGATGATTTTGACTGGCATAAGCTAGACAAAGATTTCGTGATCAAACCCACCAACGGCCACGCTGGCAAAGGTGTGACTGCTTTCCGCCGCCAGCATCCTGACAAAGAGCACTGGACTGACGTGATTGGCGAAACTTGGAGTCTGGACGACATCAAGCTGCTGTGCATGGACATTTTGTCTGGTCAGTACAGCACTCATGGCTCGAATCACAACGTCATTATCGAGGAAAGAATTCCCATCCACCCCAAACTGCTGAAGTACACTTACAAAGGCACCCCTGATGTCAGAGTGGTGGTGTTCAATAGCGTTCCAGTGATGGCTAAACTACGCCTGCCAACCGAGGAATCAGAGGGTCGAGCCAACATCAGTCAGGGAGCGATCATGACCGGCATCGACATTGCTACCGGCATCACTACCTATGGCGTGGCTCATAAAAGAGAGCCTATCCAATATCTGCCAGATTCAAAATTGAAGCTCAACGGGATCAAGATTCCATTCTGGAACGATATCCTGAAAACTGCCGTCAGGGCTGCGCGCGCTGCCGAGCTGGTGTTTACCGGAGTCGATCTTTTTATTCACAAAACTAAGGGACCAATGGTGGTCGAACTCAACGCCTATCCAGGGTTGTCGATCCAAACTGCCAACAGAGCTGGCTTGCGTCGTCGCCTGGAGCGGGTGCAGGATCTGAATGTGCTCAGTGCTGATCATGGTGTCAGAATTGGCCAGGCATTATTTGCCGAAAGCTTTGCCGACAGTATCGAAAACAAGGGAGAGCTGCCGATCGTGGATACCGGAGAACCAATCACGCTTTATGGTGATGGCAAAAAGAAAATAGAAAGCAAGGCCCTAATCAACACTGGTCGCTATCGCTCAGCCATCGCCAGTAATTTGGCTAAAGAGCTTGACCTGATCGACGTGGATGACTTATTGTGGTTTCAGCAGGTAGCCGGTGAAGGCAAGCGCCCCGTAGTCGAGCTGAAGTTCAAACTAAAAAATAAAACTGTCGAGACTTCGGTGATTGTTTCCAAAAAACTCAATCGTAGTCCGCAAAAGGTAGAAATAGGGCGCAAAGATCTTACTGGCTTTGTAATTAGACCACAATAGATTTGATTCATGAGCTTAATCGCTGATTTAACTCCCACCAACTATCAACAAGAAAAGGAGCGCTTTCTGATCGATCCTAGTTTCGATCCGCAGTTCGAATACGTCAGAGAGTTTACTGAGGATGAACTGCTGGAAAAAGGTTTGCCCTCGGAAAGATACTTAGAACTGGCGAATAAAATCCTAAAAAAAGCTAGTGAGACCTTCACTCCTGAGGAATTTGAGGCTAGTAGGGGGGAGATTCTTTCGGAAGAAAAAGTCAACACTGCCATCGAAGACTTTCTTGGCGTACATAAATTGGATAATCGCTTTGAACTGCGCTGGTCGGCAGATTTCGTCAGCATTGCTTCGGTAACTGACGACAATGTGGTCAAGCTACGTCGACCCTGCAGTATTCACGAAAATGATTTGCTAGGTCTGATTTATCACGAGATCGGCACTCATGCTTTGCGTCGCATCAATTACCAGCAGCAGCCTTGGTACAAAAAGAAAAAACGCTATGGCTTTGCTCCTTATCTCAAAACTGAAGAGGGGCTGGCAACCATGAATTCGCTGATGACCAAAAAGCAACCTTTTGCTTATCGAGCCTCGATTAATTACCTAGCTACCCAGATGGCGCAGGAGAGTTCTTTTCTGGAGGTCTGGAATTTTGTTAGGAGTCACATCAGTGATAAAGAGCGAGCTTTTGCCATGACCTTCCGTAAAAAACGTGGGCTAAAAGACACCCAGCGACCAGGGGGGTCGACCAAAGACCTCGTCTACTTCGAAGGGGTGATCGACACTGTCGAGTTTCTGATCGCCAATGACTTTCCGATGAAAGAACTTTATTTCGGCAAAATGTCGTGGCAGGACATCGATAAAGCAGTAAAACTCAATCCTGACTTCGAACCAATTCTACCTATTTTCTACACTCAAGATCCTGATGCCTATCAGGAAAAAGTCAGAAAAGTGGCCCGCACCAACTTCCTGGCCTAATTAACTTGCCATAGCTCATATAATAAGCTTCATGAAAGTTTTACTAGGATTATCTGGTGGAGTAGATTCCGCGGTCAGCGCTGTCTTGCTCAAAGAGCAAGGTCATCAAGTCGACACTGTTTATCTTGAGTGTTGGAAAGAACCTGGTTGTCGGGCCGAGGATGATCGTAAAGATGCTCTTCAGGTTGCTTTGCAACTTGATCTTCCCTTTCAAGTACTCGATCTCAAACAAGCTTATCGGGAACAAGTGATGCAGTATTTCTTGGATGAGTATGAAGCGGGCAGCACTCCCAATCCTGACGTGATGTGCAACAAAATCATTAAGTTTGGTTTATTTTACGACTGGGCGATGAAACAGGGTTACGATGCTATCGCCACTGGTCACTATGCTGCCACCGATGGCGAGTGTCTTTATATTCCTAAAGACAAACACAAAGATCAAACCTATTTTCTTTATCAAATTAAACAAGAACAATTAGCTCACGTCATTTTTCCCTTACAAGATTTGACCAAAGACCAAGTGCGAAAATTAGCTAAACAAAAAAACCTCCCAGTAGCGAACAAAAAAGACTCGGTTGGTATCTGTTTCGTTGGCGACATCAACGTACCGAAGTTTCTCAAAGAAAATCTAGGAGAAAAACCGGGGGAAATCATCGACGATCAAGGCAACGTCATCGGTAAACACCGTGGACTCTGGTTCTACACCGTCGGTCAACGCCACGGTTTTACTTATGACAAGAAAAAATATGCCCAGCAGCACCCAGAATTCGACAAAACCGAGCTGCCAGCCCTCTACGTCATCAAGAAAAATGCTGACAAAAACCAACTAGTCATCGGACCAAAACAAGCTACTGCAGCACAAGAATTTACAGTAGCAAATCTTCACCTGATCGGAGCAAACGAGCAAGACTTATTGAATTCAAGCGACCTGCAAGTCCGCATCCGCAACACCGGCAAACTAGTTAACTGCTCAATCACCAAGCAAGGCAAAAACTATTTAGTGAAAACAGAAAAACCAGTAGAAGGCATCGCCAGCGGTCAGTCGGCAGTGTTTTACCATAAAGAAAAAAAGTTAATTAAGTGTTTGGGTGGAGCAACTCTCCTTTGACTTTCCTATGAAGCTTGCTACAATACCAACACTTCAATAATTCTCACTGCCTACAGAGAGAATTGAAAAACACCAGAGTGATGTACTTGGGCAACCAAAAGGCATCATGCAAAGAGACATCTCCCACAGAGTTGTTTCTTTTTTTTCTATTTTTTGAAGGCGCCTTAATAAGTGAAAAGACAACGACAAACAATCACTGTGTTTCTGAAATAAACATAGTGGTGGAATTGTTACATTAATGGGTTTATGAAATAGGAAACTCGTTAATTCCAATAAACAGTATTGATCTAGATAATCAAAATCAGAAAATCAGCTTCAATACTCTTAAATATGTTTTTAAAACTTTATTTGAGAGTTTGATCCTGGCTCAGGATGAACGCTGGCGGTGTGCCTTAGGCATGCAAGTCGAACGCTCCCTTCGGGGAGAGTGGCGAACGGGTGAGTAACGCGTAGATATCTACCTCATAGTGGGGAATAGCTCAGCGAAAGTTGGGGTAATACCGCATAGTCCCTCCGGGGTAAAGGCTTCGGCCGCTATGAGAGGAGTCTGCGTCCTATCAGGTTGTTGGTGGGGTAATAGCCTACCAAGCCGATGACGGGTAGCCGGTGTGAGAGCACGACCGGCCACAAGGTCACTGAGACACGGGGCCTACACCTACGGGTGGCAGCAACCGGGAATCTTGCGCAATGGACGAAAGTCTGACGCAGCGACACCGCGTGTGGGAAGACGCTCTTCGGAGTGTAAACCACTGTGGCAAAGGAAGAAGTTCTGACTGTACTTTGCTAGAAAGCACCTGCTAACTACGTGCCAGAAGCCTCGGTAATACGTAGGGTGCAAGCGTTATCCGGATTTACTGGGCGTAAAGAGTTCCGTCGGCGTCTGTGTAAGTCACTTGTCTAAACCCAGGGCTCAACTCTGGACTGGCAAGCGAAACTACATGGATTGAGTTTGTTCGGGGAAGCTAGAATTCTCGGTGGAGGGGTGAAATCCGTAGATATCGAGAGGAATACCAGTCGCGAAGGCGGGCTTCTAGAACAACACTGACGCTCAGGGACGAAAGCTTGGGTAGCAAAAGGGATTAGAGACCCCTGTAGTCCAAGCCGTAAACACTGTCTGCTAGTTGCCTGACCTCTGGTTGGGTGACGCAAGCTAACGCGTTAAGCAGACCGCCTGGGGAGTACGACCGCAAGGTTAAAACTCAAAGGAATTGACGGGGGAGCGCACAACCGGTGGAGCATGTGGTTTAATTCGATACAAAGCGAAAAACCTTACCTGGGTTTGACATGTACCTGCATATTTGCCGAAAGGCAGATAGCCTTCGAGGGTGGTACACAGGTGATGCATGGCTGTCGTCAGCTCGTGTCGTGAGACGTCCACTTAAGTGTGGTAACGAGCGCAACCCTTGCTGTCAGTTACAAGTGTCTGACAGGACTGCCCCGCCTTTGGCGGGGAGGAAGGAGAGGACGACGTCAAGTCAGCATGTCCCTTACATCCAGGGCAACACACATCCTACAATGGAACCAACAATGGGTAGCGACGGGGTAACCCTGAGCCAATCCTCCAAATGGTTTCTCAATTCGGATTGAAGGCTGCAATTCGCCTTCATGAAGCCGGAATCGGTAGTAATCGCAAATCAGCAGGTTGCGGTGAATACGTTCTCGCTCCTTGTACACACTGCCCGTCAAGCCAGCAAAGTCAGCAACGCCCGAAGCGGGTGACCGTGACTCTCACGAGAGCGGCCCTTCTACGGCGAGGTTGGCGATGAGGACTAAGTCGTAACAAGGTATCCGTACTGGAAGGTGCGGATGGATCACCTCCTTTCTAAGGAGATGGGTAGGGGAATCACGACCCCCTTTCTCCCTTCCCGCGTAAGCGGGATGAAATTACAAGTCCTGTGACCACCATATCCAGGCCAATTTCACCACTTTGTTTGTTTCAGATTGTAAAGAACCACCCTAGCAGGTGGTTTTTTAGTAGGTATAATTGGGAAAACTATGTCAAAAATCAACCAAGGTCCAATAGAGGCAAAAAGCTTAAGTGAAAGAGACTACCTTGCCAGAGAAGCTGAAGGAGATTTTAAGGAAAAATATTCCGAAGGAGAATTGTTGGCGAATATAGAGGCGTCCCATAACGCCATTAAACAAATCCAAAAAGACGTTAATAGAAACTATGGCTCCTGGTGGGGAAGAATAAAAGCAAAAGAAACACAAGGTTTAAACACCTTTAGACAAAACATCTCTTATTACAGAAAAATTCTCAAAAATCTTTACGGAAAAAATAAATAGGTCAATCTCGACGGACGAAAGTTTCTCCCTCGGAGTTAGTTTCAATAACAATGTTGGCAAATTTTTTGAATGGCTCTACATGGGTTTCGGCCATACTATCTACCTCATGGGCAATCGAGAGCGAGGCTTCTTTGTTTCTACCTCTTTGCATATCTCTTTCCAGACGTCTTTCAAGTCGAATTTTATATGGCACCTCTAAATAAATTCTGTAATCCGCCAACTCTCTTAGAGCGGGAAAGTTTAATGTCCATAGTCCCTCAACAATAATGTTTTTTTGGGGCTCAATCAGTTGCGGGTCAGTACGATCCTGAGTTAAAAAGGAAAACTTGGGAGACAAAGTGCTTTCGCCCTCTTTCAAAGCGGAAGCCACTTCTATCAAGCTCTCTGCATCACAGTAATTAGGATCATTTCCCCAGATGCCAACAGACGAAATGCGTGGTTTCGTTTCTTTACTAAAATAAAAATCATCCAGAGAAACTATCACCGATGGTTTTTTACCAGCAAGATATTGAGCTAAAGTTGTTTTTCCTGAGCCACTTGGCCCAGCTATGAGGGTAATCATAAATATGCCTTACAAGATCAAAATGTACATCAAATAGATCAAAAAAACGAGAGTTAGAATAAGTTTTGCTCTGGTGCTACTCGTGTTACAATACCATTTATCAAAAACGGGTGTGTAGCTCAGTTGGTTAGAGCGCTGTCCTGATAAGACAGAGGTCCCATGTTCGAGTCATGGCATACCCACTTTTTTATAACTTGCTATTTAGCAGTCAAAACGTTAGAATGCTAATTCACTAAGAAAAATTAAAGCTTTATGCCTGGTATTTCGACCAAAAAAACATCTAGCGACACTGCTGAAAACAAGCCCAGCGTGGACAATAACGCTCCCAATAACTTGCCAGTGATCCCGATCAAAGAGGGTGTGCTGTTTCCTGCCACCGAGTCAGTCTTGAATTTCGGAAGGGAAGTGTCTTTGACCGGCATCAAGGTGGCCGCCAAAGATTTCAGCAACTACGTGGTGTTGCTTTCCCAAAAAAAACCAAATGAAGACGATCCCAGCCCCAGCGATCTTTATCGAGTGGGAACCTTGGCGATCATCGAGCGCACCATCAAAACCGAAGAAGCCGTGAGCGCTCTGGTCAGGGGTGTAAAGCGAGTCAAAATCGAGGAATTCACCCAGCGACAGCCATACTTTGCTGCCAAGATATCCAATATCGATGACCAAGACGATCAGAGTGGAGAAGTAAAAGCACTCGCCAACCATTTGCAAAAAGCTTTCCGCAAAACCGTACAAATGGGCAAGCCAGTAGAGTTCCTCAACTTCATGAAGCTGCTCGGGGGCATTAAGCCCGGAGAGCTAGCTGATCAGGTGGCCAGCACGCTGAATATTTCCACCGAACTCAAGCAGTCGCTACTGGAAGAAACCGACGTCAAGAAAAGGCTGAAAAATGTCATCAAGCATTTGGCCCACGAAGTCAAAGTGATGGAAATCGAAAAAGACGTAGTGCACAAAACTCAGGAGCAATTCGACAAACACATGCGCGAAAGCATTCTGCGCGAGCGACTACGCACCATCCAAAAAGAACTGGGAGAAATCGATGACGAAGATGAGTTGGCCGATACTTACCAAGAGAAACTGAATAAACTAGAAGCTCCCGAAGACATCAAAGACAAAATCAGCAAAGAACTCAAACGCTTGAAACAGATGTCAGTCAATAACCCCGAAGGCGGCTACATTCGTTCTTGGCTCGATACTGTTTTTGAACTGCCCTGGAACAAGCGTAGTAAAGCCAAGATAGACTTAGATAAAGCTGCCAAGGTTTTGGACCGAGATCATTATGGTCTGCAAGACGTCAAAGATCGGGTGCTGGAACACATCGCGGTGCTGGAACTCAAACAAAAAGCCAAAAACAAAAAAGACCAACAATCACCGACCATTCTTTGTTTCGTCGGACCACCCGGTGTAGGAAAAACCAGCATCGGTCGCTCGATCGCTGAGTCTCTAGGAAAAAACTTCGTCAAGGTCTCTCTCGGAGGTATTCGTGATGAAGCCGAGATACGCGGTCACCGCCGCACCTACGTCGGAGCCATGCCGGG
>OMJP01000041.1 GCA_900299405.1 bacterium | reverse complement strand
TGTTGCCCTCCTGAATCAGGTCTAGGAAAGTCATCCCCCGACCAATGTATTTTTTGGCGATCGAGACCACCAACCTGAGGTTAGCGTCTATCAGGTCCTGCTTAGCCTTGGGATCACCAGATTCTACCGCCTGAGCGAGCCGAATTTCCTGCTCACGAGTCAGCAGCGGAATCCGACCGATTTCTTTGAGGTACATCCTGACCGGATCAGCCACGCCAGTGTTTTTCAGACTGGTCAGTAAATCCAACTCTTCTTGGAGCTCGTCCTCTTCCTCTTTTTCTTTCTCGGAAACCGATTCAAAAACATCGACATCAGCCTCGACGATCTGGCTGTAAAAATCATCGAGCTGCTCCAGATATAGTTCTGGCTCGACAAAGACATCCAGGACGTCATCCTGGGTCACGTGACCACGCTTTTTCGCTACCTTGAAAAGCTTGTCGAGCTCTTCTTGGGTAGTTTTGGGAAGTTTTTTCTCTTCTTGTTGGGGCCTGATGTCGTAGTCAGCGGTGGGCTTGGTTTGTTTAACTTGCTTGTCGTCGGCTTTGGCGGATTTTTTAGTCTTTTTTTTCTCAGCAGTTTTCTGGCTAGTTTTTTTAGCAGTCTTGCTGGTGGTTTTCTTAGCTTTATTGGTTTTCGTAGAAGAAGTCTTTTTGGTTTTGGTGGTTTTTTTCTTGGTCTTTTTTGCCGGCATAAGATGTATAATTATACACAGTTTCCCCGAGAATCATAGGGTCAGGTCATGGTTTGTCAAGTTTTGGTGGAATTTTAGACCACTAAAGGCCAGTCCATGGTGGGAGTAAGAAAAGTAGCTTTGTCTTTGCCAACCAGGACCATGAACTCGAACATCACTGCCTTGCTGCCATCGACGGTTTTCACTGTCCAGCCATCTTCAGCGGTGTAAAGTTCGTTGTCACCATCGATCAGTTGAGCTTCGATACAAATCACCATCCCCTCCATCAGCTTTTCGCCAGTTCCAGGCTTGCCCCAGGCAGGTAGTTGTGGTCTCTCGTGTAGTGTCTTGCCAATTCCATGACCGACATATTCTTTCGCCACGGTATAGCCATGCTGATCGGCAATGCTTTCCATCAGGTGTCCCAAGTCGCCAGCGGTTTTGCCAGCGATAGCTGACTGAGCTGCTTTGAGAACTGCCTGACGACCGACGGTCAGTAGTTTTCTATCCTCAGCGGTAACCTCACCCACGCCCACAGTGAAACAGTGATCGGTGTTTAGTCCCTGATAATTCATCCCAAAATCTACTTTGACCAGATCGCCTTCCATCAGCGGTTGATCGGTGGGAATGCCATGCACCACGGCGTCATTGACCGAAATGCAGGTAGCATGCTGGTAGGGATTGTCTTGGGAACCGACGCCTTTGAAGTTTGGCGTGACACCATGCTGGGCACAGAGTTCGTCAGCTAGTCGGTCGATTTCTAGAGGCGTTACTCCGACAGCTACTTTTTGGTGCAGCTGCCATAAAATCTCAGTGGAGAGTTTGGCAACTTCCCGGTACTGTTTTGGCTGTTTTTCCGATTCGATAATCATGAGGGTATTTTAAACCACAAACTGGCCATCTCGATAGATCACTTTTTCGGTGCCATCGGGCAAAGTTGCGATCACGATGCGGTCGGTGGTGGAAACCATGTCGGTGTGTTCGGCGGAATCGTTATAGCCCAAGTCCTGCCACTCGGCGTCGGAGAGTTTGCTGGGATCCTCGAGATAGGCATCGCGATAAGCCCGACCGATCGCTACGTGGGTGTTACCATATGGTCCGCCGATGTTTTCGTCAAAGAGGGTCTCGGCCATCACGTGGGTAATCCGAGAGGTGCGTTTGTCTGTCAGGGACACTTCGCCTAGTTTGTCGGCGTTGCGGGTCTTGAGCATTTGCTGGAGAAACTTGTCGCCGACTTTGGCTTTGGCTTTAACTACTTTGCCTTTTTTGAACTCTAAAGAAATATCGCGAATGATCTGTCCATAGCGGTAGAGAGGCTGGTTGAACTTGATCCAGCCCTCAGTGCCACGCCAATCTGGCGAAGTAAAGATCTCAAAGCTAGGGATGTTGCGCCCCTCGCCGCCTTTCCACATTCTTTTTTTACCGATGTTGACGCGTAAATCCATGTCGTCGCCTTTGAGGTGCAGCCAATCAATCTGCATGGCGTTGAGTTTGTCTTTGATTTTTCCTTGGAGCTGGTACATTTTGCGCCACTCGGCGATCGGATCATCTTTGTCCAAAAAGCAGGCTTTGATGATTTGCTGCCAGTAGTCTGCCATCGACAGGCCGACTTCTTTGGCTTTGGCCTCCACGCCCCAGAGCGCCACGGTCCAGGTGTACTTGCCGGCATTTTCTTTGGCGTCGTACCAGTCGCGCAGGGCTTTTTTGGAGTCACGAGCGAGGAGGATTTTGGCGGGATCGACCTCTGCCAGTTCATCTGGTTTGGGATCAGCGATGATACCAATGGTGTGATCAAAAAGCTCGACCTGAGCTTTGAGCATTTTCTTGGGGAAAAACTTCAGCTGTTCTTCATTGGCGAGGGTGTAGAAGTCTTTATCAAAGTTGGTGGGCAGCAAACGCATGGCTGGATGAGCGCCGGCGCGCAAGACTGCGTTTTGCAGTTCGAGAGCCAGCGGCTTGGCCACGTCGGGCACCACGATGCGTACCACTTCACCTTTTTTCACTCCCTTACCGCCATTGAGGGCAAAACTCACCAACACCTCGGCGTATTTTCTGAGAATTTTTGCTGACGGTTGATAAATTTCTTTAGCCATGAACAATGCTGGATTGTAACATATTGATGATGTCGGTATAATCTCCCAAGATGAACATGCCGCCCCTCTATCAACCAGACGGCAAAGCAGAACTAGCTCCTGGGGTTTTCCAGACTAGTATTGATGGGCTTTTTTATCTCCAACATAAAAAATTTCTTGATGAGCGGGGATTTTTTTCCGATATCACCGGACTGAAGAATCTCTCCCAAGTTACTGGCAAAGTGATGGAGGTCAAGCAAATTAATATCGCTCACTCCCAAACTAACGTAGTGCGCGGGCTACACGCTGAAGGTTGGAATAAGTTAACCACGGTTTTTTCCGGGAAGGGTGTTTCTGCATTGGTGGATATTCGCCCTGATTCTCCTACCTTTAAACAAATAGAGTATTTTTTGTTTGAGCCAAAAGCAAATGACGAGTTTCAAGCAGGTTTATATGTCCCCATGGGAGTAGCCAATTCGATCGCGGTGATCGAAGGTCCCCTACTCTATCACTACGCCGTCGACGCTTTTTATGAAGACCGCAATCCAGCGGGCGACAAAGCTCTCTCGCTGTTTGATCCCGAGCTGAATATCCAGTTGCCCATAGAGCGTGAGCAAATGATCCTCAGTCAAAGAGACGTGGATAGTGCGACTCTCCAAGATTTACTGCAGCAATAATTGTAATTCACTAATTTTTTCCTGGTTTTGATTATTTTTTTCTAGTTCTAAGATATTTTTGAGGTAGTGCTGATAGCGAGACCAAACTGTTTGGTCTGCTTGCTGGGCGTAGCTGATCAATTTACTGAGACGCTGGTAAGCATGTTCGCTGATTAGTTGCTGTTCGTAAAGAGTGCTAAGTTGGTTGAGAAACGCTTGCCAATTAAAACCCTCAATGATTATGGCTCCATTATTTTTACTAAACTTAAAATTAATTTTTTGTGTTTCTAAAATATTTTCTGGAAGAGTTAAAAACCTAGCTTCGGCATCTTGGTTATAACTGAGGATGGTGATGTTTTCGGCACTGGAGAAATGGGGAAAGTCTATGGTGTAATTCTCCTCAGCAGGTTTGCTAATGGCGGTAATATTGATCGGCTGATTGGTCTGGGCAGTCTGAGGAGTTTCGATCATTTCTTTCCAGGTCTGAGAAACTATTTCACCCTGATGGTTGGTGATATCAACTGCCGTATCCGGCGGATGATAAATCACCACTGCGCTCAGATCTGTCTGACTGGGGGTAAAAAGTCTCAGCGATAAAGTCTGCTGGTGTTGCTCCAGCCTGGTGTAATCATAAAAAGGATCCTGGATGAAAAACGAGTCAGTGCTGTGCTCAAAACCATTCACCACCACAAAATGACCCGGAACCTGAGCGATTAGAGGATTGCCTGCAGTCAGAGCGGAACGAGCAGCATTTTGCCAATCTACTGCCTGACGACTGAACTCCAGCTTGGGAAGTTGTTTTTCTGCTGTGGAGTATTGGTCACTGATCTCTTTAATCAAACGAGTAGCTGCCCACCAGTTCAGCAAACCCTCACCCACATAACCATCGGGCTGAGATTTTAGCCAATCATTCACATAGCGTGGATTCACCTCTTTACCATCAGGCATCATCTCCAACTGGTGATAATTCATCACCATCGTCAGTGAGGTCAGCGCACAGCCCCACCTACCGATCGAGGGATCAGTGCTCCACTGGCTGGCAGAATCGTACTCGAAATAGCGCCAGTTGAAGTTCGTCTGCAGGAGACGATCGACCGGCAGTAGTAAGGTGTCGACGTTGTTCAGCTGAGGATCGAGAAAGTGTGACTCCACTGGGGTAATCGCTCCCGGCGCCAGCTTGAAACCCACCGCTCCCCGACTCCGCTCATCGTGTGACCAGTCATGCATTCCCAAAACCGATTGATTGTCGATCGCTAAGCTCAACTGATCACCGATCTGCTCCAGTCTCACCGCGTACGTCTGCCCCTGCTGAACAGTAAAGTTGACACTGTTTTCCAAACGAATGTTCCTGTCAACAAACCTAGTCATCCAGATGCTGCTGCCAGTAAAGTGCACCTGATAGTAGTTTTCCTCGTCGATAAAGTTCCAAACAAAGTTGTGATCGACACCTTGCATTGGGTTGAGAATAAAACTAAAAGAAAAATTTTCTGCAATCGGGGTCGAGACATCACTCACCAAAAAAGACTTAGTATTGTGCCGGTCAGTAAAAGCTTTAATTTCATTGCCTACAATCTCCCATTGATGGTAGGGGTAACCCAGCTGCTGCCAACCAGTAATCGTCTGAGCTTGAGCTAAGCTAGGCTTACAGAAAAAAAGGCTAATAAAAAGAGTAAAAAAGAAAAAAAGTCTCACCTATTCAGTGAAACAAACCATTTTGACAACAATTTGACACCTTTGAATAGACCAGCCAAATAAACCAGAGAGATAATGTTCGGCAGGTAAATCGCTACTAGCGAGCCCTCACCTTCGACGAGCCAGATATTCGCCCAGTTGTTCAGTCGCAAATGAGGTAGCAACCGCCAGTCTTTGGTGTTTACCGCTAGCCACAAAGGATCATAAGACTGGTCGATGCCCAAGTAGCACTCAGTCGCAGGACAATCATAGTTGGCGATATAAAGCGACTTGAGCAAAATTCCCTGTGACTGCAGCTCCAGCGGGTTGGCGATTTTGCCCGAGCTGCCGGCTTTGTTCAGCCTAACTTTCGAGAGTTGTTCTAGCGGCAGGGGCAGTAGTTCGATTCTCTCCAACTCATTCACTCCCTGCTTACCAAACGACCTAGTCTCCCAGTTGAGATACAGCCGTGAGCGCGGATCGCCAGAAACTTTACCGATAGTGATGTAGCTATCGAACTCCGGCTGCTGAATCAGGTAATCTTCCGGAGCAATCGTGGTGTCCGAGTAACTGACAAAAAACTTGGTCGCTCGTCCTTGGTAGTTTTTACCCACCGCATGCATGATGTAGGAATAGGTTGGCGATAAATGTTCAAAGACGTAACCATTGCAATTGACCGCAAAATCATCTGCCAGATAAATTAATTTTTCGCCCTCGGCTTGAGTCTGGATCTCACCCCGATCGGTGCTATTGCAGTTGATCGAGGGATTTTGCTGGAGATCGAGTTCGATTCTGGGGAAAGTACTGGTGAGAGCTAATTGCTCTGCGTCAGTCAAAGTTAGCTGCTGTTGTTGCTGAATTGCCGGCCAGTTAATTTCAAGACTGCCGACCGTGGTGCTAATCAACTCAGTGGCGTCGATCTCTCCCGAATCAAGGTAGGTCAGCTCGGCTGGTTTTACCGCATACTCGATGGTCACTGGTTCTTCCAACTCAAGCTGCAAAACTGGATAGGCAGTCTGGCCCTGCT
Organism: bacterium; assembly: GCA_900299405.1. Classification (GTDB taxonomy): domain Bacteria; phylum Patescibacteriota; class Microgenomatia; order UBA1400; family PJMF01; genus UBA10119. Next base: position 15,699 of record OMJP01000041.1, on the reverse strand, counting down.
GAACAATCGCCCCCAAATCATTGAAAAACACGATGATCTCTGCCGGGTCACCTGAGATAAAGAACTCGAAAGCTACTGGAGCAGCGAGCGTGAGTTGCTGGTCACCAGCGCTGATCACCGTTTCGGGGAAAGTCACTTCCACTAGACCATCCTGATAACGAATCGCTGCCGGGGTATAGTAACTAGCCTCATCCCAGCCAGGAACAGTCAGGGTGTATTTCTCTGCTGGTAGTGGCTGAACAACTTCCAAGCCGTCATTGGTAAAGTTCACTTGATCTAGTTCGTGAGCCAACAAGCCCGACCACGGATACCACACTGCTGCTTCTTCAGTAGGCACATTCAAGTAATTACCCTGCTCGGCGAATAACTGGTCGATCCTTACCCGATCGGTCTCGCCAGCCACTTTCTGCAGCATCTCGGGCACGATAAAACCAGTGGGGGCGTCGGTGTCTTCTCTTTCATAAACTGTCAGAAAATCTTGCTCAGCAATCTTGGTAAACCCAGCTGCCTCTGCCAAACGATGGTCGATCAGCAGATCGTGAACCCGATTGGGATCGATCTTGCTTTCATCGACCACGATCAGGTCGACGTTGTATTTATCGACGACCTGCGTCAATTGCTCGTCGTCCTGATTGTCCAAAGCGGTTTTGAGCTCATGGTAGAAAAAGTCATTAGTTTCTCCCCAGCGATCGGAGTCGCGATTGAGAAAAGCCTGGGGAATGCCGAACCAGTAGAAACCCATCCCTTGGTAACCATTGCCGTGACGAAGAAACTGCCAATCGTAATATTCCCAAGATACGTGAGACTGCTGAGGTAGCTGCAGCAAACGCAGGTCCGGGCGGCGGGTTTGCAGGTAGCTAAACAGCTGCTGGTACTGCGGCGGAAAAGTGATTTGTAGTTTTTCGCTGATAAAGTGTCCTTGAAAGCTGGGCCAGGAAACGTAGCCAATGGCAGCGAGGGTTAGGGCAATTAGAAAAGTTTTTATAAATCTACTACGCTGCAGCCAGATCACCAGCCACTCGATGATTTTGATGAACAGCAGCACCGACAAAAAGCCATAAATGATCGAGAGCTTGGTGAAGGGATTGCGGAAAGCCTCCAGAAACGAGCTCGATTGATAAAGCTGATCGACCACTACATTGGTGGGAAACAGGTCGATCCAGATAAAAACTAGGCAGAAAACAAACATCCCAGCGATAGCGAAACGCTCTGGGCCGGGTTTTTTGTCGATCAGAGTAACGAGTAGGCCCAAGAAAGTAATCACACCCAAGACCTGAAGAGTAAGTTTGACGCTCGGCTGTGATAGGTGGTCTTGCCACTCGTTGAAGATCAGCTGGTACTCGCCGTCGGCAAAAGAATAGTCGCTCCAGTTGAATAAATAATGGGTGCCAGCAGTGAGATTGCTGAAGCTGCCTGCCTCCCGCACGCTCCAGACTGATTCCGGCGCAAACAGCCGATTTTCCCGGCTTTGCGCGACATAATCAGCGTGATAAAAGCTGTAGTAAAGATTGGGCAGGATCCAGTAAGCATTGACGAATAGAGTCAGTAGCCCCACCATCAGTGTCGTAATGGTCGCTTGCACCAATCCTTTTTTGATAGCCAAGAAAAAGCTATAACCAAGCATCAGCAGTACAGCTAAATAAAACACTGTCGGGGTATGACCGCTGGGAGCTATCAGTAGCTGCAGTAGCACAAAGTAAAATAACTGTTTGGCATTGGTATTGCTGATCAAACCGTGAAGATTCCACAATACCCAGGGCAAAAAAGCAAACTGCACAGTAAACATCTCAAAGCTGATATAGAACTGCTGCAGCGTCAAGATATGCAGCAGGTAGAAAATCGCCCCCACACTGGCCAGCCAGTTTTTGAAGGTCTTGGTTTTTTTGTGCAACCAAGCATTTGCCAGATAGTAATACATCCCTACCCCACCCACGAGGTACATCAGGAAAATAAAGGCGTAGCGCACTAGGTTGGCCGGCAGCATCAGGTTCAGAAGCCACAAAATCGGCAATCTAGTGATTTCCGAGATCTGCGCTTGAGCCGCTGGAGCACCTAGCCCCTGGTGCTCATTCCAAGCACCAAAAAACACCTGTTTGGCGTAACCAGCCAAGTCAAACTCAGCATGAATGTTGTCCCAGCCAGCAAAATGCAGCCGCGGGTCGATATTCGTCACCGCCACCGCCAGCGCCACACCAATTACCAGCAAGAGAGGTAAAAACTGCTTCAGCCAGTTAGTCAAAGAATTATTCAAGATAAATTACATTGTAAAATGGAATCAATTCAAAGGAAAAAGGAAAAGAAATAGCAAAAGAGGTAAACAATGAGAGTGAAAATAAAAAGATAAGAAATTAAAAAATGAGAGTGAAGGGGCGGCGCTTGCGCGCCGCCCTTTCGAGAGGAGGAGTAAGTTGCTTAGTCATTATTGTAGCTGCCGTTCACGTACTCCAGTTCGCCTTGCGGGCTGTCCTGGGTACCATATTCGACAGTTTGTCTCTGGTGATTGTAGAAAACCAGAGAACCGCTGGTGCAGTGGTCGATCGCGCCACACAGTTCTTCGAACATGTTGTCGAAGTTCTGGATGACATAGTCTTCACTGATCCTGGCACCAGCCGGTAGGTTGGTGCAGGTCATGAAGCCCATATCGAAGTCCGTAACCACAACTTGGGTGTTCCGGTCGCCATCGCCGGGGTCCAACCCACGCATAACGAGCAACCAGCTGTGCATCGGAGTTGCCGCGAAAGACAGCTGGGTTTCTCCGCCGAACGTAAACGTTCCGCGAGAGAAGGCGCACATGGTGAAGGCGTCCTCATTGAGGTCGATGGCCTCACCGCCCAGAGCGTTGAGATCATGCTGATTATCGGGATTGATGTGCCAGCAAGACTCTTCCAACTTGCAGTTGGGGTCGCCAGGATCGGCAGTACGAACGCCGGGTTCTCCGGAAACATCCGCACCAAAGCCAATGGTGTTGGTGTACAGGCTTGAAAGCGCGGGAAATTCTAATCCCTGCTTCAAGTTAGTGGCCGTTAAGCCGCTGCCAACATTCCAAACCTCGCCGTCCACCTTAAAGCTAGCGCTTGGTGGGGTGATAGCCTCAGTGGACTCCTCATCCACGTCAGCCTCGGATTCTACTTCATCTTCGACATCCATTTCGGTGTCGTCGACGTCCGCTTCGTCAGCGGAATCTTCGGACATAGCATCGAGCTGTGCTTGCATTGCGGCCATGTCAGCACGCAATTCAGCATTTTCTTCAGCCACATCTGACTGAAGTTGGCTCGTAACCCACCGATCTAAGATCGGCAGTCCAAACCAAGCTGCTGCCCCGATCACTACTAATACTGCTAATGCTAGTAATGCTAGGGCAATTTTCCATCCGGTATGCATTGGATTGCTCCTTGCCCCGTTAGGGGCGATAGTGGGATTGATGCTCGACTTAGCTTACCTTTCGGTTACTTAGTCCAGCTTCTTTGTCAGCGAGTTTCAGAATATCTTCACTGTCAAAAAAGCTGAACCAAGTCCGTTAGGTTTTTCTCCTCCTTGTTAAGGTGCTCTCTGCTCAACTGAAAACCATCGTGTCTCCAGAAGCTACTTCCGGCACACAATTTATCAGTGAACAAAGTCCACTCTGCTTATTGCTAAGCAGAGTAAAGGTCTTTGGCTGGTCTAAAGAAGTGAGCAATAAACGCAACCAAAGAACCTTTACCCCAATTAGCAATTTTAAAGTTCACGACAGACGTCGCTACAGAAGTGAGGTAGGGAAAAACAGGAAAATTTAAAATAGCTCACTTCTTCACTTTAGGTATCAAAATATATCACTATAACTCAGTTTTGTCAATGTTATGGGATAATAACAGGTAGCTTAGAATTAGCTGTAAAAAATCAAAAAGGAGAAATTTCAAGAAAAAAACAAGCCAAAAAAAGATCACCTAAAGATTACTTTCGCCTGATTTCGTAGCTGTAGAGGTGCTTCAAGAAAATCGCTGGAGGGTCTTCGAGCAGGAACTGCTGAAACTCCTGATAAATCGCGGTGCGCTCTTCCTGATCCAAAGTCGTTCTCCCCCGTTCCAGCAAAGCGTCGATGCGGGTGTTCTTGTAACGGGTGAAGTTTGTTGGTTGCTCCGAGTGCCACAAGAAATACTGATCCGGGTCAGTCGGCGATTCCTGGCCGATAAGCAGTAGCTGAAAATCATTGGTATCTGGGAAGTTGCTCACCTTGATATTCACCACAATGTCCAGAAAAACACACTGCTCTTTGTCGCTCACCTCGCCAGAAGACTGACAAGCCGTGACCGCCAGATCGCCCAGCTCCTCCCACTGCCGCGCAATCTCCTCTGCATCGGTCTCAAAAGTCTGAGTAGTAGTCAGCGTCAACTCCATCGGCTGCGGAGGAAGCTCTGCCAGCAAGCGCTCCACCGCTCGGTCATAATCTTTCTCATAAGCCTTGCCGCCCTCCAAATAAGCCCAAGAAGTCGGGTCAATCGGACCAAGCGCCTCGGTTTCGTCGCTGGGACTCTCGATCGCATACGACAGCGCCTGACGAGTAGACTTCGTCATCAGCGGATCGTTGTTGTTGAAAAACACCGCCAAATAGCGATCAGTCTGCAGATGCTTCACCACCTCGACATTCTTCCACTCCAGCAGATCCCCAGGCTCAGACATGTCTGGAATAATGTCAATCTCGCCGCGTTTGAAAGCATTGATCATGTCGGACTCAGTCAGATAAAAACGATAAACCAGCCGGCGGTCGGGAGTCTCGATTACCAGTTCTTTGAGCCTATTCGACTGCCGCTCATAGTCCACAATTTTATTCGGTCCAATGCCAATCAGCATCGGCCGACTGAAAAACCAGAAATAGCGCTGAGAAACCTGACGAAACAGTGGTTCTGACACTACACTGGGAAAAGGCGCAAAAGCATCCGGCAGCTGGAAAATGATGTCGTTCGGAGTCGCGACGGTCTCGACATCGACAAACTGATACTGGATATCATCTGGCCGCAAGCGCCGCCCATCCTGCCACTCCACATCATCACGGAGTACAAATCGATATTGTTTGCCGTCATCTTCCACCACCCAGCGCTCCGCCAGCAGGGGGACCACTTCTTTATTATCAGTAATTTCGGTCAAACCCACACTCAAACGCTGTTTGATTTCATCAGGCAAAGTGCTCAGGGTATAAACCCCTAGCATGCCACGAAACTCGGTGGGTTTGAAAGTCACCGAACCGACGATAAAAGGAATCACCAACGAAAAAAACAAAATCGCCCCGATCAGCGAAGCTAGGAAAACCCAGCCGTGTTTCTTGGCGTAACCGGTCAGATACCAGTACAAACGTCTCATCGAGAATATTCTACGCAATTACCGCGATCGACACCAGGGCAAAGAGGGCAATCGCCACGATCGTCAGTATAAAAATCACGCGCTCTACCCCACGCCTGGTGTGGTAGGTCTCACCGCCGCCGCCCCAAGTAGCTCCTAGACCGGAACCTTGAGACTGCAGCAGCACAAACACGCTGATCAAGACTGATAACACAATTTGGCTGGCTATTAAAAAGTTCATTTGGTTTTCTCCTCTGCTCGATTTTCACGAATAACTGTTACTCGGACACTGCCAGGAACCATTACTTTTTCCTGAATTTCGTCGCGAATCTTGACCGCTAGCACTGCCACGTCGTTGTCCTTGGAGTTTTCGGGCTCCAGCAACACGCGCAGTTCGCGACCAGCTTGGACCGCGTAGGCGTTTTTCACTTCTGAGTAGGAGTTGGCGATCTCTTCCAGATCTTCCAGACGCTTGATGTATTCCTCATGATTCTCGTAGCGAGCTCCTGGTCTGGCACCAGAAATCGCATCGGCTACGTAAACTGCCATCTGTTCTGGACCTGAGAAAGGCTCGTCCTCATGATGCTGAGCAATACAGTCGATTACCGCCTGTGGCATCTTGAATTTTTTGGCAATTCGAACTCCGAGAGCGACGTGGTTATCATCCGCATCTTCGGCCACTTTACCGATGTCGTGCAGCAAACACCCGAGCTTGACGGTGTTCACGTCCAGACCCAGCTCATGAGCAATTTTGGTGCCGATCTTGGTTTCCTCGATGGTGTGAGTGATCATGTTCTGTCCGTAAGAGAAACGGTATTTGAACCGACCGAGCATGGCGATCAATTCGCTAGGTAAGTTGTAGACCCCGACGGTGTGGCACAGCTGCTTGCCGGCTTCGAAAATAATCTTCTCGATCTCTTTGGTGACTTTGTCGACGATTTCCTCGATTCTGGCGGGCTGAATTCTGCCGTCTTTGATCAATCTCTCGAGAGAAACCCGAGCGATCTCGCGGCGCACAGGATCAAAACTGGATAACTTCACCTCGGTGGGCGAAGCATCGAGATCGACATCGACGCCAGTGGCACGCTCAAAAGCATGAATGTTGCGACCGTTGCGACCGATGATTTTGCCTTTGGTTTCCTCTGAGGGCAAATCGACGATCGAAACAGTGTACTCGGCCACGTGATCGGTGGCGCCGTACTTCATCGCTTCGATGGTGATCTCGGCAGCTTTTTCGTCGGCTTCTTGTTTGGCTTCTTCCTCGCGCTGTTTGATGTACTGCGCCATTTCCTCAGCCATCTGCTTTTCCAGTGCTTCCATGAGGTGTTTTTTGGCCTCATCGACACTCATCTTGGCAGCTTTTTGCAGTTTTTCTGCTACCGAAGCCTTGGCTTTTTCCAGCTCCTGGCGCAGTTTTTCCAGCCGCTCTTTTTCATCTTCGAGATGCTGTTCTTTTTTCTCCAAGCCACCCAAGCGCTCATCGAGCTTATCGAGCTTGGTTTCCAGAAAACGCTGCTGATCTTCGAGTTGTTTCTCGAGTTTGCGGGCTTTTTTCTCGGCTTCGGTGTGAATGGCCAGCGCTTCGTCTTTGGCTTCGACGATGATTTCTTTGGCCTTGGCCTCGGCATCAGCTACTGCGCGCTTATCGTGTTGAGGTTTGGGAGCTGGTTTAGGATGAGGTTGGGGCTTACCTTTTGGTCCTTTACCTTGCTGAGGCTGTGGTCGTTTTTGTGGTGGACGTTTGCCCTGTTTTCCAGGCTTGCCACCGGACTGCTGCCCTGCCTGATCACCGAATACTTTTGATAAGTTATTAAAAAATGTCATAAATTCCTCCGTTCATTACTACGGTTATCAACTACTTTGTGAGTAACTTAGAGGAAAAGGGCGCGAGAAGCGCTACGCAGCAGGCTCAAGCGAGCCGAGTCGTTTGACGAGTATCTGATGTCGAGTGCCGATTGCTAAATTGGTGCTCATAGGTACTGTAACGAGTATAAATTTCTAAGTAATTAATGCTGCTTACTTTTCGTAAGTTACAGCAACTATTATAGGCGGAGCACCGCTAAACGTCAATCAAAAACGCTGATCAGATCTGGTTATTTCTTTGGTTTGACTTCCAAACTCTCCCAGATTTTCTTTTCGATCTCTTTGCGCAAACTGTTGTTGTTCAGCAGTTCTTCTTTGGTGGCTTCTCTGCCCTGAGCGATGACTTCATCTTTGTATTTAAAGAAGCTGCCGGACTTTTCTATCACGCCTTTGTCGGCGCCTAGATCAACGATGTCACCGACTTTGGAGATACCGTTGTCGTCCATGTCGAACTCGGCCACGCGGAAAGGTGGTGCGACTTTGTTTTTCTTGACTTTGACACGGTGGCGGCTGCCGACGATTTCTTCGCCTTCCTGGATATTGCCGATCTTGCGGATGTCCAATCGCTGCGAAGCATAGAACTTCAAAGCATTGCCGCCAGAAGTGGTTTCTGGACTACCAAACATCACGCCGATCTTCATCCTGATCTGGTTGGTGAAAATCATCAAGGTATTGGCTTTGCTAATGGCGGCGGCGAGTTTGCGCATCGCTTGTGACATCAACCGAGCTTGGGTGCCCATCTGGTGATCGCCCATGTCGCCCTCGATCTCTGATTTGGGGACCAAAGCTGCTACCGAATCGACCACGACGATATCTACTCCACCGGAGCGCACTAGGGTCTCGGCGATTTCCAAGGCCTGCTCACCGTAATCTGGCTGTGAAATGAGCAAATCATCCAGATTTACGCCGATTTTCTCAGCTCGGATGGGATCCAAGGCGTGCTCGACGTCCACAAAGGCTGCGGTACCGCCACTTTTCTGGACTTCAGAGATGGCGTGCAAACACAAAGTAGTCTTACCAGAGGCCTCGGGACCATAGATCTCGACGATTCTGCCGCGAGGATAACCGCCGACACCCAGAGCCAGATCAAGTGACAGCGAACCGGTTGGTACTACTGGCACTTTGGCCTTGTTTTTCATTGATTCGCCCATCTTCATGATCGAGCCTTTGCCGAAATTCTGCTCGATTTGCTTCATGGCGATATTGACTGCTTCGCCTTTGCCGCTGTCTTTGGGTGAATCGGTGGTAGATTTTGATTTTTTACGAGCCATACACTGTACCTTTCTGTAATATTGATACCCATACATTACCCCAAACTCACGGGGTATTGCAAGCCGCGAAATTCGCTTTGCCTGCAGTGTTAGCTTACTCAAGTATCTCTATGAATTCTGACATTAACTGTAACTTTTTGTTTCAGCCAATTACCTCAATTCTCACTCACCAATCTGGTACAATCAGGTCGTCAAACAACGGGGAGTGGCGCAGATGGCTAGCGCGCGCGCATGGGGTGCGTGAGGTCGCAGGTTCAAGTCCTGTCTCCCCGACACATGAATTTAAAAGAACTAAACTTCGATCCCAGAACTGAACAGCTACCGATTCTCAATCAGGAAACGAGACAGCTATTGGTAGAGCAGCTCAGAGGAAAGGGTATCGAAATCACCAGAATTATCGATGGTGAAGAAGTAAGATTCAGATATCGGCTAACTGAAGTTGCTCGCGCCTTTGAAGAAGATGGAATTCATGGTTTTAATGTCGTCTTTGACAACCCAGAGACCAATGTTGGTTTTATTCACTGTGAAATAGACAAAAACAATCTCACTTCTAATATTGAATCAAAAAAATACTATTCCAATGAGCCGGCGGGTGGAAAGTCAAAATACAGCAAAAAGGGATTGATGGGTCTAGCTTTTTCTTTCTTGGCGGAATTCCTTAGAACACAAAATATTAAACTTGTTGAGGGGGTCGTTGGCGATCCTCCAGAGGATTATAATCTGGCTTCTGTCAACTCCAGAATGAATGCTTATGACCTCTCTGCTGGTAAAACTTTTAAGGATTCCACCAAGCTTATTAAAAAATACGATTATGTAGACAAAGATCAGCCTTCTCCAAGAGTACAGAAGTTGTTCCTCGTCACCGATTTGCAAAAAAACTTAACTTAGTTAGGATGGTAGTTAGCAGCTATGTTGAAAACCAACGACCAAGCCTCATTAAACATCTTCGTCCTCACCAGCGACGGACAAGAAACTTCCTTGCAGGATACGCTTGGCAGTTACGTTGTCCTCTACTTCTATCCCAAGGACAACACTCCTGGCTGTACTAAAGAGGCTTGTGAGTTTCGTGATGCGGAGGCGGAAATGAAAAAGCTGGGCGCGCGAGTGATTGGTGTCAGCAAAGACAGTCCCAAATCCCACCAAAATTTTGCCGACAAATACAACCTCAACTTCGAGCTGTGGTCAGATCAAGATCATCAGCTGATCGAGGCTTTCGGCGCTTGGGTACAGAAAAAGAAATTCGGCAAAACCTACATGGGCATCGCCCGCTCCACTTTCATCCTCGATCCAGAGGGGAAAATCATCAAAGTCTGGGAAAACGTCAAGCCAGAAGGACATGCACAAGAAGTGCTGGAGTTTTTGCGGGGGAAAATTAATTAACTACTCCAACGGCACTTTTTCCTGGAACCAGAGTGCTACGCGCTCGTAGAGAGAGAGTTCTGGTTTTTGCTCGAGCAAAACTTCAGACAAAATCTCGACTACGATTGGCTTATTTTCATCTGGTACTATCATCGTGACTCGGCCAGGAAAGCGTAGGGTTTCAATCGACAACACTTGCTGGCCATATTTTTCTTCGAACCAAAAGCGTCCCATTTCTTCCCAGTAATAAAGATTGTCCTCTAGATGAATGCCATAAGTCGTAATGCTGTGGTTGATGTCGTGAGGCGGAATCACCTGCAGCACATAAAGCAAAAACACCACCGAGATTACCACCGCAATCGGCAGGAACTGACCAGAGAAAAACAGAATCAAAGACACCAGCAAAGCAATCACAAACACCGTCACGAAAAACTGGCGATCACGCTTTTTGAAAGGTCTGCTGGCTGAGCGCCACTCGAAAATCGTTCTCTCTGGCAACGGTTTGTAAAGTCCAGGAGCTACCCGAGAGCGCTCTGGCTCGAAATCATCTGGCAAAGCACCAGCTTCTTGGTTCGCTTGAGGGCTTTGTGGAGCCTGATTTTGATCTGGAGTCGATTGCTGTTGAGACTGACCAACACCTCCACCAGGATTAACTTCCTGGTTTGGGGGCAGGTCACCTCGCAAGGCATCACGGACAGGTTCACCCGCCGAGGCGGGCTGAGTGGCAGTATCGGACATTGTTTTTACTATACACTAGCAGGCAGGTTTTTCGAAAGTAGTACCAGGCTTTGCATGTTACAATAAAGACCGGCAAAGGAGCTCGCCTCCAGACAGGAAGGGTCGCATAGTGGTTCATTGCACCGGTCTTGAAAACCGGCGCCGCAAGGCATCGTGGGTTCGAATCCCACCCCTTCCGCAAATTGCGCTATGATATTCTCTGATGCGTTTTTTGGTGAATAATCGGCGGTGGTTGGTGATGATACTGGGGGTGTGGTTGCTGTTGGGGGCGGTACTGAGGTTTTTTCGGATCGAGGAAAAGATGCGTTTCATCTGGGACGAAGGTCGTGACATGCTGGTCGTGCGGCAGATGATCGTCGATCGTGATCTGCGCCTACTGGGACCTTTCAACGAACAAGGCGAGCAAAAAGATTTCTTTGGCGTGTTTCATTATTATCTGATGGCACCCGCGCTGTGGGCGGCTGATTTTGATCCCGTGGGACCAGCCATGCTGACCGCGGGTCTGGGGGTGATGAGTATTGGCTTGGTTTACCTGTTAGTCAAAGAATGGGAATCACCACTCATGGGCCTACTGGTCGCTGGACTTTATGCTGTTAATCCCCTAGTGGTGAAATATGTGCAATGGCCGTGGAATCCTAACACAGTGCCATTTTTTGGGTTGTTGTATGGCTTGGCAGTAACGCAAGTTTATAAAACTAAACGCTGGCAATGGCATGTCGTGGCAGGTCTACTGTTAGGACTGCTGTTTCAGCTGCACTACTTCACTATCGCGCTGGGAACTTGGTGGCTGGTGGTATGGTTAGCCCAGAAAGCTAAATGGCAAGAAAAGTTGAAATCCCTGGGACTGTTCCTTGGAGGTTGGTTATTACCCAATCTGACTTTTATAATTTTTGACCTGAAAAATAACTTTTTTCTTAGCAAGATTTTCCTGGCTTCAGTCAGTGGCGGCAGCGAGCAACAGTTACTGGAGTTTAATTGGTCAACAGTGCTACCCAACCTGTGGAACTATTTAACCAGCGTCACCGCCGGATTATTTGCCAGTGAGCCGCTGACTGCTCAAATTATTGCCCTGCTCTGGGTGGGCGGATTAATTTTCTATGGCTGGCAAGCTTGGCAAAGACGACAGGTGAGTTTAGTGGGTTTAATCGGTACAAGTTGGCTGGGTCTTTTAATACTAACTTCTTTATTCCCTTCTTTAGTAAATGACTACTACAGCAGTTATCTATGGTTCGGGGTGCTGCTAGTATTAGTCAAACTCGCCAGCCGAATTTTTCACACTAAATTTGATATTTGGCTGGCTGGCCTACTTTATTTAGGCTTAATGGGTTATTCAATTCACGCCAACCAGCTCAATCGGGTGCCGCAATGGTCAGAAAACATGCCAGCAGTGCGAGAAGTGGCTAGAATTATCAGTAACGACGTAGAAAACAATCAAGTGAAAAATTTCAATGTCGTTGACCTCAGCACCGCTGACAGCAAAGCCACTCGCTATCGTTATTTTTTGGCAGTTAACGACACTGAACCATTACACCCAGATAAATATCCAGAAGCTACCGCCTTGTACGCCATTTCTCAAAAACCCTTAGCAGAAAGACTAGCTGAGCCAATCTGGGAGTTGGAAAGCTTTGCCGAAGCGAAAAGTTTAGAATTGGGCAAAGTTGAACAGCTGATGATTTATAAATTAAATAAGTTATAATTCCCATGATATGGCAGGTATTTCTCATACAGAGCTGGGAACTCAACAAACTAGTGATTCTGAGCAAGAATTGACCATTGATGCTAACGGCAGATTGGAATTGAAAGATAATGATAAGTTGCCCAAAATTACCAATCCAGAAGATGTTGAAAATATCGATTATAAAAACCCCTTGAAACCAACTATTTATTTGGTACAAGCTATCGGCAGAAGATTACCCAATTGTCGTTATATGTACGTGAATGGAAGCATGTGGACTAGAATTAACAAAGATTACCAATTACGTACGCACTTAGAGCAGCAAGATATTACCTGTATAAGGAGAAAAAAATAATTTTCCTGCTATACTGCTGCTATGTCGAGTCCTTTTACTCGTGAGTCGGGCGCCGCTCAGCTCAGAGAGTTCTTTGCTAAATATCCGCTAGCTAATTTCAAAACTGGTGAGGTGATCTACCGCCCTGATGACGAGGTTTATTTTGTCTACTACCTAGAGGAAGGCTACGTCAGCCAGCAGGTGGTCTCCGAAAACGGCGAGGATTTTATCATCAATGTCTACCGCCCCGGCTCTTATCTGCCAATTTCACTGATTCTCCAAGGCATCACCAATGACTGCACTTACGAAACGCTAACCAAGGTCAAAGCGCGCAAAGCCCCGGTTAAAGAAGTACTGCATTTTATGGAAAAAAATCCTGATGTGCTCAAAGAACTCTTGGTCCGCCTGGCTTCTGGTCTGAATGCGATGGCTTCCAAAGCCGAAGCCCTGGTTTTCGGCACCGCCAGCCGCAAAATCGCTGCCACCCTCTACTTCAACGCCCAGCGCTTCGGCAAAAAAACCGACCAAGGTATCGTGATCGACTTTCCGCTGACTCATAAGCGCATCGCAGCCATGACCGGCATCACCCGCGAAACCGCCAGCATCGAAATGGCCAAACTCAAAAAACAAGGAGTGCTGACCTACAAAGGCAAACAAGTCACGATTTTCGACATGGGAGTGTTGTACGACACTTGCTTCTGCCAGCTGCCTAAAACTAGTTAAGCTTCCGGATTGAGATTCAAATCTTTAAATTTTCCCGATCTCAACAACAAGGCGATTACGGCATAAACCCCGATATCAATCCAAGTGTCACGAATCGACTCGTTGTCTGGTTCTTTGCCTGATTCTTGGAGATTCTGCAAACGACGAAGCTTGTCATTGATGCGAAACACGATGCCCAGCTCGCCAGTATCCAAAATGTTGCCTTTCCCGTAATCCTTGTGCTTGCTGATAAAGGTTTTCAGCAACTCTTCGTTGATCTCTGCAAAAGCGTCATCGAGGTATTGGTGGTCTTGTTTTTTAGCCATGTGGTTTTTCCTTTCACCAATGATCTTACACGAGCTAGACTAACACACCCCTCAGTCTTTGCAAAGACGAGAGGGGTGTGAGCTTGTTGCTGTAAATGATTATTTACCCAAACGGAACTTGGCAACTGCAGCGGCAGCGCCAGTGGTAAGAGTGCCGATAGCCAAGGCAGCGCCTTGAGCATTCAAGCCAGTGTTTACTGGCTCGTGACGAACCACGACTTTTGATTCAGCGTGGCCTTTGGCTTTACAGTTCACCTTTTGTCCGTAGCTGCCTGTTTCACAGACAACTTCGGCATCGGCTTTTGCTTCAGCGCCGTCAGCGGACACCATTACCGCAAAAACGTTCAGCATTACCGCAGCCAGTGCTACAGCAATGAGCGATTTGACAGTGTTCATGTGTCTCCTTTTTCCATTGCCCTACACCCAAGGCGGAAGACTGCGGATAACTGCTACTGGATCAGAGAAACTCACTTTTCTCCAATTTGATTTAGTATGATACGAAAAAAGAGTCCTATTGTCAAGTTTTTATAGGATGTTAGTTGAAGAGGAAACCAATTGCTCTAGGGCAAATGCCAATACATGGTCACCAGACCATTTTCATGATCGATCAGCATTCCTTTACCAATGGTTCCTGTCAGGTAACAGGCTTGAGAGTCTTGAGTTAAATAAGCAACTCCTTTATCAGCAGCATAGATCGGTTTCCCTAGTGTAGATCCCTGACTCCAGGGGTAAGCAAAATCGATTCCTGTATGTGTCCCCAAGATGTAAGAGATTCCATAACCAGCCGTCACGATACTTCCTGGAAGAGGATGAGTAAAAGTTCCATTGTTTAAATATGAATTAGGATCGGTTCTTGTTCCCACGACCTTACCATTCTCAATCTTGGCATCTTTAAAAACCTCAAAATGCAGGTGTGGGCCTGTTGAGCAGCCGCTATTGCCAACCGAGGCAACTATTTCTCCCCTTGATACTGGACCCACCTTGGTAGCTACAGAACCAAGAGCACGCTGGATAGAGGCGAGATCTGCCTTGGCCGCAGCCAGCAAGTTCTGATATTTGGCTTCATCATTTTGAGTAATAGCCAAAAGATTTGCTTTTTCCGCTTTTTGCTTATCAAGTTCAGATCTCTGAGCTTCTAGTTGAGCCTCATATCTTTCAAGTTCTTGCTGTTTTTCTTCCTTTAAAGTTTTTTGCTCGTCATAAGTTAAGCGTTGGTTTTCTGTCTTCTCCATTGCCTCAGCAGTTTGCCTTTGGACCAGAAGTAAATATTTCATTTGATTGAAAAAGTCGGAAAGTGAGTTAGCTCCCAAAAGCTCCAATGAGGGGGTAGATCTGCTTTGTTTATATTCAGCCCGAACACGCTCTATCAAAACTGTGCCAAAACGATCCAAGGAATAACCCAAACCCTCAATTCTCTGGGACAAATCCTCTATCTCTGTCTCCAAGCTAGAAATTTCTGACAGGGTTTGGTTGATCTGCAGTTGCTGAATCGCAATTTCGCCGTTGAGAATATTGATGGCGCTGGTAAGTGTCTGGGCTTCCTGTTTTTTTTCAGAAAGCTTGGCCTGACAAGCAGCAATGGCCTTGGTTAAGCAAGTTACATCATTATCAGCACAAGCATTTTCTTTACATTCCTGAGCCTGGACCTGTCTAAAACCAAACAGCACCCCCACTACTGCCAGGAAAACTGCGACCAGAAACTTGCTAGTAAAGGGTGAGCGGATTTTTATCATGAGAAACTTAGTGGTTTAGCGTTGCATCATCCGACGAGCTGCCATCATGCTGGCCCCAGCACCGAGTAGTGATGCCAAGATCGTGCCGATCAGCAACTGTAATCCCAAAATCTGCCAAGGCAGCGGAAGGGTCACGATGCTGCCCATAAAATCTCTGAGCCACGGAGTGGCATACAGCAACAAGGCGTACATCAAACTCCAACCAACCAAAGAACCAACTACTCCATAAAGCACGCCTTCAGCCAGGAAGGGACCGCTGATATACCAATTAGTAGCACCAATGATGTTCATCACACTGATAGCACCACGTTTGGCAGAAACTTTCATGCCGATCAAAGTCACGATCGCCAAAAACGATACTAAACCCAAAGTCGAGGTAGCAATC
>OMJP01000040.1 GCA_900299405.1 bacterium | reverse complement strand
CGAAGCAGAAACCAAAACCGCCTCAGGTATTATTTTGCCTGGTGCTGAGGGTGAAAAACCTCAGTACGGCACAGTGCTCGCAGTGGGTGAGGGCTGTAGCTGTGGTGATGGTTGTGGTTGTGGAACTGGTGGCTGCGGCTGTGGTGGGAATTGTGGTTGCGGCAACCACGAGCATGGTGAGAAAAAAGAAAAACACGGTGAGTGCAGCTGTGAAGCTCCGGTCGAGATCGGCGACATGGTGATCTACAAAGAATGGGGTGGCAACAAAGTCGAGATCAACGACAAAGAATATCAATTTTTGAAATTCGAAGATATTTTGGCAGTAGTTACTAAGAAATAAACTCTAAACTATTAACTCTGAACTATAAACTAGATAATTGAGGAGGATTTATGGCAAAACAATTACTATTTTCTAATGAAGCTCGCAAGAAATTGCTCAGTGGTATCGAGCAGTTAGGCAAAGCGGTCACTACTACTTTGGGCCCTAAGGGACGCAATGTAGCCTTGGATCGTTCTTGGGGCGCTCCCAATGTGATTCATGATGGAGTGACGGTGGCCAAAGAGATCGAGCTCGAAGACAAATTCGAGAACATGGGAGCTCAGCTGGTAAAAGAAGCAGCCTCCAAAACCAACGACGTCGCTGGTGACGGTACTACGACTGCTACTTTACTGGCTTGGAGAATGACTGAGCGCGGGATGAAGCAAGTCGATGGCGGCGTGAATCCGATGATCATGAAACGCGGCATCGATATGGCCGTCAAAGCCGTGGTCGAAGAAATTCGTAAAGTTGCCAAACCTGTCAAAGAAAGTGACTGGGAAAAAGTGGCTACTATCTCGGCGCAAAATGAAGAAATCGGCAAGAAAATCGCTGAGGCTCTCAAAAAAGTCGGCAAAGATGGCGTGGTCGAGGTCGAAGAGGGTAAAACCATGGAGATCGAGATCGAACACAAAGAGGGGATGGAATTCGACAAGGGTTATTCTTCACCTTACTTCGTGACCGATAGCGAAAACATGGAGGCAGTGATCGAGGATCCTTTGATCTTGGTGACTGATCAGAAGATTTCAAACATTAAAGATATTTTGCCTTTGCTGGAGCAGGTAGTGAATGCTGGTAAAGGTTTGGTACTGATTGCTGATGAGATCGAGGGTGAAGCATTGACTACTTTGGTGGTCAACAAACTGCGCGGCTCGTTCAAAGTTCTGCCGGTCAAGGCTCCTGGTTTTGGTGATCGCCGCAAAGCGATGCTGCAGGACATTGCTGTTTTGACTGGTGCTGCTTTTGCCAGTGAAGAAACAGGCATGCAGCTCAAAGACATGACTATCGAGCAGCTGGGCAGCGCCGACAGTGTCCGCAGCACCAAAGACGCCACTCGCATCGTCGGTGGCAAGGGTACCAAAAACGACATCAACGCTCGCGTGGCTCAGATCGAGAACGAGATCAAGAGTTCTAGTTCTGATTTTGATATCGAAAAGCTGCAGGAACGTAAGGCTCGCCTGACTGGTGGGGTAGCGGTGATTCAGGTAGGTGCCAACACTGAGATCGAAATGAAGAATCTGCAAGAGCGCGTCAAAGATGCCAAAGAAGCAACCAAGGCTGCCATTGATGGCGGTATTATCCCTGGTGGTGGTGTGACTTTGCTGCGCGCCGAAAGTGCTTTGAAAAAAGTAAAAGCCAGCAGCGACGACGAAAAAGCTGGAGTGGAATTGGTCCGCTCAGTGCTCGAAGAGCCGTTGAAAATGCTAGCGACCAACTCTGGTGCTGATGCCAGCAAAGTGCTGACCAAGGTTCGTGCCAAAACTGATCAGGCCTGGGGCTTTAATGCCATGACCAATGATTTCGAAGACCTGGTGAAGGCTGGTGTAATCGAGCCCGCCAAGGTAGCGATCGCTGCTTTGGAGAATGCAGCCTCGGTTTCGTCCATGATTTTGACTACCGAAGGTCTGGTCACTGACATTCCTGAGCCAGAATCACCACAACCAGCAGCCCCCGCCGGCATGCCGGGAATGATGTAGCCTAATGGATCTAGCCGCCTGATGCAGATTTTTCTGTATAATGTGGGGTATGTCACTCGAATCACAAAGAATTCTCGAGTCAGAAGCAGTTGATACTAGTTTGGTGCAGCCGTCGTTGATGGCTGTCAATGAAATTAACGCTGCTGATGATGAGATAAAAAATAAATCCTATCAAAAAAGACCAAAGTTTAGAATTTTACTAGCCGCATTGGTATTGTTTGCCTGCTCTCCAAGAGATATTGTTCCTCAAGCCCACAAAATGCCAATGGAAACCGCCATGGCTTACAATCCTCCTAACGAAAGCAACACGATCATTTCCCCAGATGTGCAAGGAACTTATGACGCGATGGATGTTTTTCCACAAGATCAGGAAGTTAGTGCTGAGAGTGATCAACAAAACGAGCCTGAATTTAGACAAAAATACTCTGTTGAGCCTGGTGACAACATTACTTCTATCTGGGAAAAGAATGGTATTTCTTTGGATGAGGCACGAAATTTAATCACCATAATTATGACTAACGGGGTTGCTAGATTGGCTTGTGACTTTGATTGGTGTATGGCCAACAGCCCTGACATTTATCCAGAAATGGATGAATTATTGGTAGTTTCCAACTTTGATAATGCTGAATTTCAGCTCGCTCCGGAATTCATTCACATTACTCCCTAAAGTACCAGGGGAGAGATTTGAACTCTCGACCTCAGGTTTATGAATCCTGCGCTCTAACCAACTGAGCTACCCTGGCTTGTCGACGCTCTGGATTATATCAATCATGAGATTCTTTGACGAGCGCTAGCCTGAGGGCTATAATAGCTGCTCTAGACGCGGGGTAGTGTACGGTGCACGTGAGGCTCATAATCTCACAGGCCGGGTTCGACTCCCGGCCCCGCAACACTGTTAAAAAATCACCGCTTTCCAAGCCTCCCAATTTGATTGTTGTTGCTCGCTGTTTTCGCCACTTTTCAGCTCTTTTTCCTCTGGTATCTGGAGAATGTACTCGCCGGACTTTTGTAGTAGCAGCTCGTCGCGCAGCCTTTTTTCCTGGGCTAGATCTGACTGCGCGTACTCGATAGCTTGTTTTTCCAGCTCGATTTCACCAGATAGTTGGTTGATTTTTTCCTCGAGTAGCTGGACATTTTGCGAACTGACTTCGCTTTTCTGGGCGGTTTTGCGAAGCGAGACTATAAATAGGACGCATAATAATGTTAAAGTGATAATAGCCAGTGGATGATAGAGCAGGTTCTTCATCAGGGAGTTGCTTGTTTCTGATCCTACAATGTGATATTATAAGACACTTAAAACTGAAAACTAGGTTTTAAGCGCCTTGTTTTTTTATCATACTCATCACAAGGCAAGAAAGAAAGCAGGGATGCAACAAGCAGTTTTGATCGATGCTCATAAAAAATTTGAGCAACACTTGAGAGAAAATGGCAAAGCCAACGCCACTGTCATTGCGTACAGCAAAGACATCGAGCAGCTGGTGGAGTTTGTCGGTGATAAAGGCAAGACTTTAGTCGCCGAGGTGACTGCTGATGATATCGATGAATTCAAAAGTTCTTTAAAACAGAAACGCTACACCAGCAAATCTATTTCTCGCAAAATCAATTCCATCAAGTCCTTCTTCCGCTATCTGATGCGTGAGGAAGTGGTCGATGACAATCCTGCCGAGTCGATCTCTCACCCCAAAATCGAGCAAACTCCTCCCAGAGTACTGGGTAAAGTCGAGTATCGTGCTCTGCGTGATGCCGCCAAAGGTGATGAAAGATTGTTCGCTATCGTAGAATTGCTACTCCAAACTGGAATGAGAATCAGCGAGCTTGCTAATCTCCAGGTCGATGACATCGATATGGAGCGAGGAGTGATCACCATCCAGGCCCAAAACTCTCGTGATGAGCGCAAAGTGCCTTTGAACAAAGCTGCCAAAAAAGCCTTGATGGATTATCTGAAAATTCGTCCTCGTGCTCGCGAGAAAACCGTGTTTTTGACCAAAACTTCGCGACCTTTCTTGGTGAGAAACATCCGCACCGCGATCGATCGTTATTTCCGTTTGGCTGGTATCAAAGATGCCAAAGTCAATGACTTGCGCCACACCTTTATCGTGGAGCAGCTCAAAGCCGGCACTCCGCTGGTTTACGTTTCGCAGCTAGTCGGACACAAACGCATCACCACTACCGAGAAATACTTGAACCTCATCGACACTCCCGATATGAATCCTAATGTACAGATTGAGGAGCTTTAAGATGAAAAATACTGAATTATTAATTTCTAGCACTTGGCGTTTCCAACTGTAACGTAAGGGGATACAGCACTTCGTGTCATGGCTCTCCCCTGGAGAGCTTTTTTGATTCTGGGGTGCGAAAGATTATTAAAAAATAGTACGATAAAGAAAGAAATTATGAAAAACAACAAAAAAAGAGTTCTGTCAGGTATTCGGGCTACGGGCTCGCTGCATCTGGGTAATTATCTCGGAGCGGTGAAAGGGATGCTAGAGCTGCAGAATGACGACGACTACGAGACTTTGTATATGGTGGCTGACGTGCATACGCTGACCACCCCGTATGACGTGGAGGAACTGCGCCGCTATCGCCGGGAAGTGGTGATTGATTACGTGGCGGCTGGTTTGGATCCGGACAAAAGTGTCTTGTTTTTGCAGGCTGATGTGCCGGAGCATACTGAGCTGGCTTTTTATTTTTCCAGTGTGGTGAGCATGGCGAGAATGCAGCATCTGCCGACTTTCAAAGACAAGGTCAAACAGCACCCAGAACACGCGACGATGGCGTTGCTAAACTATCCGGTGCTGATGGCGGCTGATATTTTGGTCTACCAAGCTGGTTTTGTGCCGGTGGGTATCGATCAGGAACCTCATCTGGAGATTGCGCGGGAAATTGCGCGCAAAATGAATGCCCAGTATGGGACTGATTTTCCTGAACCGCAGCGTTTTGCGACCAAAGGCGAGTATGTACCATCGCTCACCGGTGAGGGCAAGATGAGCAAGTCTGTCACGGGAAGCTATATCAATCTGACCGATGATTTGGAGACGATCAAAAAGCGTCTGGCTGGCGTGCCGACTGATGCTGGTAAAGGTAGCGAAGTGCCCAGTGAGGGGGGTGTGGCGAGTTTATTGCAGCTGGTGAGTTTGTTCCAAGGTGACGAGGCTCGGCAGCAGTATGAACAGGCTTATACCAGCGAGGGGTTGCGCTACCAAGACTTGAAAGAGAGTCTGGCCCAAGCGATCTACGAAGAGCTGCAGCCGATTCAGGAGAAAAGAGCTGAGCTGGCTGCTGATTCAGAAAAACTCGATGAGATTATCGCTACTGGGGCGGAAAAGGCTCAGGCGATTGCTCGCGAAACTGTGACTGAAGTCAAAGAAAGGATGGGTTTGCTATGAAAGATATCGTCGAGTTTGCTGATTTTGCCAAATTAGATCTGCGGATTGGCAAGGTGATCAAAGCTGAAGTGCCGGAATGGAGTGAGAAATTGATTCAGCTCACGGTTGATCTAGGTGAGGAAATCGGCGAGCGGACAATTTTTGCCGGAATTAAACAATGGTACGAGCCGACGGATTTAGAAGGCAATCTTTATGTTTTTGCTGTGAATCTCGCAGAAAAGAAAATGGGTGAAGGCGTCAGCCAAGGAATGCTGCTCGCTGCTGATGGAACCGACCGACCAGTACCTTTGACGATAGGTGAGCCAGTCGAGCCCGGGACGGTGATTCGCTAAGCGAGATACAAATCTTCAATAGTAACTATTAAATCTTCCAATTTGTGAGCGTCTATATCTAATCCCATTGGATCATGCCCAGATGGATAGGGAGTTATTAGTTCATAAATATCTCTACGAATTGCGACCAAGTGTCCTTTTTCCAACTCAATATTTTTTGGCATTCTTTCAATAGCTTTTCTCAATCTATTTATTGTTCCAGTGTATTCCAATAAACACTCTTTTAACTCTTTACTGACCACTGGGGTATAGCGTTCAGCTATATCTATTTGAATTAACAACTCTTCACGGGCATTTACTTTTTGATTGTTTCTGCCGACTTCGTCTCTCATCCATTGTTTTAGTTCTTTGATTATCTCGAATAATTTTTTTTGCAAAATGCTGTGAGAGGCCATGTTTTTGTCAAAAAAGCCATTGGCTCCCTCTACAACCATCTCATTTAGGAATAATATTTCTTGGTGTAGATGTTCCACCTCTCCGTGAGTTTTAAGATCTAACAAGCTTTTATCAAGAATACTTTCTTTAAGAAGTTGGCCATCTTCTTCATCCACACTATTAGTAACAATTGAATGAAGAACTTGATCGGGGATGTTGTGAAAAATAGAGTCTTGAACGTCGATTACAGCTGTCACCAGTTCGTCTGGTCCTTTTTCGACGTAGTCTTTCTCATGATTGTCTTTTGGTTTTTCTGGTTTCGGTGGCAAATTGTCTTCGATTTGAGAAATACTTTTTTTAAATACTTCTAATCGCCAAGAATCGTCTAGCTCCGCCATAGTGGAAAACATTATAACTTATCAGTGCAAACTGATATAATTTTTCTTTTATGTCGAGAAGTAATGGTAGGTACAAAGAGTTTGTAGGGAGTGTGAGGGGCATGCCCTTTGAGTCTTTGGGGGTAATGGTAAGACAGGCGGAAGATAGCGGGGCGGGGAAAAATCAGGCCAGTCGAACTAGTTATTTTTTAGGAAATCTTTCTGAAGGAGAGCTGTCTGAAGAAGAGCTGAAGAGATTTTTTCGTTGGGCGAAAGAAGAAGATGCGAACAGTGTTGGTTATTTACTGAGGCTGTATTTGTTGTTTGGATTGATAGAATTTGAGCAGAACTATGGAACACTAAACGGAAAACATTCTTGAAACAGCAACCTTCGTGAAAACTTCGTCTTGATTTTTTTCTAAGCCCATAAGTTAATGATCTTTGCTATCACCTGGATTGAATAATTGCGTAGGAACCAACGGAAAGCGCATTGGTGGAACGTCTTGGTTATAAAAATGTAGATCGGACGGCAAAAGTTTTATTTTATTCTTTGGCAGCCGCTTGGTTGACAAGGCTGGTTTTTAGCATTCCCGATGGAACTAAAAAAGAAAAAAGAGAGCTACGATCAGAAACTCCTATAGATCTGGTTTGGCAGCGAGCTTGTGGAAAGTGCGAAAATTGTGGACTGAGTGGTAGCGATAATCCTATGATTGTTGGCCATCGTTATCATGATGGTCCAAACTATAACGATCTAGAGAATCTTTCTTTGCATTGTCTGGCTTGTGAAACCAGATATCATTTAATTCATATTGACCATCCGGAAATAGACATTGGTTTAGAAAAAAAAGACAATCTCTGTACGACTTTAAGTTTATTGGTTAGATTTTGTAGATATTCACCCTCTGAATTTCGGAAGTTTTATCACAATCATCAGGAAAAAATTCATGAAGTCTTTTCTTACTTTAAAATTAATTACACCTTTTTTGTAAAGGAAATGGTTTCCAAAAACGTTCAGTATTTGTTAGCTTAATTCTTTGTCATGAATTCCCATGTTACAATACGGACTCAAGCTTTATGTCTGAAAAGAAACCTACTAAAAAGACTGCGAAAAAGGCTCCGGGACCCAAGGGAACTCAACAAGCTCCCAAAGGCAAAAACGAGCAGCGGTTTGAGATGAATTTGAATCTCAACAAATTTTTTAATCGCGGACTGATATTTTTGATCATTTTCCTATTATTTTTGCCTTACCTGCGCTCATTATTCGGCATCGGCACTTCGGAATACATTTCTTTGAGTCAGTTGGTGCGTGATGTGCGCGAAGAGCAAGTAGCCAAGCTACAAGTGACTGGCACCGAACTGCGCGCGATTTACAAAACTGGAGATCAAAAACACACTTTGAAAGAAGAAGGCCAGCAAGCGCTGTCGATTTTGGACTCTGCCGGAATTGATATTGCCGCTTTGGATGTCGAGGTAGAAGATGTGTCTTTTGGTCAGCTGATTTGGGAACTGCTGATCAATTTCTTGCCGATCGGCATCATGATTTTCTTTTTTCTAATGATGTTCCGCCAAGCACGAGGAGCCCAGGATGGCATTCTGGGAATCGGCCGCAGCAAAGCCAAAGTTTTTGTCAAAGGTAAACAGAACGTTAGTTTTGATGACGTCGGTGGGATGGATGAAGCCAAACAAGAACTCAAAGAAGTAGTCGACTTTTTACGTTATCCTAAAAAATATATTAAGGTTGGCGCACGGACTCCCAAGGGTGTATTGCTCGTCGGACCTTCGGGAACCGGTAAAACCTTGTTGGCTCGGGCAGTTGCCGGAGAAGCCAATGTCCAGTTTCTGTCTATTGCCGGCTCAGAATTTATGGAAATGCTTGTCGGGGTGGGTGCTTCGCGGGTGAGAGATCTGTTCGAAACCGCGAAAAAACTAGCGCCGTCGATTATCTTTATCGATGAAATCGATGCCATTGGTCGGGTTCGTGGCCAGGGAAGTATGGGCGGCCATGACGAGCGAGAGCAGACATTGAATCAGATCTTGGTAGAGATGGATGGCTTTGCCCAGAATGACAACGTGATTGTCATGGCCGCCACCAACCGCGGTGACATGCTCGATCCCGCTTTGATTCGTCCCGGTCGTTTTGACCGCCGAGTGATGGTGTCTTTACCAGATTTGGAAGAGCGCAAATACATTTTGAAGATTCACGCCAAAGGCAAACCTTTGGACAAAGGTCTAACCTGGGAGAGAATCGCCAAGCGCACCGTCGGTTTTTCTGGAGCAGACCTAGAAAACATGCTCAATGAAGCCGCGATCGCTATCGCCCGTGATAATCGCAAAGAAATCACTATGGAAGACATCGAAGAAGCTTCGATGAAGGTCAAATATGGTCCCAGCAAAAGACGCCTCCAAGATGAATACGAACGCGAAATGACTGCTTACCACGAAGCCGGTCACGCAGTTTTGGCCCACGTTCTACCCAATGCCGATCCCGTGCACCGCATCTCGATCGTTTCTCGCGGTCAGGCTCTTGGCTATACTTTCACCCCTCCAGAAAAAGATCGCTTACAGGTGCTGGAATCAGAACTGCTGGACGAGATCGTGGTGATGATGGGTGGCCGCGCTGCCGAGCTGCTAGTTTTTGAAGAGCAGACCGCTGGTGCCAGCAATGACATCGAACGCGCCACTCGCGTAGCTCGCTCGATGGTGATCGATTACGGCATGAGCAAGCTAGGAGCGATGAATTTTGGTCCTCAGTACGAAAAAGCCTACTCCAGAGCCTGGGGCGAGCCTTACAAAATCTCGAACCAACTACAAGAAAAGGTTGATCAGGAAATTCTGCAGATTATTGAAAAAGCCCAAGATCAGGCCGAAAAGCTGCTCAAAAAACACCGCAAACAGCTCGAAGCAGTGTCAGAGCGCCTGCTGGAAGTCGAGACTTTGGACACTGACGAGTTCGAAAAAGTGATGGGCATCAAAAAAGCTCGTCGCGCCAATCGCCAAAACAAATCAAAGAAATAAGCCTTGGCTTGTTTTGACCAGCCCTTTTCCGCTATCATATCTCTATGCCTGCTAACCTAGTGATCAAGAAATTTCCTTTTAGTCGTCGTTTGCTGAGAATTCTAGTGGTGATCGCCACCGTGACGATTTTTGCTGGTTTGGTGATTGTGCCTTTGGAAGCCGTTCATCCAGAGGGTCAGATTCGAAGCGTGATCGATGGCGTGTGGTGGTCGGTAACGACCATGACCACTGTGGGCTATGGTGACTTGGTGCCGGTTACCAATGGAGGTAGGATATTGGGCATGGTGCTGCAGATTTCTGGGGTGACCTTGTTTGGTTTGTTGGTTGCCACGATTGCGGTTCATCTTACTCAAGCTCAAGACGAATACAACTTCAAACGCCTGCATGAAATTCTCGAACGCTTGGAAGACGAGAACAAACACCTGCGCCACAAAATCGATTTCCTGATAAAAAACAAAAGCAACTCCAAAGAAACCCCCCGCCGTTGGGGGATTTGATCTTCTCAAGTCACGATTAGTCCTTGAAAAAGGTCATTTAATGGACTAGAATTACTGATTATGGCAGACACTAACATCCAATCCACTCAAGTAAAGGTAACTTTGCCCCAGCAGCTCTACGAGCATGTTCAGCGCAAAGCCGATCAATATGGCTTGTCGCTTTCTTCTTATATGAAGCATTTGGTCGTCAATGATGTCGACGAAGTGAAAAAGCTAGAGAAAAAATTACAGAGCATGAATTTACCTACTTTTCAGATGAGTGAGGAGCAAGAAAGAGCCTCAGAGTTAGCTTTGGAAGAACACCGCCAAGGAAAAACAACTTTATTTGCTGAGATTTAATAACTAAAAAGTTACGCTTATTGTTTTTTTCTTTCATTAAATTGTAGTTAATGAAGGTTTTTACCAGTAGTGTTTTTGATAAAAAACTCAAAAAATTAGTTTCTAAAAACCCAAAATTGGAATTTAGTGTTTGTAAACAACTTGAGTTACTTAAAGAAAATATTAATTATCCTTCCTTAAGACTACATAAATTGAAAGGTAGGCGGAGCGACAGTTTTTCAATTTGGATAGAGGCTAACATCAGGGTAGTTTTTGGTTTTAAAAATGGCTCAATAGTGCTTGAAGACATAGTTACTCACGATCAATATTGATTTTAGGGTTTGTGACTTTCCCTGTTAAAATAGCTATATGTCACAGAAGAAGTTTTTGTTGGTAGATGGTCACGCCTTGATTTATCGTTCTTTTTTCGCTTTCCCCAAAAGTTTTATGCTGCCTGACGGGCAGATGGTCAATGCGGTTTATGGCTTTGCGCGGATTCTGCTGACCGCGATTCGCAAAATCGAGCCGACTTACATGGCAGTGGCTTTTGATCATCCGCAGCCCACTCAGCGTCACAAAGATTTTGAGGGGTATAAGGCGAACAGGCCAGAAATGCCAGACGACCTGCGGCCGCAGATCGAGATCATCAAAGAAGTGGTCGATGCGCTGAATATCCCAAAGTTTGAGATCGGGGGCTACGAGGCCGACGATCTGATCGGCACCATCAATGCTCGGGTCGAGGAGTTTGGTCAGGATTTGTTGACTGTTATCGTAACTGGTGACCAAGACATGTTCCAGCTGGTCGATGACAATACTCATGTTTATCTCCCTGGTCGGGGCAAAGGCAAGCAGGACACGGAGTACGATGCGGTGGGAGTGAAAGAAAAAATTGGTGTGACGCCGGAATTGGTAATCGACTTGAAAGGCCTGATGGGCGACAGTTCTGACAACATTCCTGGAGTGAAAGGTATCGGTCCGAAAACTGCTCAGGCTTTGCTAGATAGATTTGGTTCATTGTCTGGTATTTACGAAGCAGTCGACAAAAAAATCGAAGACGAAGTGCTGACTGATTCCGTAGTTGATAAACTAACCAAAGAGCGAGAAAGTGCGCTGGTGAGTCGTGAGCTGGCGACCATCATGAAAGACGCGCCGGTTCAGTTTCAGCTGGAGGATTGCGAGGTAGTGAGATACGACAAGGAAAAAGTAGTGTCATTGTTCCAAGAGCTAAACTTCAAAACATTGCTGAGTTTGCTACCGCCGGATCAATTCGAAACCACAGTTCAGGAGGCGCTGTTCTAATGAAAAAAAATCTCAAAGTCGCTTTGGTTCATGATTACCTGCGCGAGTGGGGGGGAGCGGAGAGGGTGCTGGGGGCGTTGCACGAGATGTTTCCGGAGGCACCGGT
>OMJP01000039.1 GCA_900299405.1 bacterium | reverse complement strand
GTGGTGGTGGCTGATGATTTTGTGACTGCTGAGGAAGGTACTGGAGTGGTTACTTTGGCAGTTTATGGTGAAGACGACTATCGCGTGATGCAAGCCA
Source organism: bacterium (assembly GCA_900299405.1). Lineage (GTDB taxonomy): Bacteria > Patescibacteriota > Microgenomatia > UBA1400 > PJMF01 > UBA10119. The sequence continues at coordinate 12,540 of OMJP01000039.1, read as the reverse complement.
ATGGTATTCAGCTGGCCGAGCATGTGGATGAAGAGGGCAAGCTCAAAGATCAGGTTAAGCCTTGGGCAGGAATGGGTATTTTGGAAGTTAATCCCTTGGTCAATGAAGACCTACAACAACGGGGTTTGATTTATCACAACGAGCCCCTGACTCATAGCGTGGCGCTCTGCTATCGTTGCAGCACCAGACTTTATTACGCTCCCCTGCCCGCTTGGTTTGTCGATGTGCAGCAGCTCAAAGATGAGCTGATTGCCCAAAATGAAAAAATCAACTGGGTGCCAGATCACCTCAAGTATGGTCGATTTTTGAAAGGTCTGGAAAATGCCCCCGACTGGAATATTTCCCGCTCGCGCTACTGGGGCACCCCAATGCCGATCTGGGTTGGTCAGGATGCCGATGGCCTAGAAGTGATGAGAATCATTGGTTCGGTAGCAGGACTGAAAGAATGGGCTGTAGATCAAGCTGCTGCTGAGAAAATCACCGATCTGCATCGTCATCACCTGGACGACCTTGAGCTATGGGTCGACGACGATAAAACCATCAAAGGCTCACGGATTCCTGAAGTGTTTGATGCTTGGGTGGAGTCAGGCTCGATGCCCTTTGCTTCTCGTCACTATCCTTTCGAAGATAGGGCGGACTTTGAGAATAATTATCCAGCGCAGTTCATCAGTGAGTACATCGCTCAGACTAGAGCCTGGTTCTATACCATGCATGTCACGTCGGTGGGATTGTTTGGCACTCCGGCTTTTGAGAACGTGCTGACGACCGGAACAATCTTGGCTGAGGATGGCTCAAAAATGAGTAAATCCAAGAAAAATTATCCAGATCCTATGAAACTCATCGATCAGTATGGGGTGGATAGCTTGAGGCTTTACCTGATGAGTTCGACAGTGATGAAGTCAGAGAATTTGAGCTTCAATGAAAAAGAAGTTGCTGATATTCGCCGCAAGATTTTTGTGATCTGGTGGAATGTCTTGAGCTTTTACCAGCAGTTTGCCGATCACCAGCCAATTGCCAAGCCAGAGAAACCAAACCATATCTTAGATCAATGGGTTCTCAGTAGTCTGGAAACCTTGGTTCAGGAAACTACCGCACAGATGGATACTTATGACGTGGTGCGCGCCAGTCGCGGGCTAATGGAGTTTATTGATGATTTTTCCAACTGGTACCTCAGATTGAGCAGAGAGCGGCTGAAGGCCGACGATAACCAGGAACCAAGCCAAGTTTTAGGGTATGTGCTCTACACTCTCGCTCAACTCTATGCCCCCTTTGCACCATTTTTCTCAGAGCTAGTTCACCATAATTTGGTAGATGAGCAGAGCTCGATTCACTTGACTGATTGGCCTGAGTTTGACCAAAGTTTGCAGCAATCTCAGCTGGAAGCAGAGATGTCGATAGTGCGCAAAGTAGTCGAATTGGGACACGCCTTCCGCAAAGAGCAAGGTGTCAAAGTTCGTCAGCCCCTACAAACCGCTAGAGTGTCTGTTCCCCAGAGCCAATTACCCCACTCTACGAATCTATATGCTAAATTAATTGAGCAAGAGCTGAACGTCAAAGAAGTCGATTGGCAAGCGGGCGCTGAAGATAGTCTGCCCACAGTGACGCTTGATTTGACTCTCAACAAAGCGCTCCAGGAAGAAGGCGAAGCCAGAGAAATTATGCGTACGGTACAGAACTTACGCCGCAAGGCTGGACTGCGGGTGGGCGAATCGGCCACTGTCCAACTACCCAGCTGGCCAGAAAACTGGCAGGCAGAGATCGAAAACAAAACCCAGACAAAACTGGTCAAAGGCGATACCCCCGAAGTGTTAGGATAAAGTTATGCAGCAATTTACTTTGCCGTTGGTGGCTGGCTCTCTGAGCCTGCTGGGCTTGGTGACTTTGGCCAGCGTTTCTCCGGAGCTGATGCAGCGCCAGCTGCTGTTTGTTTTTGCCAGTTTCCTGGTGTTTTGGTTTGTGGCTCGTATTCCGATCAAGTCTTGGTGGAACTGGGGCGACTGGTTATGGAAAGGCCTAGTGGTAGTTTTGGTTGGGCTGTTGATTTTTGGCCGTGCCACCAGAGGAGCAGTTGCTTGGCTTGATTTGGGCTGGGGTTTGCGCTTTCAGCCATCACAGTTTGCTTTATTGGCTACTTGCTTGGTTGCTATTCCGAAATTTAGTAAAAAACAAATCTTGAGCGACCAGAAGCTACTGCAATTATTTTGGTTAATTGGGGCTCCTTTGCTGCTAATCTTGCTGCAGCCAGACTTTGGCACAGCTTTTCTTTATGGAGCAGCAGCCAGCCTATTAGTTTTTTGGCAAAAAATCCCCAAACAATATTGGCGAATAGGAGGAGCGGTTTTGTTTTTTGCAGCGGTGATTGGCTGGAATTTTGTCCTGAAACCATATCAACGAGCGAGAATCACCTCTTTTATGGCTGGCAGCCAGGCAGACACCAGTGATGCTGGTTATAACGCTCGCCAGTCACTAGTAGCGGTTGGCTCAGGGCAGCTATTCGGCAAAGGCATCGGTCATGGCACCCAGTCTCAGTTGCGCTTTCTTCCCGAAAGACAAACTGACTTTATTTTTGCCTCGCTGGCAGAAGAATGGGGCCTAGTGGGTTCGCTGGTGGTAATTAGTTTGTATGCTTACCTGATCCAGTTTTTACTCAAGCAGGCAGCCAGAATGGGAGATCCTCAAGAAAGCTTGCTGATCTTGGTTATCGCGGTTTATTTTTTGACCCAAGTTTTTGTTAATATCGGGATGAATATTGGTCTGCTGCCGATCACTGGAGTCACTCTTCCCCTGGTTTCCTATGGCGGCAGTTCCTTTTTGGCCAGTATGGTGCTGTTGGCGATCGTGCAGCAACTGGTGGGTAAAAACAGCTCCCAAGACCACTTGCGAGTGGCATAACTCTCGAGTATGTTATAATGCTCGTCATGTCAAACTACGCAGTCATTCAATTACTAGGTAAACAACACCGCGTTTCCGAAGGAGACGTGTTAGTGGTCGACCGAGTGGAACAGCAAGAAAAAAAGAAATTCGACATCACTGATGTGCTATTGGTCGGCGAGGGCGACAAAGTCAAGATCGGTCAACCTCTGGTCAAAGGCGCCAAAGTTACTCTCTCTGTTCAAGATCACGGCAGATCTGACAAACTCAGAGTCGCCACCTATAAAGCCAAATCAAGATATCGAAAAGTCAAAGGTCATCGGCAGCCTCAATCTACTCTCAAAGTAGAGAAAATCGTCGCCTAAATGTCCCAATATCTCCTCCAAGCTGGCAATACTCCTGCCTTGACGCTGGCTGAAGCGCAAGCGGTGGTCGATCCTCAGGCTGAACTACTAGGTCAGGCAGCAGTGAAATTCGAGGCAGAAAATGATCAGCAGGCTCAGGAATTGTTCAAACTTTTGGGTGGTGCGGTGAAATTGGTTAAAGTAGCCAAGACTCTAGCTCAAGAAAAACAGAGTAAACTAGAGGGCTCAATCGTTGAGTTGTTGACCGCTGATTCCCCTGCCAGCGTGCAGTTTGGGGTCGGTTACTGGGGTGAACAGCTCGATGACAAGCCGACCCTGATGTCTATTAAGCAAGCTTTGCAAGACAAAAACATCAAAGCTCGTTTTCTCGAGGGCAAGAATGATGGTTTGGGCGCAGCGCTGCTGCTGAATCAAGAAGTCAAAGAAGTAATTGTTTTCCATAATCAGGATCAGCTAGCACTCGGTATTACTCTGGCAGTTCAAGATATTGACCACTGGACGATGAAAGATCGCCAAAAACCCTATGCCGATCGCAAAAAGGGCATGCTCCCTCCCAAGTTAGCTCGAATCATGGTCAACTTGGCTTTGGGTAAAAACGCTCAAGACAAGCTAGTTTATGATCCTTTCTGTGGCACCGGCACTACCTTGATAGAAGCCCTAGAGCTGGGAGCCCAAGTAGTCGGTTCTGATCTGGATGAAGACGCAGTCATTGGTACTCAAACCAACCTGGCTTGGTTTGCTGAGCAGGCCGAGTTAGAACCAAATTTTAGCACTTTTCAGAGTCAAGTAGCACAAGCTACAGCCAATCAATTATCTGGCAAGGCAAACGCTTTGGTGACGGAGCCTTTTTTGGGCAAGCCCAATCCGCAGGAGAAGCAATTGCCGGGGATGTTTAAAGGTCTGGAAAAGCTTTATCTGGGTGCTTTCAAGCAATGGCGCTCTCTACTGAATGAAGGAGCTAGGCTAGTGATTATTTTTCCTCGAGTAGAAACCCAAAGCGGCAAGGTTTTCGATCTGCAAAGTTTCGTTGACAAATCATTACCTCAAGGCTATACTCTTCAAGTTGATTGGGGGTCTTTGCGTTATCACCGACAAGGAGCAACAGTACAGAGAGATATCGCGGTTTTTGAATATTCTTCCCGTCAGCAAAGCAATCAAGAAAGTAAATAAATATGGCACACGTTAAAGGCTCAGGTAGCGTCAAGCAGCAGGCACAAGGCAAGCGTCATGGAAAACGTTTGGGCTTGAAGAAATCTGGTGGTGAAGCTATCAAGGTTGGTCAGATCATTCTGCGTCAGCGAGGAGCGAAATACAAGGCAGGCAAAGGCGTAGGGATGGGTAAAGACCATACTATTTTTGCCATGACCGATGGTGTAGTCCAGTTTGGTAAAAGACTTGGCCGTACAGTAGTCAACGTCATCTCCGCTAAGTAAAACTCTCGTTTTCGAGAGTTTTTTTGTGAAAATCACTTGTGAAAAATGGATTTTTCTGTGTTACAGTGAATCATAATCATGGCTACTCAGCACATTGCAATCGACCAGTTGCAAACCAACCCTTTTCAACCAAGAGAAAAAGTCAAAAAAGGTGACCTCGATGAACTAGTTGAGTCAATCAAAACCTACGGCATTCTCGAACCTCTGGTGGTGGCAGAAACTCCAGCCGGTTACCAGATCATCGCTGGCGAACGTCGCTGGCAGGCAGCTAAGGTCGCTGGGCTCAAAGAAGTGCCGGTGCACGTCAAGAAAACCACCCCCCAGGGAATGTTGGAGATGGCCTTGGTGGAAAACGTCCAGCGAGTGAATCTCAACCCCATTGAGCGCGCTCAGGCATTTATGCGCTTGACCAGAGAATTTGGCTTGCCTTTGAGCCAGCTAGCCACCAGAATCTCGAAATCTGCTCCCTATATCAGCAACTCTATTAAGCTTTTAGATCTACCCGACGCAATTACTGACGGTTTGATTTCAGGAAAAATTACTGAAGGTCACGCCCGAGCTTTGGCCAGCATCGATCAGGAAGAAGCGGCCGTCGAGTGCTACAAGATCATCGTCAAAGAAAAAGCCTCAGTGCGCCGTGCTGAAGAATTGGCCAGACGTTTTAAAGAACAGCTGGAAAAGAAACAGGTGAAGAAAGCTAGTAAAGCAGAAGTTGCCAAAGTGGACGAGCAGATCAAAGATTGGGAAAAAGGATTAAACTCTATTTTTCACTCCCCTACTAAGCTGAAACTTAGCCGCTCCAAAAATCAGACCAGAGTAACGATTACTCTGAAAGGCTCTCCAGAGAAAACCCAAGAAGATTTAGAAGCCATCATGAAGCTAGCTGATTTGCCCAGCTAAGATTACTTTGGCTATCTGGCGGAATATTCAGTAACAAAAACAATTTTTCAGCGACACGGTACCACAGGGGTGCCGCGGTTTCGGCTGCCCAGGGGCTGCTGGTTGTTTCTACCAATTTGACCAACATAATAAATTCAGGATCGTTGGCGGGAGCAAAGCCGATGAAGCTGGCGATAGTGGCATCCTCCTTATATCCACCAGGAATAGGAATTTGCGAAGTACCGGTTTTGCCAGCGATAGTATGGGTGTCGCTAAAAATCCATTGAGCTTCGCCGTGCTGGGCTGCATTGACCATCATTTCCGTCACCGTGGTGGCTGTTTCTGAGCTAATTACTCGTCGTTCTTCCTGAGGACTAATGGTGATGGTTTTACCGGTTTGATGATCGATTACTTCTTGGATAATTTTCGGTCTCATCATTACTCCTTGATTGGCAATCGCCCCGACAGCCCTCACCATCTGCAGGCTATTGGTGCTAATTCCCTGACCGAAAGAAGTCGTCGCTAGCTCTACCGGTCCCCATTTTTCTGGAAAAGGAGTTTCGATGTCGTCTTGGAGGTCGAGATGGATAGCCTCGCCGATGCCGAAGTTACGCAGGTACTCAGTAAATTTTTCTACGCCGAGCGATTCTGCTACAAAAATCATTGCCACATTATTAGATTGTGCCAGAGCGTCACGAATATTAATGTCGGCCTGGTATTCATCGTTCCAAGTACGAATGGTGTACTTATCGATTCTCCTAGGTCCATCGCAGTTGGGACACTCGGTTTCTGGCTCAACCGCATCGGCATCGATACCGGCCGCCACGGTTAGGGTTTTAAAAGTCGATCCAGGCTCATAAAGGTTGGCCAAGCTGGGGTTTTTGTAAAGCTCAGCTCCATAGTCCCAGTAACTAACTTGATCGTACTTCGGCCAAGCTGCCAAGCCCAGTAGGCTTCCTGTTTTGGTGTTCATCACAATTATTTCTCCCGAACTAGCTCCGTAGCGTTCGACAGCGTTTTCCAATTCTTGCTCTAGTAAATACTGGATATCACGGCGGATAGTTAGTACCACATCTCTACCGTCGAGACTTTGAGTTTCGAGACTGCTTTCTCCCCCCAGCAGATTGCCTAAAGCATCGGTCAAAAAGCGATTTCTTCGCACTCTTTTCTCTAATTCTTTATCCAGGGCTCCTTCGACGCCGAAGTAACCGGTGTCTTGCCCTTGGTCATTCTTGCCCACAAAACCAGTCACATGTGCCGCCATTGAAGCTTCAGGATAAAAACGAGTTTGGTATTCTTCGAAATAAATTCCGGGAATCTCTAGCTGCTCGATTCTGTTTCTCAAATCACGATCTAATCTCGAGGACAGTCTGATCCAGTTACTATCCAGATCAAGTCTCTCTGCAAGGTATTGTTGATTGTCTGTCAGTAAATTTTCTGCTAATTCTGCCTCGGGAGTTGCTTCTGAGTTTTCCAAGTCTTCTAAATCACGTTCAACCAGCAGAGGAGCTAGTTTATCGGCAATTGTTTGATGGTCTGTTTCAATTAGTGATTTGTCAGCCATCAGGTGAAAAGAGCTGGAATTGCCGACCAGCAGTTGGTTGTCAGCAGTGAAAATCCTGCCCCTACTGCCCTCTAGAGTAGTTTCTTTTTCAGCCTGACTTTCAGCAATTTTTTTGAGCGAGTAACCCTGCACCACTTGCCAATAAAATAATCTAGCGATCACTACGCCAAACAGCACCAGTACCCCCAACAAAGCCAGCCGAGGTCTAATTGAGTTTTGGTCAGCCATAGGTCAAGTGTATCGAGAAGGATCGCGAAATGCCATGGCTAACGAGAAGCCACGCTGTCGCTCACCCCGATGATGATTGGTTTTTGGATAGCGTGATAACCGGCTGTGTCTTCTTCTTGTAGAGAGGCCAGCGAGTTGGTTTGGTAGTGGCTTTCTTGCAGCAGCTGAAGATCTTTTTCTAGGGCCACTTGTTGTTGTTGCAACGAGCGCAGTTTTTCTCCTTGGCCCACGGTGCCGCCCAAGCGATAGACGGTATAGACTGCCTGGGAAGACAGAATGAGAATCAAAACGAAGTAGTAAATTGCAACTAGATTTTTTTTCATGATTTCCTTTCAAAAATTCGTAGCTTGGCACTCCTGCTGCGGGGGTTGGCTGCTAACTCTTTTTCACTGGGTTTCAAAGGTTTTTTGGTTAGTTTTTTACCCAAACCTTGTTCTTCCCAGTCATTAAAAGCTTGTTTTACCAGCCGATCCTCTCCCTCGTGAAAAGCAATGGTGACGATTCTGCCTCCTGGCTCAACGACATCGAGTGCCTGAGGCAAAGCTCGCTCAATATTGTTGAGCTCGTCATTCACCGCGATTCTCAGGGCTTGAAAAACTCTAGTGGCAGGATGAAGTTTTCCAGACCTCTGGTTATATTTACCTACCAAGCTCACTAGTGAGCCAACGGTTTCCAGCTGAGTGGGGTCATCTCTGCGCATTTCGACAATACTTTTGGCGATTTTCCTGGCATGGTGCTCGCCGCCGAACTCTTGAAAAACCTGAGTAAGTTGTTTTTCGCTCATGATTTTTAGCAAATCAGCAGCCTTGACTCCTAGACGATCGTCCATTCGCATATCTAGTTCGGCTGTTTCATGCTCGAAACTTAGACCTCGTTCTTCGGCCATCAGCTGGTCAGTGCTGGTGCCAAAATCAAACAGCACTCCTTGAATTGATTCGATTTGGTTGGTTTCTTTGAGCTGACTGACAACTTCTGATAACTGATCAAAGTTTTCTCTGACAAACATCACTGAGTGACTATCGACTTTGTCTTTAAATCTTTCGTTGGCTTGGTCGATGGCTAGCTGATCAAAATCAAAACCAAGCACCTTGCCCCCCTGCTCGAGAATGGCTGAGGTGTGACCTCCTCCACCCACAGTGGCATCGACGTACCAAGCTTGTGGCTGAACTTGCAGGGCTTCGACTGCTTCTTTTAGCAGGACAGTGATGTGACTACTCATAGATTCTTTCGGCGATACTTTCGGCATTTTTTTCTAGGCTGTCGACATATTTGTGATAGGTGTCTCGATCCCACAGCTCGACATAATCCAAGCTGCCGACCAGCACTAGGTTCTTTTTGACTTTGGCGTAAGCGGTCAGGTAATTGGGCAGTTTCACCCGACCGCTTTTATCCGCCGTTAGCTCCTGAGCTTCATTGGTCATCAACCGGATGAAGTCACGGTGAGCTTTTTTAGTAAAGGAGCGATCATCATTGAGTTGTTTTAATTTGCTTTGAAAATCAGCCGCGGGAAACAAAAACAATCCGCCGTCTAATCCTCTGGTAATAATCCATTTTTTGGCTTGGGAGCGAAAATCTTTGGGTAACGACACCCGACCACCTGATTCTAGGGTATGATAGTAAGTGCCCATTAACATACTTATAAGTTACTTTACCATTTATTACCAATAACAACTATGACGAAAAATACCAGACTTGTAAACACGAAACTTTATTCGGGTTTTTCAGAAGCTATTTTTTAGGTTATGGGATAAAAAAATGGCGCCAGTGAGGCGCCATTTCTTAGTTTCGTTGTAAAAGTGGTTATCTAATCACCACGTAAAGCTCTGCCAAATCCACTGTGGCGGTGATCATTTTGCCATCGACTTCGCCTTCGTAAGTAGTCCATTCTGAGCCATCCCAGGCTGCGATTTGCAGTTCGCCTTCTTCATTGGCACGGATGGTTAATTCAGCCTCTCCACTTAGATTACCAGAGCTGGTTAAAGAGTAAATCTCAGACACTACTTCTCCGGGAACATCCTCTGGATAACCAGGAGAGTTAAAGATGACCAGGTAGCGCTGTTGAGCTAAGGTTCTACCGTCAATCTGGAACTTGGCATCTTTGGAGCTGTGAGCGGTATCTCTGTCAGCATTATCGATGTATTTCCAGTCAGACCTGAGCGCGTAAGGCTCATCCCCACCAAGAAACTCGCCCATGAAAAATCCACCTTTGACATCTTCATGGTAGCTGCAGGCACCGCCGGCAGAGCAGCTGCCTAGTAATTTGGTAACACTAGCAGGGAGATTGGTCAGCTCCAGAACTCCTTGGAAACCTTGCAGGGAAGACACTCCTGATTGATACTCGACTTCGTACTCCAGTTCTGTGGCTTCTTTTTTCAGATCATAAACCTCGATCTCGATATTGCGTCCATCGGCGAGCGGCTTAATTGCCAGATACGGTCTGTCGGCCACGTCGATGACATTTTCTGGCAAGCTCAGACGTTGTCGTTGGTTTGCAGCTGAATCACTGCTGTCTCCTCCTCTGCCAAGCATCCACCAACCACCAAGCAAAACGATCAGTCCGAGAACTACACCGACAATCACTTGTTTTTTGGGCATTTTTTTCATGATTTTTACCTTCCTTTTTAGATAATATTTAGCCTAGCACATCGGTGAGATACTGCTCAAGTTCTGATAGGCTCATGCGTTGCTGCTCGGTGGTGTCACGATCACGAAGGGTAACAGTGCCGTCTTCCAAAGTGTCGTAATCTACAGTGATGCAGTAAGGGGTACCAATTTCGTCTTGGGAAAGATATCGCTTACCGATGTTGCCACGATCATCCCAGTCAGTGGCACATTGCTTGCTGAGGGCGCGATGAATTTCTTGGGCTTTTTCTACCAACTCAGGCTTGTTTTTCACCAGCGGAAAGACGGCGGCCTTGAAAGGAGCCAGCTTGGGAGGCAGGGCCAGCCAGGTGCGGTCTTTATCTTCCCGATAGCCTTCGGACAGTAAGGCCAGCAAAATACGATTCAGACCAAATGTTGGCTCGATCACGTGAGGAATAAATTTGCGCTTGGGATCTTGAGGATCGACATAGCGCAGATCGGTGCCAGATTTGTCCATGTGATTTTTCAGATCAAAATCAGTGCGGTAGGCTAAACCAAACATTTCTTTGGAACCAAAAGGAAAAACATAATCCAAATCTTCGGTCTGTAGTGAATAGTGAGCCCGCTCTTCGTCAGTGTGGCCGCGCCACTCCAGTCTTTCGGTATTCAGCCCCAAAGAAACCGCAAACTCAAACATCTCTTTTTTCCAGTATGCAAAAACCTCTTTCCAGCTTTGCTGATCAGGGTCAAAGAAATACTCAAACTCAGCCAGGTTGAACTCCAAAGTACGAAAAACAAAATTTCCCAAGGTGATCTCGTTACGGAAAGCTTTGCCTGATTGAGCGATACCAAACGGCAGTTTGGGGCGCATGGTGTTGAGTACATTTTTGAAGTTGGTAAACATTCCTTGGGCAATCTCACCTCTGAGATAAGCCTTTGACTGGCTTTCCTCGACGATACCAATATTTGTTTCAAACAATAAATTAAACTCTCTCACCGGCGTCCAGTCATGTTTTCCGCAAGCAGGACAAGGAATCTCCCAGTCTTTGATGAGTTTCTCCAGCTCTACGGTTGGTTCTCCTTCTACTTTAACTGATTTTTTCTTTTTCTCAGCAAAGTTCTCGATCAGATGGTCAGCTCTGGTGCGAGTTTGGCAATTACGACAGTCAACTAGCGCGTCGGTGAAGCTTTGGGTGTGACCTGAAGCCTCCCAGACCTTGGGGCTCATCAGAATTGAACTATCGAGACCAAAAATTTCTGGACGCTTGGTGACGAAATGCTCCCACCAGTAATTTTGGATATTGCGCAGCAGCTCGACCCCCAGAGGTCCAAAATCATAAGTGTTGGCCAGCCCCCCGTAGATCTCGGAACCAGGGAAAACAAAGCCGCGTCGTTTGGCTAAGGCGATGATGTCGTTGAGTGTTGGTTGTGCCATAAATAGAGAAAATCTTCTTGAGTCATTATATTTTTGCCCAGAGTAGAATGCAACCGTGCATTTGTTTTATTTTACTCGTAAATACTCGAAACTCTTCATTGGCTGCTCCGTGATCTCTGCCACATAGTCGAGCACTGAGGTGTGGGCAGTTTCCTGATAGTTTTGGTAGCCGAGGTGTTCCAATAATTCGCCAAGTAGGGCTTGCATTTGACGATAAGAATAGGTCTTGTCCAGCAGCTGAACGATTTTCAGGGCAGCTAGATATGCCTGCTGATCTTCATCATTTTCGACGAACAGTCTGTCGAAGACCTCCAGAATTTGTGACAGGCGCCGCATGGCAGCCAGAGTTTGGCGTTGTTCGTCGGTAACGTGAGCGATCAGTGAGGTTTGGGTAATCAGCGGCAAAGACTTGGTTTTGATGGCGAAGACTTTGACTCTGTTGCCCGGCTCCAGATGCGCTCTTTTACTGGAGGTTAGTGAGCGAGCGCCTTTGGCCACACCCACCATTTTTCCATAATCTCTGGTTAGTAAGGTCACGACGAGATCGGTTTCGCCCGTGCTAACTCGTTTGAGGACGATGCCCTCGGTCACAAAAGACTTGCTTCGGCTCATGATTAGAAAGGAATTTCTACTTCGGTATCAGCAGCTACTTCGATCTCTTCTTCCCAGCCATTGACGTCGAACAATACTGGGAAAGCCTCCACTCCACCTTGTTTCCAAATGAAGCCTCGGTAGATTTCACTATCGTTGTAAGGCACCTGGTAGGTAACTCTCAGTTTGGCAGTAGCCAATGGCTCGAGAGTGAAGAAGCCGTCGATCACCGTGAAGCCATTTTCTTCATAAACTGTAGGTTCGTTGGTGAAACCCTGGACGTCCACTAGAGTTGATCCCTGAGGCACATAAAGTCTGGCCCAGTCTTGCAGAGTGGAGTTCAAACACAGCTGCCCAGCTTCCAGGTTACAATTGTCAGCTCGCTTGGTGTTTTCGTAAGTGATTTCCACGGTTTTTTCTAGATAACCGTTGGTTGGCTGCTGAATGCTTTGTTCCACTTCGTAACTGGTGTAGAGGTTTGATTTGGCACCACCGAGATTGGCATCCACTATAGCGAGGAAATCGACGTTTTCTTTGGGCGGAGTAAGCCTGCCTGCCCCGCCGATGGCTTCAGCCGCCATTTGTGCACTT
>OMJP01000038.1 GCA_900299405.1 bacterium | reverse complement strand
TGTCTCCTTTGGTGCTACTGTTTACCAGCACCTCCGCCAGCGATTTGACCAAAAATCTGGTCTATAACACTTCCGTGCAGGCCCAAGACAACCGCATGATTCGCAACTTTACTGAGGAAATCATTCAGCTGGAGAGGGATCAAAAAACTCTGGCTTCATTGGAAGTGCAGCTCGAAAGCCAGGCAAGTTTTTTCGCCGGTGAAATCGCCAAAGCGCGCAACTACCAGCAGCAACTAGAGGGACAGATCGCCTCGCTCACTGCCCAGCAGCAAGCGATTATTGCCGCTCGTACTGGAACCTACACCACTTCGGTGGGAGATGTACCGCTGGCTGATGACTACAACGCTTCGATCGGTTACAAGTCCCAAGCACCAGGAAACTCTTTCGCTGTTTTTAGTTTTGGCGCCTATACCCATCGCAATGGCATGAGTCAGTACGGAGCTAAAAAACAGGCAGAAAACGGAGAATCTTATCAAAACATTATTCAGTGGTATTACGGTCATGGAGTAAGGAAAGATGATGGCATGCCAGACACCATTGATGTCCAAGGTTATGGCAACATGAATTTCCAGACCTATCTTTATGGTATTGCGGAAATGCCTTCCAGCTGGGACATCGATGCGCTCAAAGCTCAAGCAGTTGCGGCTCGCACCTATGCCAATCGTTCCGGCAAGCCAATCTGCACTACTGAGTCATGTCAGGTTTTTAGCAAAAGCAAATCTGACAATCCTCCTTCAGCTTGGAAGCAGGCAGTCGATGAAACTCATAAAGAAATCATCGATGGCAATGTTTCATCACAATATTCTTCTACTGCTGGTGGATATCTCAACACTCGAGGCTGGGACACTACTGATAGTAGCGGCAGTGGCAACTGGACATCACGAGCTTGGGAAAGTTTGGCTGGGTCGCCTTGGTTCTACAAATCTTGGTATCGCTCTGGATATTCTTCCAGTGGCGCCAGCTGCGGACGCTCTCACCCATGGATTTCTCAGGAAGAATTCTCTGATATTGTGAATGCTTGGATTGTCTTGAAAAATCCCAATGGCGCTGACACCAATCGCATCGTACCTACCACCATCAACCAGTGTCCAATCGGTGGTTCTGGTGGCAGTCCTTACTCCATCAGCGAGTTACGCGATCGAGCTAATTCCTCTGGAGGAGCGGTCACTAGTGTTTCTTCAGTGTCAGTTAGCCACAGCGGCAGCGGCCAAACCTCGACCGTCACCCTCAGCACCAATCGTGGCACACTGAATATTTCCGGCAGCGAGTTCAAAGAAGCCTACAACCTTCGCGCTCCTGGGTACCTACGCATTCCACAGAGTGGTTTTGCTTTCTTCAATATTGAAAAAACTTGAGAATCTTTTTAAATTTCTTGGGGTTCTACAAAAACGCTTTGCGCATGCCGAGTTTGTCGAGGGGATTGGACACGGAATCGCTTTGGGAGTGTGGTTGGGTGGTTGGGGTTGTTTCCGCTGGCTTGGCTGCTGGCTCTGATTCTTCGTCCTGCAGATATTTCATATCAGTGTCAGCTCGGTAGGGGCGAATGACTGCTAGGGGTTTTGAGCGGTACATCAGTAAATACTCCTCATCACGATTCAAGCCTTTACGAATCGGCCCAAATTTTTGCCGCAGTTGTTTCATGGAAATGATTTTCATCACTTATTAGTGTAGTAGAAAAAAGGGATCAGAGTCAAAGTGATGTTCAATATCGTTTAGGCACAAAACACTACACCCCCTGCAAATATTTGGCCGCCCAGGGTCGGTAGTTGGAGTAATAGGTCTTTTTGTTGATGATTTTGCCATCTTTGTCACGAATGATGTGGGTGAACTCAGCCTTGATGCCAGAAGCAGCCCAGTCGATTTGCTTCAGTTGTCCAGGGGCGAGAGAAGGATCGGGAGCGTATTCCGGTGGTAGGGGATCGCGATAGTCCCAAGTTTTGTAACCCGTGATCTCGGTGGTGCGGCCGTCGCTGGTACCGTAGAGTTCGACCGTCATGTAAAGGGTGCTGGGATTAGCTTGGCTGCGAATCAGGACATGGTGATCGGTGTCATTGATGAAGCGCAGATCGACATTTCCAGAGTAAACCGTAGCGTCAAAGCCAGGCTGCTGGTCTAGCTCGTAATAACTCACCCGATAACTGTGCTGCAGTCTTCTGGTGATATTTAGTCCAGAATCCAGCAAAGCACGGAAAAGAGTAGTGCTGACCTGACACACCCCACCACCATCACCTAGCAGTGTCTGACCATCTTTAATCACATAAGCCGAACGAAAGCCAGTCGCTGCCGAGACATCACCCAAAGTCTGATTGAAAGAAAACTCTTTACCAGGGGGAACGATAGTGAGATCGATGCGCTGAGCAGTCAGCGAGACGTTGTGAATCCGGTTGGGGATCGAGTGATAATAGTAGCTTTCGCCAAAGCCGATTTGCTCAACGATTCCCATGTCATTGGTGCCAGCTAAAGTAGTTTCTGGTTCACTCTCGGTCAAAACCAGCGGCTTGGTGATCGTGCCATCGATGAGATTGGCAGTATCCGTGCCCTCCAGTTCTTTCAGTCCTCCGAGAATCTGCTGCTTCATCTCTGACTGATCCAGCTCCCAGCCATTATGGTGAGGTACAAACTCAGTGACGGTGAGGGTTTTAGGATCGTACTCAAAGACCGCATTTTGTGGCGGACGATTGAGCTCCTCAGTCCATTGGGCGATGATTTCATCAATTGCAGACTCGTTATAGCCATTTGGTAATTGAATTAAGTCAATCAACTCGACATCGCTGAGGGTGTACTCAGTATTGTCTTTTTCAAACAGTAAGGCCTCGTCGACGAAGGCTTCGGCACGGGTTTGAGCAGCAGCCACTTGGTCGTCAGTCAGTCGTTCGCTAATTGTTTCAGTAATTACTGCAATTTTGAATTTTTGGATTGACTCATCAGTCAATTTTTCGGTGGTAATTTCTCGTAATTTGGCAGTAGTTTCCAGGATTGTTTCTTCTACCAACACCGCTTGGATGTTTTTCCCACGCACCACGATAATGCTGTTAGGATTGCCGCTAATGTCCAAACTGACAGACGCTGGTTCGGCTGGTTGATCAAAAACTTGTTTGAGAGCGCTCACCATCTCCGCGATTTCTTCTTGGTCGTAACTGACATGAAGGTTGTAGAACAACGGTTGGGTGGGGGTGAAAAGCAAGTGTCTGAACCAAGTTAGTTTGCTTTGCTGCTGCTGACTAAAAATCTCTCCAATCTCTTTTTCCAGATCATAACGAGCGTCTAGTTCGCTGCTGCTGGAAGCAATGGTTGTTTCTTCGATCCCGATTTCGATCGTATGCTCAGGTAAAGGCAAATTAAGTTGCTGCAATCTCGTCACCACTTCTTCTTGACTTAAACTACCGACAGACTCGCCAGCAATGATAGTATTTGGCAGCAACTTTGCTTGAGCATCATAAAAAAGCACCCCCAATAGTACAAAGCCTAAAACTAGTAACACGCCACCAGCAATTCTCATCATTTTCCGCGGATTGCGCAGATTGATTACTTCTACGTGGGGTTTGATAGATTTTGCCGAGTTGAGTTTTTCCGACCACCGACTGAATAACTGCTTGATAGGGATGAGAAAACGCTCCATAATGGTGCTTGGTTAATGCTGCCCTTATTGTAGCGGAATTCTATGAACGATTCTTTACCCAAACCTACTAGCCCTCAACCAGCTGGCAATGATCAGAATACTGATCAGGGCAAAACTGTTTTTCAGAATGATCAGCAGCAGGATCAAGCACCACCTCAGGGACAGCAACCGAAGCAACAGCAAGTCAATCTGGCTGGCAAAGACATTCCTGTACCTACTCCTAAACAGCCGCAGGCAGCAGGTGGTGATTCACAGCCCAAACCAGTGGCCAACGTCAATACCGGTCATCACGAAATGGGCATCAATCCAGCCCTGGCTCCGAAACCATTAGAGCCGAAGACAGAGGAGGGAGCTACACAAGAACCAGCTGGCAAACCAAACATGAAGGATGCTGGTCAGGCAGGAAAACCTGGCCAACCGCCTCAGGCTCAAACTCCAACTGCTCCCAAGCTTGCTGGAGTTAAGAAACCATTTTTTGCTCAGCTGCGCGAAAATCCACGCCGGTGGTTATTGATGGGTTTGGGTGCGATCGTGGGTCTGGGATTATTGATTTGGCTGCTTACTAGCATTTTTGGTGGTGGCAGTGATCAGTCCTCCGAGCCAACCGGCAATACCGGCGCTCCCGCCAGACAAGTAGTGCTAACCTATTGGGGTCTGTGGGAACCAACTGCAGTGCTGGAAGAAGTGATTGCTGATTATGAAGCTCAGCGCCCTGGGGTGAGCATCGATTACCGCGTTCAGTCCCATCGTGATTATCGCGAGCGGCTACAGACCGCGATTGCTTCTGGAAATGGCCCAGATATTTTCCGCTATCACGCTGCTTGGGTACCGATGTTGGCTGATGAACTAGCAGTCATGCCGGCTAGTGTCATGAGTGCCAATGAGTTTCAAGCCAGTTTCTATCCAGTAGCGGCGCAGCAGCTGCAGATCGAGGGAGCGATTGTTGGTTTGCCGCTGATGTATGACGGTTTGGTGCTCTATTACAACACCGAGATTTTACAGACAGCTGGAGTCGAACCACCAACTACTTGGTCAGAACTGAAACAACTGGCAAGTGAGCTGAGTGTGCCAGCAGACGTCGATGAGCGTCGCAACGGCAACATTCAGCGCTCCGGTTTGGCGATCGGCAACGCTACCAATGTCGACCATTTCGCCGATGTTTTGGCTTTGCTAATTCTGCAAAACGGCGGTGATCCTGGAGAGCCAGCCTTTACTGAAGTACGCGACGCGCTAGTGTTTTACACCAACTTTGTGGCAGAAGATGCGGTGTGGAACAGCAACCTACCCAGCTCGACAGTGGCTTTTGCCAGAGGGGAAGCGGCGATGATGCTGGCTCCTTCATGGCGAGCGCACGAGATTTTGGCGCTCAATCCTGATTTACAATTTGATACCGCTCCTTTGCCACAACTGTCGGAAGAGCAAGTCAGTTGGGCTAACTACTGGGCTGAGGGTGTCAATGATCTCAGTGAAAACAAAACAGAGGCTTGGAACTTTTTGAAATACCTGACTTCGGCAGATGTAATGAAAAAACTTTACTCTTCTCAGAGCCAAGTACGCGCTTTTGGCGAGCCATACTCGAGGCAAGACATCGGTAGCGAGCTGCTAGATCAGCCTTACGTCGGAGCAATTCTCCAAGATGCCCCGATCGCCACTGGTTGGCACATGAGCTCTGCTACGCACGACAATGGTTTGAATGATAACATCATCGAGTATTACGCCGCGGCAGTGCGCGCAGTCTTGGCAGGTGATGACATTGATGATGTTTTGCTGAGTTTGGAATCAGGCGTGAAGCAAGAACTACGCCAGTACAGTATCGAGTAGCGCCTTAGATAATTTGTTGGCGTCATGGCGCAACAGGCTGCGATTGAGCTCATCATTGGAATTCAATTTCACTTCGACTTCAGAAACAAAGCTTCCCCGGATGACTCGCTCGTTGTGAGGCAAATCATCTTCGACCGGATATTCTTTTTGTTTGGCGTAAGAGCCAAGGAGCTCACTAGGGATGGGGCCGTCGTTCATGATGATTTTGTCTGGCTGTTTGCCGAAATATCTGGTGACTAAATCGACGTGATCCTGGGCGGTTAGTTGGTGAGTTTGGGAGAAATGAGTCATCAGGTTCACTACATAGACGAACTCAGCGCTGCTTTGTTGGAGAGCTTCTTTAAAGCCATCAGTCAAGGCGTGAGGAATCAAGCTGCCGTAGAGATCTCCAGGGCCGAGGACGATTAAATCAGCATCTAGTAGGGCTTGTTTGGCGGGCGGGTAGAGTGGTGAGGGTTTGGTGAGCGACAGGTTTTTGATAGTTTTGCCGCCGATGGTGTGATCGTCGAGGAAATGCTCACCGGTTTCGCTCGAACCATCGTCATACTCGATTTTCAGATCAGCAACAGTCTCGGTGACGGGATAGATTTTGCCTTTGGTCTGAAAGATTTTTGAGACAGTTTCGATGGCTTTACCAGGGGAATGCTCGAGGTCTTCAAAAGCAGTGATGATGAGATTTCCCAGACTGTGTCCTTTGAGACTGGATTTACCACCAAAACGGTAGAGCAGTAGTTGGCGAATTTCCTCGGCGAGATTGTCGTCAGCCAGCGCCGTGAT
>OMJP01000037.1 GCA_900299405.1 bacterium | reverse complement strand
CAGCTGCGGAAAGCAGAAAAGTAGATAGTTTCTGCTACAATCTCCCTCATGAATCTCTCTGTTGGTATTGTTGGTTTTCCGAATGTGGGCAAGTCGACCCTATTCAATGCTTTACTGCGCAAACAAGTAGCGCTGGCGGCAAACTACCCTTTTGCGACGATTGAGCCGAATACTGGCATTGCCGAGGTGCCCGATCAGCGTCTACCAGTTCTGGCCGAGATTGTGGGCACCAGCATCATCAAGCCCGCGACAGTGGAGTTTACTGACATCGCTGGCCTGGTAAAAGGCGCTAGTGAGGGCGAGGGCTTGGGAAATAAATTCTTGGCTCACATCAGAGAAACCGACGCCATTTGCCACGTTTTACGAGCTTTTGCAGACGAGAATGTGGTGCGTGAGGGCGCGACCTCACCCAGTGAGGATTTAGCTACCAT
Source organism: bacterium (assembly GCA_900299405.1). Classification (GTDB taxonomy): domain Bacteria; phylum Patescibacteriota; class Microgenomatia; order UBA1400; family PJMF01; genus UBA10119. Next base: position 4,031 of record OMJP01000037.1, on the reverse strand, counting down.
TCGCACTGAGTTACAATTGGCAGACCTAGCTACTTTGGCCAAACAAAAACAACCCAAAGGAGGCGTAGCAAAAGAAGAATTTATCAAATGGGAATATATCCAAAAATTCCAAGAAAGCCTGGAAAATGCTCAAAATATTAGTAATATCTTTGATAGTAGCGCTAGTGAAAAAGATCAAGGACAAGCGATCGCGCAGGAGCTAAACCTGCTGACCGCCAAACCAGAAATCTACGCCATCAACGTAGGAGAAAATGAGCTGGCAGCGGAGCTGGGCAGAGTAGAGGACTGGGCGGAAAAACTAGAGGTTGCTGCTTCGCAAATCGTCATCATCAGCGCCAAAATCGAGAGCGAAATCGCGGTACTATCGAGCGAAGAACAGCGAGATTACTTGAGAGAATTGGGCTTGGAGCAGAGTGGGCTGGAGCGGTTAGCTGACGTGGCTTACCAGACCCTAAAACTGCAAAGCTTCCTCACCGCTGGCGAAAAAGAAGTCAGGGCCTGGACTATTCGGCAAGGCACCACCGCGCCGCAAGCCGCTGGTGTGATTCACACCGATTTCGAGAAAAACTTCATCATGGCAAAAGTCGCTAGTTACGATAGCTTCGTCGAGCATCAAGGCTGGTCAGGTCTCAAAGAAGCCGGCAAAGTCCGCCAAGAAGGCCGCGACTACGTGATGCAAGAAGGCGACGTAGTCGAGTTTGCAGTGGGAAGGTAAAACTTTTCTGTTATAATATCCCCTCAATAACAATTACTTGGTTTCCCGCTTAGCGGGACAACAACAGCAAAGGAAAACTATGAAGCTGAAGACCGCAACCAAGACCAAATTGTACGAACTGACTTATTTGGTCCCTGGCAGTTTGACTGACAGCGAGGTCAAAAAAGTTCAAGAAACAGTACAAGGCTTGGTCAAGAAACATCAAGGTGCTGTCAAATCAGAAGAGAGTTGGGGCAAAAAACCCTTGGCCTATGTGATTCGTCACAATAGCACCAATCACCAGGAGGCTTACTACCTGCATTTGGTAGTGGAGTTTGATGCTGGCGAAGCACCCGCTTTCGAAAAAGAGGTATACTTGGAAGACGGCATTATTCGTCACTTGTTTGTGACTGCTGAGGAAGGCGAAGAACCAACTGAAGCCGCCAAACTAGAGGAAAAAGACGAAGCAGCTGAGAAAAAGGAAGAAAAAGCTGCCGAATAAAAAGTTACAGTTAATGTCAAAAAGGCAATTCATAGTTAAGTTTAGTACCAGGACAACTCTGTAACAGAAGAAAGGAAACAGATATGTCAGTTAGATCATTAAACAAAGTCATGTTGATCGGCAATCTCACCAGAGATCCCAACTTGCGCTTTACCCCCAACGGCACAGCCGTGTGTTCTTTTGGGTTGGCTACCAATCGTTCTTGGACCTCCGCCGATGATGGCGAGAAGCAGGAAAGAGTCGACTTTCACAACATCGTCGCTTGGTCAAAGTTGGCTGAGATTTGCGGACAGTTGCTGCACAAAGGCGATAAAGTTTACGTCGAAGGTCGCATTCAGACCAGAGACTGGAAAACCGATGAGGGCGAAGATCGCCGGATTACCGAAGTAGTGATCGACAACATGTTGTTGCTCTACAGTCCCAGCGGTGGTCCCTCTGATGATTACGCAGCCGACAGTGGCAACGACGCTCCAGCCGATGAGGAGAAATCCTCAAAAGGCAAGGGCAAAAGCAAGGCCAAAAAAGCCGACAAAGCTGAGAAAGAAGAAGCTCCCAGCGATGATGTAGAAGATGTAGAGGATGTCTCGGACGACATTCCTTTCTAGAAAGAGTAAAAATGAAGTTCAGTTACAAAAACGCTGACAGTTTGCGCAAATACTTGACTCCCCAGGGCATGATTGTCTCTCGAGCCAAGACCGGTTTGCGCCAAAAAGAGCAACGCCAGCTCGCTCGCGCCGTCAAACGCGCTCGACACTTGGCAATGCTGCCTTTTACCCAGACTGTCTAAGCTTACGATCGCAAAAAAGAAGCCCAGCCATGGTTTTTCCAGGCTGGGTTTGTTTATGCTATGATGTTGTTAGTGTTAATTAAAAGCAAAGGAGGTGTCGGAGTAAGTTAACATCTGAGCGTAAGGTCCCCCGACGTGTCGGGGGAAGACGAGGAAGGGGGATTCTTCCGATAACATCGGAGGAGATCGGACTCCCGCTAAGCGGGAAGCATCTACGGAGACCCTCTGGGCGAATAACCGTCCAATGAAGCTAGCAAATCAAATTTGGTGAGCAATTACCAAGCACAAAGTTTGCAGGCAAGTTAAAGAGACCAACTCCGGTCTCAAGATTTCATTTTAAAAACAACGTATTAACTCCTCTAGTTGGAGGAGCTTAGCGAAAGGAAAATATGTGTGGCATTATTGGCTATCAAGGCACCCAACCGGTGGTGCGCGAATTAGTACAAGGACTCAAAAAAATGGAGTATCGTGGTTATGACTCTTGGGGAGTAGCGGCGCTGACTGATGATGAGTTTTTCATCAGCAAAAAAGTAGGTGCGATCGGTGAGGTAGATTTTGATCAGCTGCCCCAAGCCGATACGGTGGGGATTTCTCACACTCGCTGGGCGACTCACGGGGGAGTAACAGAGGCGAATGCCCACCCCCATCGTTCTCGCGACGGACGTTTTGTGGTGGCGCAGAACGGGATTGTCGAAAACTACCTCGAGCTGAAAGCCGAGCTGGAAAATCAGGGTTATGAGTTTAAAACGCCGACTGATACTGAGGTGATTGTGCATCTGATCGACGTAAAATTACAAGAAATCGGTGACAAACAGCCTTTTTACGAAGCTGTTCGCCAGGCTTTTGTCGAGCTGACTGGCCGCAACACCATCATCGTCTTGGACCAACAAACCCAGCAGTTGGTGGCGGTTCGTAATGGCTCGCCACTGGTGATGGGTCACGCGCCCGATGGAACTTTGCTGGCTTCCGACACTTTGCCCCTGGCCAATCGCGCCAAAACCATTACCTACATCGAAGACTACCAAATGGTGGTGATCGATGATGGCGAGGTACAGCTGCTGGATGCCAAAACTGGCAAAAGCCTGCCCGTCGAAAAGCAAAAACTCGATCTGGCAGAGCAAAAAGTCGACAAAGCCGGCTACGATCATTTCATGCTCAAAGAAATCGTCGAGCAACAGCACACCGTCCTCGAGGCGGCAACATATAGCGAGGCAGAGCTTCAGCCGCTGGTGAAAGCGCTCAAAAAAGCGCGGCAGATTTATACCGTGGGGGCGGGAACAGCTTCATATGCCGCCGGTCAGGCTGCTTATTTTCTGCGGACTATCGCGGGATTGCCAGCTCAAGAATTGAGGGCCTATGAAATCGATAGTTACACCTCACTGTTTTCTGACCAGGATTTGATCTTGACAGTTAGTCAAAGTGGTGAGACGGCCGACACTCTTGAGGCAATTGCCAAAGCCCAAAGCAAGGGAGTGAAGGTCGCCAGCATCGTCAACATGATCGGCTCTACTTTGAGTCGTACTTCAGACTTTCCCTATCTTTCCAGATCTGGACCAGAGATTTGTGTGGTGTCGACCAAGGCCTACACTGCCCAGGTTACCTGGGCTTATCTCTTGGCGATGACGGCCGCAGGAGATTACTCTTTGGCGAAAGAAAATATCAAAAAATTAGCCAAAGGCTTGGAGCATTACTTTGCCAATGACAACTTGGACAAGGTCAAAAAGCTCGCCAAAACTTTGCAGCAGCACGATCACATTTTTGTATTGGGCAAGGGCCAGCACTTCTATACCGCTATGGAAGGAGCGCTGAAACTCAAGGAAACTGATTATAAACATTGCGAAGGCTTTGCTGCCGGAGAACTCAAGCACGGGGTGATCGCCCTAATTGAAGATGGTACACCTGTGATCGGCATTGTTGGCGATGATAGCAATACTGCTGATTTGTTGAGCGCTTTGGCAGAAGTTCGGGCCAGAGGAGCGAAGACTATTGGCTTGGCCAGTGAGAGCAATGAGTTCTTTGATGAGTTTTTGCCGGTTCCTGATGTCGGT
>OMJP01000036.1 GCA_900299405.1 bacterium | reverse complement strand
TCTGCAGCTTTTTGCTCTTTTTCCCGAGCCTCTTCTAATTGTTTTCTGAATTCCAGAGGAAGCTGAGGATCGTTGTCTTCAGGAGCTAGTTTGGCGCCAGTGTTGGCAAATAACTGCTCTGCCAAACTTCCTTGATCTCGATCTCCATCCAGCACGTCAACAGACTTGGCGTCTAGCTCCACGGGAGAGCTGCCAGATTTCTGCTTGAGTGCTGCTGCGAATGAGTTATTATCTCCTGCCATAGGTTGCGGTATTATAGGTTTTTAGCCTGGTATCTGTCAAGTTGGGCAGAGACATTGTATAAAATTTTTTCCAGAGTACAACATCTGTTTCAAGCAAGCAAGTAGTCAACTACTTTTTGCTTCATCAGGTTGGTCTCCAAATGTCCCAAATAGTGTTGATCTTTGCTGAGTTGCTCGCGCTGTTTTTCGTCTGGAATGGTCTTGAAAAACTTCTCTTTGTCTTTGTCTGTCACAGTTAGTTTTTGCTCTTTGGCGATCGCGCCCAGAATCAGATCCAGCTGAAGTCTGCTGAGAGTATTGACCGCCAATTCCTGAGAAAGCTGCTCCATGTTCATCTGTCTTTTTTCGAGATAATCATCGACCGACATCCCCAGCTGCTTGATTTGGCTAGACATGTGTTCAAACTCATGCTGAGTCTCGTGCTTGAGCAACATCTCGGGAACTTGAGGTTTGATCTGAGTGACTAGCTCGCGGAAAACATGCTGCAGCCTGACTTCCTTTTGCTGCTCTTCTTTCATTTCTTTGTTTTCTTTTTTCTTGAGCTCAGTGTTGGCGGCTTTCAAACCTTCTTTGACATGCTTCTGGTAGCTGCCGAGCTTGACAGTCGGCACCTCAGCAAAACGAGCCTCGATCACCCAGTCTTTGCCCATCTCTGCTTCTACTAGAGAAAACTCTGGCTGAGTAATGGGGTTTTTCTTTGATTCTGTGAGAGCTTTTTGGTAGGCACCAGGCAAAAGTTGGTTGAGAGCTTCTTGAATAATTCGCTCCCTGCCGATCTTTTCCTCAGCAACCTTGGCAGGCACTTTGCCTTTACGAAAGCCCTCGGCAGTGATGTTTTTTGCCAGAGCAACAAGAGTTTTTTCATAAGCAGCAGTAACCTCTTTAGCAGGTAAAGTAATTTTGATCGTGGTGTTTTCAGAAATGAGGGAAGTCCCCTCCTTTTTTGGAGCAGTTTTTTTCTTGGTGGTGGTAGTTTTCTTTTTGGCCATGGGTGGGATTATACCGCAAAGCTGGTTTGCTTCAAGGAAGGCTGTTACAATAGCTGTTTGTTATGCAAGACGAAAACAAAAAATTACTCCATGTAGTTTGTGATTACCGCGCCGGCGGTCTGGAATTCAGCGAAATCCGTACCAGATTGGTCGATTCGCTAGATGGTCCAGAACAAGTGGTCATCAGTGACATCGAGGTGCCACCTCTCGACACCGTGGGTCTGGGCTTTGTTACTGCTCAGCTGGCCCAAGCGCCTTTTGCCGGCAAAATGGTGGTTTATGGCAATGCCGCTCCTCGCAGAGACAAAACCAAAGCCAAAAAAGACAACATGGGTGAAGGCATCAAGTACGCCAGACTAAAGAATGGCGCCGAGGTCATAAACGTTTATTCAGACTATGCTTTTGGTTTCATGAAAGACCAGATCGTCGAGTTTCGCGACATCGATTGCCCCAAGGCAGGCTCACAGTTTCGTTCCAGAGACTTTTTCCCAGAAAGAGTAGCCAAAATCATGAACGGTGACCACAGCGTACTGACTGACAAACTCAGCGTCAAAGACATTCCTGAGATTCCTCCCTACCAAGTAGTTTGGACCGATGGTTTCGGCAACATCAAGACAACCGCCAGAGCTTCAGATCTGAAGAAAAAAGGCTTTAAGCCAGGACAGCGAGTTCAAGTGATTCTCAATGGTGTCAGTATGTTGGGCGTAGTGGCGATTGGCGGCTTCGCTGTAGACCGTGGCGTACTAGCGGTGAACATCGGTTCCTCTGGTTATGACAATCCTTTTGTCGAACTATTCTTGCGCGTGCATCAACTCAGCGAAAAGACCGCTGCCGTACGCTTCGACTACCCCGTAGGCGGTACGCCCCTAGAGATCAAGCCTCTGTAGTTTTCTGGAATTTTACAATTTGGTAACCTGCTCGATTAGTCGATGGCAATAACCCCACTCGTTGTCGTACCAACTGACGACTTTGACCAGATTTCCGCCAATTACTTGAGTCAAAGCCAGATCTACGATTGACGATTCTGAGCGACCAACGATATCGGAAGAAACCAGTGGCTCATCAGTGACAGCCAAAATTCCCCGCCAGTGATCGCTGGCAGCAGCATCACGGAAAACCTGGTTCACTTCTTCGGCAGTAGTGTCTTTTTTGGTCAGAAAAACCATATCTGAAATAGAGCCGACAGGAGTTGGCACTCTGACCGAAAGACCATCAAAGATACCCTCCAGCTCTGGAGCCACTCTGCCGACAGCCTTGGCGGCACCAGTTGAGGTGGGAATCATGTTTTCGGCAGCTGATCTGGCACGACGCAGATCTTTATGGGAGTTGTCTTGCAGGCGTTGATCATCAGTATAAGAATGAATCGTGGTGAGGGTGGCCTTCTCTACTCCAAAGTTCTGCACCATTACTTGGGCCACAGTCGCCACGCACTGAGTGGTGCAGGAGGCGTTGGAGTGGATTGGATTATTTGGATCGAGTTCATTGAGGCCCAGTACTCCCATGTCCACGTTACCACCCTTGTCTGGAGCAGAGATCAAGACATGCTTAGCTCCGCCCTGCAGATAGAGCCGGGCTTTTTCTTCACTGCGGAAAGCACCAGTTGATTCGATCACGATCTCGGCACCAAATTTAGCCCAATCCAGTTTGGCAGGATCGCGTTGAGCAGTGACAGTGATTTGGTGGTCGCCGATAGTCAGCGTGCCCAGAATAGGATTGTCATCGCTGACTTGATCCTTGGTTTGCTGCTGATCGACCTGAATCTCTTCAGAGAAAACACCGTAATTAGTATCGTATTTGAGTAGATGAGCCCAGTCAGCCAGCTCCATTGATCCAGAAGTATTGATCAGTTTCAGATCTAACTGGTCACGATGGCTCTCCCACCAGACCCTGACAGCAGTCCTGCCGATCCTACCAAAACCGTTGATGCCGAATGATTTACTCATGGTTTTCCTTCCTTGCCATAAATTATGCCAAAACTGTGTCCACCTCATTGCTGACATAGGTGCCGATATCTTTGCCGCCGATAGCTTGCTCCAGATAGTCTTTCTCAAACAAGTTGAAGACCATGACTGGCATGTTGTTTTCTTGGCACATAGCCAAGGCAGCAGTGTCCATTACTTGTACATTTTCCATAATGATTGCGTCTTGGAAATTCATGGTTTTATAGCGTTTGGCGTCTTGATGTTTGACTGGGTCTTTATCAAAGATGCCATCGACTTTGGTAGCCTTCATCAGCACATCACAGTGTAGTTCTAGAGCATGTAGGGCTGCTCCAGTGTCAGTAGTGACGTAAGGCACACCAGTGCCGGCACCGATGATAACCACTCTCCCCTTTTCCATATGACGAATGGCTTTTTGTCTGACGAAAGACTCAGCGACGGCAGGCATCAATAGCGCCGACTGAATTCGAGTGGGAACCTCGATCGATTTGAGGGCGTCTTTGAGTGCTAAGCCATTCATCACGGTAGCCAGCATGCCCATGTAATCAGCGGTCGTGCGGTCCATGCC
>OMJP01000035.1 GCA_900299405.1 bacterium | reverse complement strand
GCCACTCCGGAAACTACTCCCAAAAATGTCAAAGTCACCAATTTGACTGACAAATCATTTACGGTTTCTTTTTATACCGATGAGGCTACTAGTGGGTTTGTGAAGTTTGGCATCGAGGATGGCTCACTAAAGTCCCAAGCTAGCGATGATCGGGATCAGCTATCAGGCACGATCGGTGATTATCGCCTGCATCACGTCACGGTTCGCGGTCTGAATCCAAATACTACCTACTTTTACACCTTGGGAACTGCTTCGGTATCGAGATTTGACAACAATGGTGCTCCTTTTACAGTCAGAACGCTGCCAGCTCCAAGTGGTACACCACCGGTGAGTAAAACTATTTATGGCACAGTGGTGAATGAAGCCGGTTCGGCTGCTGAGGGTAGCATCGTGTATGTGCTGAGCGAGGGTGTGGGCGAGATGTCTTCTTTGGTGAAATCTTCGGGAAGCTGGGCGATTGCTTTGGCTAATGCCAGGCAGAGTGATGGTTCTGGTTTTGCCAATCTCAATGATGATACTGAGCTGAGCGTGATCGTGCAGGGAGTGGAGCCGACCAAGAGTTCGATCTTTTCTACTACTGTGGCTGACGCGCAACCGGTGCCAGAATTAACTTTGGGGCAAACTCCTGAGGCTAGACCGGTCGATCAGCAGAATTCTGCCAGCAACCAACAGATCGACCTTGGAGATTTAGATGACATTGTCGATCAGGCTGGAGGCGATGTTGATGATTTGGTGGAGGAAGAGGTTTTGGATTTGTCGAGCTTGTCACCGGGAGAAGAGCCCACAGTGGAATCGCCTTCGCCGGTGATCAGGGGTAAGGCTGCTCCTGGAGTGACGGTGACGATCGAGGTGAATTCCGAAACGCAAATTGTGCAGACTTTGGTAGCTGACGAAAATGGTGATTTTGAGCTGGATTTGGCAGCGATTGGTGGTCAGCTAGAGCCTGGTCAGCACACGGTCAGTTATAGCTACAATGATCCCGACACGGGACAAGAAGTTACCAAGACTCAGACTTTTACAGTGGCTGGTTCAGCAGGATTGCTGGCACAGGGGAATACAGGTGACGACTCATTTGGTTCGGGAAATCCGGTGCCGCTGACGCCGACTCCGACCCCCACCCCAACTGCCAGCCCCACGGCCGAGGTGACGACCAAATCAGCGGTAGTCTCGACCGACAGCGGCACCTACCAAGCCGGCACGGTGGAAAACACGATTGCTTTAGTCATTGGCGGATTGTTCTTTATGTTTGCGGGTGCTTGGAGCTGGTGGCTGGCCAAAGAAGCCAAGCAAGTCTAGGCTGGCTCAATTTTTCCAACTTAGTTTTTGATTTTCAAGACCTGATCGATGCTGTTCCAGAGATCTCTGGAGTTGCCTTCGTAGCCCAAAGACCAGATGGCGATACCAGCCAGGTCTAGTTGGTTGACGTATTCTAGCTTGTAAGCCACGGACAGGGGGTTTTCGTAATACACCAAGTAGTGTTCGTCGCCTTCGGAGTAGCTGAGGTAGGGGGCGAGGGCGTTTTCTTCCCAGTGTTCGGTGATGCCGAGCTCTTCTTTATTGGCCAGCAGTTCTTTGACTCTGCCGTAGCTGGCGATGGCTCCGGTGCGAGGGAAGGTGAATGATTCTGGCTCGGTAGATGTGGTTTGCCACTCGTAGCCGTAGAAAGGTATCCCCAAGAGCATCTTCTTTGTGGGTACGACCTTAGAAAACTCTCGTAGATAACCATTAATGCTCTCATCCCAGCTGGCTTCTTTCTCAAAGAGAGGTGCTACTGGTCCGGCATTGGGGGAAGAGCTGCGGTGAAAGTCATAAGCCATGACAATGATGTAGTCGACCAGCGATCCCAGTTCTTCAACTTCCCACAGTAATTGCTTGCTGGCAGCCGAGGCGTACATGTCGATGGTTAGCTCGATGTCTTCGTAGGTTTCGTCTAGGTGCTGGCTGACCAAAGCAATGAAGCTGGTGTAGTTTTCTCTCAGCTGAACATCAGCTTCTCCAGCATATTCGATGTCGATATTGATGCCCCCAAAAGGATAGGCGAGCAGCAGTGCGTCTAGCTCATCGATAAAAACCTGTTGGGCTGCCTCGGAGTTCAGAAAACTTTCGATGGTGTCGTTATCGAATTGGGTAAAAACTAGCTGAGTTTCGGATTCATAGCCTTTGGCTTGATTCAGGACAGTCAGTAGCTCCTCAGACTGCAGGCGGTAATATCCCGGCTCGGTGCCGCCACCGATTGCTCTGGTGGCAATCTCGCCATCTTCGCCAATACTTAGCGCAAAATATGCCAAATGCGTCAGCTCTGGCTGAATCACCACCTCGTCGAGATTCCAGTAAGGCAAAAAACCATAGACTATTTTTTGGGTTTTGAAATGCGGAAAAGTAGACAAAAACTGCGAAAAAGATCCCTCACCCAGAGGAGAAAGCAGCGGCAGATCGACAAAAAGCCAGATTCCCAGTAGGACTACCAAAAAAATAGCTAAAACCCAATTCAAAACTTTTTTCATTGAGTGTATTTTACTATGAAGCACGATTTCCTCAGAAATCTGCTATACTTTTGGAGATGGAACAAACAGCAATCACCATAGAAACAACTAGCGACAGAGAAAAACTAGCGATTTACCAAGACCCCAACTGCGTCACCTTGTATCGCTACGAAAACCCCAATATTCCTTATGATGAAAGCAGAGAGGGCGTGACTTCGATAGCAGAGGCTATAGGCAATTGGTACACAGATAATACCGATGACTTGCTGTCATATGCCATCAGCAGAGTTAAAGGCACTCCTGGTGGCAGGTTTATTACTATTAGAGTCAGCAAAGATGATCTGCCAGGATTTGATGCCACTCTCAATCCCGAGACATCTCAGATGGACATCGAGCAAGGCAACTATGTTGTTCCTCAGGAAATTGCTGAAAAAACTAGCCTGATTTTTGAGGCCCCTTTTGAAGAACATTGGCAAGGAAGACAAGACATCCCCGTGCAGGATTGGAATGTTTTTAGAGAATTTATTGCCAGCGAACTTTCAGAGAGTGCTATTGTTGATAGCTTGAGTGCAAATAACTAATTAGTCGGTGTCGGCACTGGGTTCGCCCGAGATTCGTCAAAGATGTAGTTTTTTTCGTAAATGATTTTGCCTTCTTCATCGACGGCGCGGTTACAGTCGGCGCAGTATTGGAGTGTGACGGGGTCCTGGTAGATAGTGTGATTTTCCAAAACAAGACCTTCGATGACCTGACCGTACTCAGGAGGAGTGCCGGTTTCTGGGTTGATCCAGATTTCTTTGGTATAGCGAGTAGAACGAGAGGGCAGGCCTTCGGTCCAGTAAAACTCTTCGTTGCTTTCGGCACAGAATAGACCGCCTTCCTCGGTGGTTTCCTTGTTTTCGTAGGTAGCTTTCTCTGCCGTCAGTGCTGCTGGCAAACCGCTCAGACAAACCGTGCCTTCCAGCACATCATCTGGTTTGCTTTGCCAGGTAGCTTCTCGATCGCGCAGCACATAGCTCATGATGTCATTCCAGATCGGGGCCGCACCGGTCACACCAGAAGCCACATAACTCATCGGCGTGTTGTCGTTGTTGCCCACCCAGACAATCGTGAGAAATTCTGGAGTAAAACCAATCGTCCAGTTATCCTTCAGATCGTTGGTAGTACCAGTTTTGACACTCACCACTTGGTCAGGGATCACCAGCTCCGAGTTGGGACCAAAAGCCAAAGTCCGCGCATCGTTGTCCTGCAGAATGTGACTGACTAGGTAAGCGGGAGCAGGATCCAGCACTCTTTCCAAACCGTCTTTACGCAGCGAAAATGGATCATCCAGCATTTGCTGCAAAGCAGTTTCTTTTTCCTCAATATCGATTTCTTCCAGCACTTCGCCTTTGAAGTTGGTAACTTTCAGAATCGCGGTCAAAGGAACCTTCACTCCCTGATTCGCCAGAGAACCAAATGCTTGCGCCATATCGATCATCCGCACCTCACCACCACCCAGCGACAGCGACGGACCATAATTGGCAGGGTCATCCCAGCCAGTGATACCCATTCTTTCTGCTTGGTTGATAAAAGCCTCGACACCAATGGTTTCGATTGCTTTGACTGCCGTGATATTGAGCGAGTTGCCCAGCGCCTGCCTTACTGTCACCGGACCTTTGAAATCGCCAGTGTAGTTTTTGGGACAATACTCTGGCTGGGCTGGCAATCTAATACAGGTCGGAATATCCAAGAGCATCGTGCCGGGGTTGAGAGTTTTTTGCTGGAAAGCAGTGGCATAGACTAGAGGCTTGATTGATGAACCAGGTTGGCGCCGAGCCAAAGTGACATTAACCTGGCCATCATCTTCGGTATCAAAATAATTTTTTGAGCCAACCATAGCCAAAATCTCACCAGTGTTGGGCTTGGTGACCATCGCCGCACCATTGCCGACTCGCAGTCGCTGCAAACTCTCGATCTCTGCTGACACCGAAGCTTGCGCTGCCTCCTGCAAATCGATGTCTAGGGTAGTAGTGACCCGCAAACCGCCTCTTTCCACTGTTTCAGCACCATATTCTTCATAAAGCAGATCGCGCACGTAGAACACGAAGTGAGGAGCGCGGATGTCGGTTTTTTTCAGAGCGAATTCCAAAGTAGTGGCCTTGGATTCTTCTGCCTGCAGGGCAGTGATGAAACCATCTTCTGCCATCCGGCGCAGCACCTCTGCCTGACGATTTTTTGCCCGCTCCGGATCAGATCCAAAAGGAGAATAAGTGCTGGGAGCCTGAGGTAAACCAGCCAGCACTGCGGCCTCGGCCACAGTCAGATCTTTGGCGCTTTTGTCAAAGTAGTTTTGGGCTGCCGACTCGATCCCTACTGCAGTGCCGCCATAGGAGATATAGTTGAGGTACATTTCCAGGATTTCTTCTTTGCTGTAGATGACTTCGGTAATAATCGCCAGCACTGCCTCTTTGATTTTTCTGGTCCAGGAACGTTCCGGTGTCAGCAGGGCATTTTTTACCAGCTGCTGGGTGATGGTTGAGCCGCCCTCTAGCCGCTCGCCAGTAAAGTTATTTTTGATAGCACGGAAGATTCCCCCGAGATCAAAACCGGCATGGCGATAAAAATTCTTGTCTTCGATAGCTATGGTGGCTTGCAGCACGTGGGGTGGTAGTTCTTCGAGATCGACCGGGATGCGGTTTTCATCGGCAAAAATCTCGTAGAGCAGTTCGCCGTTGCGGTCAAAAATCTGAGTACTGACGGCGAAGTTTTCCTGAGAAGTCAGTCTGGTGGGCGAGGGTAGATCACGAATGATGTAGGCAAAGCTGGCCAGACCAGCAAAAATGATAACCAGCAGGCTGTAGCCCACCAAACGGTTGCGGAAAGGCAAGGTCAGCAGCTGCCAGACTTTTTTCCAGAAAGGGCTTTTTTTCGAGGATTCTTTGAGACCTTTTTTCAAATCTTTGGGCAAACCCACCAAAGCCTTGCGGAAAATCGCCAGCTGCTTGAGAGACTTTTTGGTACGACGATTTTTCTTGAGGGAATTTACTAGTTTTTTGAGAAATTTCATCAGAAGTATGTTATAACTTTTGCCAATTGCCTTGGCAAGCCAAAACAATTAACTTAGATTCATAAAGGATATTATGCCTCAATCTTCTTCTCCTTACAAAAACATTACCATTTCTGGTCTCAGCGGGGTGGGTTCGACCACGTTACTGAAGTTGCTACGCCAAGAGCTTGATGATGACTGGCAGGCTTTCAATGGCGGCGATTTTATGCGGGCTTATGCTGCCGAGCAGGGTTTGTTTGATGCCAGCAAAAAACTTCATCATTCTTCGAAAGTTTATGGCGAGGAGTTCGATCGCGAGGTCGATATGGGGATGCGTCAGAAACTATATGATGAAAAGCACTGGATTCTCGAGTCCTGGCTGTCTGGGTTTATGGCTCAGGGTGTGCCGGGTGTGCTGAAAGTACTATTGATGTGCAGCGATGAGGCAGTGAGAATTGATCGCATTGTCAATCGCGATCTAGTGACGGTCGAGGAGGCGAAGGAGCACACTCGTACTCGTTATCAGGAGAATCTCGACAAGTGGTCCAAGATGTACAAAAAGGAATGGGATGAGTGGCTAGTCGATACGGGCAAGGTCTCTCCAGATGACCCAATTGATTTTTGGCGTCCAGATATTTACGATGTAGTTATCGATACTTATTCAACTAATGCGGACCAAACGCTACAAAGAGTGCTAGATGCCTTCAAAAAAAACAAAACGCCGTAAAGTCAGCAGGAGCGGTCGCCACGCGGCCTTTTTTCCGTTGCTAGTTTTGAGTTTTGTGTTTTGGTTCATTTATCGGGGAGTTTTTCAGTTTTCGGTGTTGTTTGATGAGTTGATCGGCAAGGCGATTTTCTTTGGTTTGCCGGTTTGGCTTTATATTCTGATGAGTGGTTTCAAAGATATCGCTGATACTTTTGCTCCTCACAAAATCAGGAGGGGATTGATGATCGGTGTGGCGGTCGGTGGACTGTTTGGTTTTATCACCACTCTCATCCTGATTTCCCGCAGTACCGAGATTATTCCCACTTTTGCTTTCATCATGCCGACTTTCTGGGAGGAATTTATTCTGGCTTTACTGACCGCCTTCTGGGAGACGCTGTTTTTCTTTAGTTTTGTGATGCTGGTAGTCCAGCAAATCTTCAAAAACTGGACCTTTTTGCAGCACGCCATGTTTGTGTCTCTAGTTTTCCTAATCTTCCACCTGCCAAACATTGCCTTGAGATTCCAGGGGGTTAACCTCTGGTACCAAACCGGTCTGCTCGCCCTCTTCGCCCTCGGCCAGGCGCTGCTCTTCACCAGAGAAAAAAACGGCTACAGCCTAGTCATCTCCCACGCCCTGTGGGGGCTGGTATTGTTGTTTCATTTTTAAGTAACATTTGTTTCTTCATCTTTCCTCTGTATAATGCCCCTTTTGTGCCCGAAGTCTTATGAGAACTTTTATGAAGGTTGTTTCCAAAATTTTGTTTTTCCTGGCGGGGAGTTTGATTGTGGTGTTTTCGCTTCTGTCGGCGAATAGGAGCTCTTCTCATGGGGAAGGGTTGCAACTGACTGGGCAGCGATTGTATTTTGCTCGGGAGATTGCTCCAGATCATATTTTTTATCCATTGGTGGCAGCGAATGATCGGTTGAGTTTGCTACTGGCTGACGAGATTGGTTTGGTCAATCTGCAGTTGGAATATGCCTGGCAGCGGTTGGAATATACCGTTGAGCTGCTCGATAAAGGTTATCGCGAGCTGTCTTTTTCCACTCTAACCAAGGGCTATAAGTACTACAATACCGCTTTGGCAGAAGGGCAGCAGCTAGAGCTAAGCGATTTCCAGAAAAGATTGTTGCTGACTAATAGTGGTGAGTTTGAAAGTAGAGTGGTTAAGCTCTGGGATAGTTTCACCGACCCCCAGCGACAAGAGCTTGATCGATTGCGCGCCCAGCAGACAATTTTGGAGCAATTTTATATTGACTCTCTTTGATCTCCTTTGTTCTATTGACTCAGTCCTATTGGGTGTGAGATCCTTTATACCCTGTTGAGCTCAATCACAATAAGTTGTAGCAACGAAAGTAGTAAAACACAATATATTGTGTTTTTTTTAACAAAAAATGTTGTGTCCTTTTTGCAAAAGTTCTAGCCTGTCCGTGGTAGATACCCGAGAGGCAGAAGGCGGGGAGACAACTCGTCGGCGCAGATCCTGCGAAGATTGCGGCCGCCGATTCACTACATATGAGCGTCCGGAAGGCATCGATCTAAAGGTAATCAAGAAAAGTGGTGAAACCGAGAGATTTAGTCGAGAAAAAATAAAACGCGGCCTGGTAAAAGCCACTTGGAAACGACCAGTTTCCATGAGCGACATCGAAGAACTCATCAATGAGGTCGAGTCACTACTACGCCGCAGAGGAGCAAAAGAAATCAAAAGCTGGGAAATCGGCAACCTGGTAATCAACAGGCTCAGAAAATTGGACCCTTTGTCCTACTTGCTGTTTGCCACAGTATACCGAGATTTTGATAGCCTAGCTGACTTTAGAGAAGAAATAGAAAAACTAGAAAAATCAGAAAAGTAGAAAACTAATTTAACTAGAAAGCCTTCATGCCCAAAAAAGCCTCAACCCAACCCTCGTTCAAAGCCAAAAAAATGAAATTCATGGACCGGTCTTTGTCAAAAGGTTTGGGGCAGGCAGTGGCCAAGAGAACTATCTTGCGCACTGACAGCAAAGGCAAACTAGAAAAATGGTCAGATGTCGCTGAGCGAGTAGCCAAAGGCAATACCATGCTGCTCGATAACCTCAGCAAAACTCAACTCAAGAAACTCGGCAAAACCCACCAAAAAGAAGAATACGAAATCCTGCGCAAGCACATCGCCAATGCCTCGCTGCTGATGAGTGGCCGCCACCTCCAGCACGGGGACAAAACACAGCCAGAGCGCAACATGGAGGTCTTTACCAACTGCAGTACCGCCTCCAGTTCGTTCCTGCTGTTCTACCTGCTACTCAATGGATCTGGCGTGGGCCGAGCCTATGATGACGACATGATGGTAGTCAACTGGGACAACATGCCGATCGTGCGCTGTGTCTTGGACGAAAATCACCCGGATTTCATTTGGGGAGAAGACGAGAGCATTCGTGACGCCAAACACAAATACGGCAAAGTTTACTGGTACGAAGTGCCAGACACCCGTGAAGGTTGGGCACAAGCAGTCGAGAAGATCGAGACTATGGCCCACGAAAAAAAATACAAAGATGACTTATTGATCTTCGATTTCTCCAAAGTTCGTCCCAAAGGCTCCAAGATCAAAGGGATGCAGAACCGTCCAGCCTCTGGGCCGCGTCCGTTGATGCAGGCGATTCAAAAAGTTGCTACGGTCAAAAATGCCGGCATGTCCGCTTGGAAACAAGCGATGTACGTCGATCACTACCTGTCTGAATGTGTGTTGGTGGGCGGCGCTCGCCGGGCTGCCAGAATCGCTACCAAAACCTGGACAGATCCAGAAGTCTTGGATTTTATAGACATCAAGCGCGGTGGTTTCCTTTGGTCAGCCAACAACAGTGTGGCAGTCGATGAGAAATTCTGGAAGCAGAGCAATCGTCACGCGAAAAAAGTCTTGGACGCAGTGCTGAAGGCTTCTTATTACGACAAAACTGGAGAGCCTGGTTTCGTCAATCAGCACAAGCTGGTGCAAAACGACAAAGGTTTTAATGGTTACACCGACGGCAAATACGCCAACAGCAAAAAATACAAACCAGCCCCCAAAACTCAGAAAATGCTGGCCAGCATAGCCAAGCGCGCCAATGCCAAATACTACACCCAGATTCCCAACCCCTGTGGTGAAATTACTTTGAACATGCTGGGCGGCTACTGCGTGATTGCTGACGTGGTGCCCTATCATGCCCCCAATGCTGACGCTGCCGAAGAATCATTTCGTGCGGCCACTAGAGCCTTGATTCGGGTCAACACCATGGACTCTCTCTACACTCGTGAGGTAAAGCGCACCAATCGGATTGGGGTAGGAATGACGGGCATTCATGAATATGCTTGGAATGCTTTTGGTTTTGGCTTCCGTGATCTGATCAATGAAGAGAAATCCAAAGAATTCTGGCTGACGCTGTCACGGTTCAAAAGAGCAGTGGCCGATGAGGCCGCTAGTTACTCCAAAAAGCTAGGGGTAACTGTTCCTCACACCAACACTACCATCAAACCAGCCGGTACGACTTCCAAACTATTTGCCTTGTCGGAGGGCGCTCACTTACCAGCGATGCGTGAGTATATGCGCTGGGTGCAGTTCAGCATCGACGATCCTTTGGTAAAGAAATACCAGAAAATGGGTTATCCCACCAAAGAACTGAAAAGTTACAAAGGTACCGTGGTAATTGGCTTCCCCACCCAGCCAGAAATCTGTCGCTTGGGGATGAATGGCAAATTGGTAACTGCTTCAGAAGCCACTCCTGAAGAGCAGTACCAATGGCTGATGCTCTTGGAAAAATACTGGATTCGAGGAGTTGATGAGGATGGCAAACCGCTAGAGCCTGATACCGGCAACCAAGTTTCTTACACTTTGAAATATGATCCAGATAGAGTTGATTTTAAAGAGTTCAAGAAAATGCTCAAAATATACCAACCGCAGATCCGGACCGCCAGCGTCATGCCGCGGATCGACACCACGGCTTACGAATATCAGCCGGAAGAGCAGATGAACGCCAATGATTTCATGAAAGTGATCCGTGAGATCAATGACGAAGAAGGTGTATTGGAAGACATCGATCTCGAAATGCTCAAATGCGAGAGCGGTGCTTGTCCGATATAGGTTAGTTTAATTGGCCTAAGCTTAGACACTTGTCAGCTAATTTTAGTGTAGCGTATAATCCCCACCAACATGGCGGTTGGAGTTTTCAAAAAAATCAGCAAACTTTTTCCAAAAATATTAAAAAATTTAAAAAAATCATTTTCTTTCAAGCGGGGTCGTGGTCGGCCGCGTAAACCGTGGTGGTATCACGCCAACAAAAATTATTTAATTTGGTTCAATCGTCAGGAAAAAAAAGTTAAGCATTTTTTTGTTGGAGCTGGTGAAAAAATTCATTGGCTGCTGAAAAAGCTGGGTTTGCGAAAGGGTAGAGGGCGCCCGCGCAAGAAAATCTCGATTTTGGCGCGCTGGCGGGCTTTTCTTGAGGAAAAAAGAGGCAGATTGGAGAAATGGTGGCGATCGGTCACTGATTTTTGGGGACCAAAGTGGCATGAGCTGATGAAAATAATTGGGGTGCGCCGGCGCCGCGGGCGCCCCAGAAAACCACGCAGCTGGCAGCTGGCAGTTCGACAACCGGTAAAGACCGTCAAAGAAGTGATTCCTGAACCAGTTGGTTTTGATCGTCGCGACATTTTTTCCTTTTTGTCGACCGTGACGATTTTACTGATGGCGTGGTGGGGCTACAACTTTGTCTTTGCTGATTTACCATCAGTGTTGGACCTTACCCGCACCGACCCTTTACTGACGACCAGAATATTGGACCGCAATGGAAAATTGCTGTTTCGCATTTACGAGGATGAAAACCGCACTTTAGTACCGATTTCACGCATTTCTCCTTATTTAGTGCAAGCCACTATCGCTATCGAAGACAAAGATTTCTACAACCATCACGGTTTCTCTAGCGAGGGAATCTTTCGCGCCTTGGTGGCCAACTTGGATAACGAGGAAACCCTGCAGGGTGGCTCTACCATTACTCAGCAGTTAGTTAAAAATCGTTTATTAACTCCAGAAAAAACCATTCGTCGCAAACTGCGTGAATTAGTGCTGGCGATCGTGACTGAGGGAGTTTACGACAAGGATGAAATCCTGGAAATGTATCTCAACCAGGTAGCCTATGGCGGTTCCACCTATGGCGCAGAAGAAGCAGCCTGGCGCTATTTCAATAAATCAGCCAGAGATCTCAATCTAGCAGAGGCAGCTTTGCTGGCCGGTCTGCCACAAGCGCCATCGGTTTATTCTCCTTTTAGTTCCAACCCTGAGTTGGCCTTTACTCGTCAGGAAGAAGTGCTGCGGAGGATGTACGAAGACGGCTATATCACCCAGCAGCAGTGGCAGGAAGCAAGCTCAGCAGAGATTGTTTTTGCCCAGGACCGCATTGATATTCAGGCACCGCATTTCGTGATGTATGTCAAAAGGCTGCTGGCAGAAAAGTATGGCGAAGCTGCAGTGCAAACCGGTGGCTTGGAAGTGCGTACTACCCTAGACCTTGGCTTACAGCTGGAAGCAGAAGAAGTAGTGCGTCAGGAATTAGTTCGTCTCGCCCCACTGAATGTCGGCAATGGTGCGGCGCTGATCACCAACCCCAACACTGGCGAAATACTGGCCATGGTGGGTTCGAAAAACTATTTTGACTTTATCCATGATGGTCAAGTAAACGTAGTGTTGCGCCCTCGTCAGCCTGGGTCATCGATCAAGGCACTGACTTATGCTATCGCTCTCGAAAATGGCAAAACTCCTGCGTCGATCATCGATGATTCGCCAGTAGTCTATGATGTCGCCGGCAGCCCCCCTTATGCTCCCAAAAACTATGACGGCCAGTTCCATGGCAAAGTAACTTTACGAGAGGCTTTGGCGTCTTCTTACAATGTGCCAGCGGTGAAAACTTTGGCAGAAGTGGGTGTCAGTACCATGCTCGACAAAGCCGAAGAAGCGGGCATTACTACCTGGCAGGATCGCAGTCGCTTTGGTTTGTCGCTGACTTTGGGTGGCGGGGAAGTGACGATGCTGGAACTTTCTCAGCTTTATGGAATTTTTGCCAATCATGGCGCCTTGACAACCATCAATCCTTTTTTGGAAATCAAAAACAACAAAGGAGAAGTGCTTTACCGCAACAATTGTGTAGCCAATCATCAGGATTGTTATGAGCGTCAAGTTTTTCTGCCGCAAACTGCTTTTTTGATTACCGACATTTTGTCTGACAACCAAGCTCGTACCCCAGCATTTGGCCCACGGTCAGTACTGAACATTCCTGGCCAAGAAGTAGCGGTCAAGACCGGGACGACCAATAATCTGCGTGACAACTGGACCATCGGTTACACCAGCGATCGCTTGGTGGCGGTTTGGGTAGGTAACAACAACAATACTTCGATGAGCTACGTAGCATCTGGGATCACTGGAGCTTCACCAATTTGGAACAAAGCCATGCGTCTGTTACTCGATGAAGAAAATCCCCATGCCTTTGCTGAGCCAGAGAACTTGATTGAAGTAGCGATCTGCAAGGCTACCGGTACGCTGCCGTGCACTGGCTGTCCAGTGGTGGTCAGGGAAACTTTTGTGCAGGGAACCGAACCCCAATACGCTTGCAATCCGACTGTATTTCAGCCTCAACTAGATGAGGAAGGCAGACCAATTGAAGGGCAAATTCTCGAAGGAGCCCAGTTTTAACTTGTTAGCTAAACAGCATAATCAGATAAGAAATCAGTAGGGTAATAATCAGCAAAACTGGGGCAACTAATCTTTCATTGACCGAAGCGCTGGCCTGTTTTTCTTTTTTGGCTTTACGTGCTTTACGTTTTTCTTTGAGAGTTTTTTCGGTTTTTTTGGTATCTTCGCGGATTTTTTCCAAATCCTGATCATTTTTTTTCATGAGTTGTTTTTGGCTTGCAGTTCTTTGGCTTTTTTGACGATTTCTTCTACAACCTCTTCGATTTCCAAGTTGGAGGTGTCTAGCTGCCACGCGTCGTCAACAATTTGTAAAGGATCAGCACTGCGCCCCATGTCTCGCTCATCTCGTTCGTTGATTTCTGTCAAAATATTGTTCAAAGTTACGTCAAAGCCTTTTAGCTGCAGCTGAAGTAGTCTTCTAGTGGCTCTGGCTTCTGGGTTGGCAGTGAGGAAAATCTTTAGTTGGGCATCTGGTAAGACTCGGTAGGTGATATCACGACCCTCCATCACCACATTTTGTCCGTTGGCGATTTGCTGCTGTTTTTCGACCAGAACTTGGCGAACTTTGGGATGAGTGGAAACGATCGAGGCTCCCTGACTAATTTCTTCGGTACGCACTTTCCAGGAAACATCTTCGCCGTTGAGTATGAGGGTGATCAGCCGGCCATCTTGTTCATCTTCATCGGGATTTTCCATCTCCATCTGCGCATTGTTTATTAGTTCAACGATTTTACCCTCATCCTCAAAACTAACTCCATTTTTATGAGCTAGATAAGCAGCCATGCGGTACATGGCGCCGGTGTCGATATAGAGAAAGCCCAAACGCTGGGCGACGATGCGAGAAACTGTGCCTTTGCCTGCGGCCACTGGACCATCAATGGCTATTTGGAAAGGCATAGCTAGTTAACTATTTTTTCTTTCTACGAGTACTGCGCTTCTTGGTTTTGCTGGTAGTGCGTTTTCTAGAAGTTTTTTTGGGTTTAGCCATCCATTCATCTCGGTCAGAGGTCAGCAGACCGCCCAAACCAACGACAATAAGGATGATTGGCCATAAATTCCAAAACCTGAGAGGTAGATAACCCATGTTTGAGGCCATGAAAATCAGACCCATTAATACCAGTGTGGCTGGCCAAAATACGTTCTTTGGCATAATTCACTCCTTTATTCCCCCCAAAATTAGCAACTAGGCTGTGGGGAGGGCAGCTAAACTATATTGATAGTAGAGTAAATTGAGCAGTGAGACAAGGGGTTTTTGGTTAGTTTGCGGCAAAAATCACGGCAAAGTTGTCCTGATAGATGAGTTGCCAAGCAGGATCTTTGACTCGGCTGGCGAGGAAGGTCTGTGTCCAGGATGTCAAATCGCGGTGACCAATGACTAGATAATCAAAGTTGTATGCTTGCTGGGCTTGTTGCCATTGCTGTTCATCTTCTTGGATAGGAATGTAGTGATCTTGGAAAAATTCTGCGGAGTAAGCTTCTGGCCGGTTGTCGACAAAAACGAAATTATTTTGGTAGTTGGTAAAAATCAGCATGCTGCCGATGTCGTAGTTATTAAAAATCTTGGCTCCTGGCGGTAGTTGTTGTAGTGCTTGGATGGTTTTTTCCTGATTGGCGATCAAGCCGAATCCAGAATGGCGCGGCGGGCGTTTGCCAAACACGGGATGGAGTTGGCTCAGCAGCACCGCCGCGCCAAATACTCCCGCCAGCAAGATTCCGCCAACCAATCTGGGCTGCTCAATATTAATCAGTGGCTTCTTGCGCCATTTTTTAATTACCAATTGCAGCTGTTCAGCCAGCAACGGTAAAGTAAAGATCACAAACAGCGGCAAGTTTCTCAGCGCCACAAAGCCTAGCACGATGCCGATCACTCCCAGTGATTTGACGAACAAACTGTTTTGATTTTTGAACTTCACCAACCCGACCACCACCACTCCACTAATCAAATAAAACAAGGGAATGATTGGTCCGGGATAAAAATTTCGCAGAAACCACAAGGTTTGGTTTTCAAACACTCGATAACCATAGTTTTCAAGAATCGTCAGTGGCGTCAGCGCGCCTGCCAAGCCATTGGGGTTTATCATCGTGACCAGTCCCAACATTACCCAAGTAAGTAATAATTTTTTTTGTAGTTTTTCAGCTGGCTTATTTTTTTCCCATAGATTGGTCAGCCACCACCAGCAGAACAGGAATGGCCCGAACACAAAAGAAATATGAAAATTCGTCCAGAAGATCTGCAGTGTCACTAGCCAGGCGATGGCCCATCCAGGGAATTTGCCAGTCTTCCTGACCCAAAAAATAAAGTGCAGGTAATTGAGATGTAGTAGTAAGCCAAAAGTTTCTGGTCGCACTTCACCACGACTGGCCATCAGCAGTGTCGCCACCACCCCCAGCAAAAATCCCACCCCCGCTCCACCATGTTTTTTCAGCAGCAGCACCAGCAGCGTAAAATTGATCACCGCTATCACGGTGTGAAATAAATGCAGCCCCAGAAAACCACTGGCTTCATAAATCAGCCAAAACACCACTCCCGTCAGCCAATGATGGTTCACAAACTGCTGGTCGGGGAGAGTATGGGAATAAAAGTTGAATGTCAGCACTTCCCAATTACCATGCAGAATCTCACGGCCGTTAATCAAATGCCGACCAATATCGGTGACAGATAAATCAATCGGTTTGGCCAGGAGATAGGTATAAAAAGCTAACAAAATTAACAAAGGCAGTTTGTTGAACTTCATCTACACCTTCAGCTTCGCTTGTTTTATTTCTCGCGCCAGTTCGCGCTTCAAGGTTCTTTTCTTGAGTTTCTCACGTTTTTCGTATTCTTCTTTACCGCGACCGACACCGACATTTAGTTTGATATTTTTGCCAACCAACTCAAAAGACAGCGGCACCAATGTCCAGCCTTTTTTCTGCGAAGCCTGAATCAAGTTAAAGATTTCTTTTTTTCTCAACAGCAGTTTACGAGTGCGTTTGGGATCGTATTCGGTGTTGTCGGCGAATTTGTAGGGAGTGATTTGGGCGCCGATCAGAAACAGTTCTTCGCCTACTGGTTTGACGTAACTGCCGGTGAGGCTACCGCTTTTATTGCGCAGACTTTTGACCTCAGCGCCAGTCAAAACTACCCCGGCTTGGACTGTGCGGTCGATCTCATACAGGTGTCTGGCTTTTTTATTGCTCAGTAACAACATCTTGTCTGGTAGTATACCAGAGCTTAGAGGGAAAGACGGTAAACTAGCGAGCCGCTAATCACATAAACGACGTCTTCGGTTTTCGAGGCAGCCAGTGTATTTGCTCCAGCCAAAACCTCACTGACGATTTCTTTGAAAAAGGTGCCATCTTTGCGTAGCACTACCAAGCGATTTTTGCTGCTTTCCAGTACATAAAGATATTCAGACTCGAGATGGGTGGCGATTTTCAGCGATGAGTCAAAAGCAGTGTTCAGATCTTGGATAGCAAACTCTTGTCGTGAGCCCTGGGTATAGCGCCAAACCTCACCGTTTTGGGTAGTGAACCAAATATCACCATCGACCGCCATGTCCTCGATTTCATCAAAGACAAAATCTTGTTTGTCCACTAGCCAGCCGATTGGGTCACTGAGCTCGTCATCACTGCGCAGATAGCGGTACACATTTCTTTCTTCGGCATTGAAAACGTAAAGGTAGGTGCCAAAGCTTTCTAGCAAACTACCAGCACGATCTGAATCGCCTTGTTCTTTGAGCTGAGTATGCAGATT
The DNA here is from genome assembly GCA_900299405.1 of bacterium. Classification (GTDB taxonomy): domain Bacteria; phylum Patescibacteriota; class Microgenomatia; order UBA1400; family PJMF01; genus UBA10119. The sequence goes on along the minus strand of OMJP01000035.1, from coordinate 1,473 downwards.
GTCATTACCTAGGTCGTAAGCGTGCAAGCCTCCAGCCAGCAGATAGAGTTGGTCTTCCTCGATTGTCATGGCCTTGGTCGAGCCAATGTCTCCCAGGGAAACGGGCGAGGTTTGTTTATTTTCCAGATTCAGCACCACGGTTTTGCCAGCCGAGGCATCAAGGGCAATTAGCTGTTCATCATTGGTTTGGGCGTCACTGGCGATAAAGCCTGCTTCCGCCAGGCGCAGGTCAAAGAATGGTTCGAGATTGTCCAGATTCTCGGTGCCAGAAATCGAGTCGGCAAAGGCCTGAGCGAGTTGGTATTCCTCTTTGAGTTTTTTGACCGCTTGCTGCTTGTCTTGGTTGGCAGCGATGAGGTCTTCCAGGCCGCGCAGTACCTCACGCACCTCGGCGCGAGCAACTAGCGGTTCGGTATCGGCTTTGTCTCGAGCTGCTTCTAGCTGCATTTGTAGTTCGCCCAAGCGTGGTTGCAGCGTTTCTAGTTCTTGGTTGATTTGGTACTGTTTCCAGCCGATCACTCCACCGAGGACCAAGATCACTACGGCAGCAGCGATGAAAAACCAGCGATTTCGACCATTACCGTTGTCTCCCAGAGTGTTGATTCTTGGCTGGCGTAGGTTTTTGAAAAAATTGATGCCTTTACGAGCAGCTCTTTTCGCCAGCAGTATCGGGTTTTTGCGCAAACGACTGATTGGAAAACTTCTAACGGCATTGGCAGCCTTGTCCAAACTAACGGTTCCCAGCAGTTTTTTACCCAGAGGTTGTTTTTCTTCGTCATCACCGACTGCTTCCAGTTCAGCGCCATTTTCTATCCACGCCATCGCCGATAAAGCAGAGCTTTCTTTTCCGTGCAGCTCGGCGACTAGTTTCGGCACGATGTTTTCGCTGGGTTTGTGGAGCATGTTTTTTAAAGCGGGGAAGGTGGTGGCTGATTGTTTGGTGGCCAGGACAAAGAGATCGTCTTTTACTCTCGGGCCTTCGATGATTCTTAGCTCGTTGTCAGAGCGCAGGATTTCGCCGGCTTTATGATTTCTTTGCAGAAAAACCGAACCGCTATGGGTGGCGAGAATGTTTCGGTCTTCGGTAAAGAGAATACAAGCGAGCTGAATTTGGCATTCTTCTTGGCGAGCAATTTGCAGCAAATCTAGCAAAGCGTTGTGTAGTTCGGCGCTAGTTTTGGCTTGAAAATGGGAAACGTGTTCCGCCAGGGTTTTACCGACGGAATTGGCGTTTTTGCCAGCGACCGACAAAACACAAGTAAGCAAGCGTGAGGGGTGAGTAATCACTTGAGCCCAACCACTGGCTTGGGGCAGGCCGGTAATAGGTGTCACCTGAGGGCTAGACACAGTTTGATTATATAGTATTTAGCTAGCAATTGACCAGCGAGGGAGTCGATCGAGGTTTTCGGCTTGAAAATCAGGATTTTTCTCTAGTTTGTAGCCAGCCACAACGCCGATCATGGCGGCGTTGTC
>OMJP01000034.1 GCA_900299405.1 bacterium | reverse complement strand
TGCTGGCGGTGTGGCTGTGGGGTGGCAAGCAGTGGCGTGAAAGACTGACGGCGGTGGCTTACCACATCTCGGGAGTGGTCTTGATGCTCAGTCCGCTGATTCTTTTTGATGTTCGCCATGGCTTTATTACTTCGCAGGCGTTTTTTGATTATTTATTCGCTTCGGCTACTGGAGGAGAGATTACGGCGAACTTTGATCACTGGACTACCAGCGAAAAGGTTTTTAATCTACTGAAAATGTTTACTCAGCAAACCTGGTTGCAACTGCTGTTGGTGGCTGGGGCTGTGCTTGGCCTAAAGAAATCCTGGCCAAAAAAGTTTTCTTTGACGGTGCCGAACTTAGTTGGCTTGCTGTTTGGTAGCATGTTTGTTTTTTACTTGCTTTATAGTGGCTACCTTTATGCTTACTACCTAGTAATTCCGGTGACGTTGGGGGTGTTGGTGTTCGCGATTTTGCTGGCCGCTACTCCGCAGCGGTGGCTCAGCCTTTTAGTAGTGAGCCTCATGGCGCTGTCTACGCTGCTAGCTACCAAAGGCGGTTACCAGCCGATTTTCCGCACAATTCAGCATTTATCGGCTATTACCCACGAGATCGAACGCCATATTGACGCCACCCAGCCGGCTTCATTTACGATTTTCAAAGACAGTCGAGATGGGCTGACGAGTTTGGGTTATGAGTACCGCTTCCTGTTGCAGCGTGACGGTTACGTGCCAGCCAGAGAGCTGGAATATCATCTGGCGGAGGTGATGTATGTCATCCAGGAGGACGGCGATGCCGATCCGCTGACGCTTGGTAACTGGGAAGTGACTCAGTTTGCGCCGACGGAGGCGGAAGAGTTAACCACCCTAGAACTCCAGGGCAAGACGATTAGAATTTTTGTGCTTTATTGATACCATTTGATACAATACTCCCCATGTTTTACTCGATGTTTGAGGATTGGCGATGAAACCCAAGGAAACTGAAGTATTTCACCAGCAGGTGGCGGAGAAGCTGTTGGGCTTCCCTACGCTCAATATTTTGTGTTCTCTGGCAGAAACTGGCCTCCATGAGCAGCTGGGTAATGGCGGGATAGTGGTAAACGACACAGTGAGCAAGCGTGCCTTTGGTCCAGAGAAGGTTATGGCTGGCAACCTGGGTTTTCTTTATGCCACCAACCAACTGGACAAAAATGAAACCGGCCGCTATGTTTTGCCGGAAAAAACCATCATCAATGACCGCCATATTTTGACAGCCCTCCAGCTTCGTGAAGAACTGCGTCGGTTGAGTGAGGATTGGCGCTTGGTAGCAGAAATTGATCTCAAGGCTTTTCTTCCAGAATTACGAACTGCTTTGGCGGTGCCGTTGATTGGTATTATTGAAGAGAACGAACAACGTTATCGATCATTGGAAAAGCCTTTGACGAGTTTGGGTTTGGCTGATGAGGATGGTTTGAATGCAATTGGCGCTCGGTTGCTTGGTCACCGGGTGATCGGCAGTTATCGCAATCTTTCCTATTCCTACGAAGAAGCTATCAACCACCTGACAGAGGTGATCGAAAATCCGCAGACGATGCAGTTTGGCGGCAGCTTGGCGCGCAACGAAAAGCGCAACGCTCTGTCTTCGAATGAGCTGATTGCCAATGTTGTGCCTCGTTTGGCCACTTATCTGCAGCGAGCGGCGCGAACGAGACTGGTAGATTTCGGCAGTGGTGGAGGTCATTTTGCTGCAGGGATCGGGATGGAGACTATTTTGTTTGATCGCAGTGCAATTGCGAATCAAGAAGCACTGCAGACTTTTGCTGTCAGACCAGAGCTAATCAAAGGTATGGTAACTGGCAGTATTCTCGATTTGGAAAAAATGAAGGAAGCCAAACAGGCCAAACCTGACGTGGCGACGATCAACTATATTCTCCACGATATCCTCGGTCAGCCTGAGAGTTTTGCTGAGGGAGTATCGCTGGTCAAAGAATTTTTACTGAATTATCGTGAGGTTTTTGGACAAATGCCGCTGCTGATTACTGAGTCTTGGGATGTGAGCTGGGATCATCTGCGTGAGGCGAACAAGCCATACATTACTTTGTTCCAATGGTTGCACGAGATATCTCCGCAGCGGTTGATGGATGGTGGCACTTTGGCTGATATTTTGATCGAGTGTGAGTTTATGATTCGTGAGGTTATTGATCACGGCTTTTTACCAATCAATGGTGAGCAGGTGCCGGTCAATCAGACTTTGGTGGCCGTAGCGCAGTAAGTTGGCACTTCTGGATATTTTCCGTTACACTGGAATAGTGAAAAAATGGTGGCTGTTGGTCCTACTGGTGATAGTTGTGCTCATCTGGTGGTGGAATAATCAGCGCCCCGATTCTATTTCTCAGAATTCTCCCCAAGGTACGGTCGAATGGCAATTCATCGACCAGCAATGGCAGCCGAGCAGCACTCCTCCGGCTTGTCCCGAACCGCTGGAATTTCCCGCTCCGATTGATGTTAGTTTGGTCAGTGGCATGATTTATCCTGGTCAGATCAGGGGTACTGATTTTAAAGCTCATGGTGGTTTTCGCTTTGACAGTCTGGGTCACAATCAGGTCGAGGTGCGAGCGATCATGGATGGTTATGTCACCAAAGCGGCTCGTTATGAGCAGGGTGGTGAGGTGCAGTACTTTTTCTTTTATGTGAATGACTGCGGCATCATGGTGATGAATGATCATTTGAAAAAGCCTGTGCCGAAACTGCAAGAAATGTTTGACCAACTGCCGCTGGGCGCCAATGGTGATTCGCGGACGACCGAGCCTCAGCCCCGAGTGTTTATCGAAAAAGGTGAGCTACTAGCCACTGAGATTGGTTTTTCTGATAATGTCTTTCTCGACCTGGGTGTCTACGACTTGCGCCAGCAGAATGCAGTGGAGTTTAGTGAGGATTTTGCCAGGCAGCACCCCAGCATCGACGAATACGGCCGTAATGCGCTTTGCTGGCTGGATTACCTCGAATCGGCTGATCGGCAGGTGGTGCAAGCTCTCCCTGCTGGGGGAATTGAGGGTAAGACTAGTATGTATTGCGAGTGATGCCGAAAATTGTCACGGTTACCAACTCGATGCAGCGTAATTACCGCTATGTGCTGAATGAGCCAGCGGGTAAAAACTTTCATTCTGATTTTCAGCCGGAGCTGACGCCCAAGGAGATGATAGATCTGGGTATTTTTGGCGGAAAATATGAGACGGTGAATGATCAGGAGTTTCCCAAAATTTGGTTCAAAAAACATCAGTTCACTGCTGGTCCGAAAGATCCGCAAAAGAATTTCTTCAAAGTTAGCGCCTCACAGCCGCTAGCTGTTTGGCAGGCCAAGGGTTGGATATATGATGAAGATCCGCAGGGTTGGTTTCTCTGGTATTGTCGTTATTTCATGGGTCGGCGTCTTCCCGACGAGGATGAGCGGCAGATCAAGCGCTGGCGAGCTTTTCGCCGCCACATCGCTCAGGTGAAAAAGAACTGTACCAAAGGCGATCTCAGTTGCCGCCCCCGCCAGCGCCAGGCTTTGCTGCACTGGGCATATGATTCGCGGAAGATTTAGCCCATCAAGCCGCCAGCATAATAGAAATAATAGAGGGTTTTCCAAGTTCTAACTTCATCTTTTCATTTTCAAAAGTTACACTTAATGTCAGAATTGTGCTACATATTAAAATTATGACCAGCAAAAGAGATATTCAAATGGACAAGCGCTTCACTTCTTTAGATAAAGAAGTTGGTTCTTTGAATAAAAAACTTTCTTCTTTAGATAAAAAGGTTGGTTCTCTGGACAAAAGAGTTGCTTCTTTAGAGAAAAAGTATGACATATTAGCCGATTCATTATTGGCTACTAGGATAGAAATCAGGACGGAGTTTGCCAGCTTGGAAAGAAGGCTGGAAGAAAAATTTGATAAAAAGCTGATTGATTTTAGTGACAAAATTCTCACCGCGATAGATGCTGTCATGGGGGAGATCAAAACTATGAGAGAAGAGCATGCTGCCTTTGCTTACCGCCAGAGCAAGCACTCCGATCAGCTAGAGGATCACGAAACCCGAGTAGTGAAACTAGAGACCCAGGTATTTCAGGCTTAGAATCGATACAAATACACCCCATTTTTGGTTTTGCTTGGCTTGAGACCGGGAAGCTTGAAATAATTGGATACTAGCTGCGAGCCGGGTTTCATTTCTTTTTTCAGTTTTTGCTCCAGCTTTTCCATGATGTAACTAGTGCCATAGAGGAAAACCACATCGTAGTCGCTCAGGTCAGTTTTCCAGAAGGATTGTTTGTGGATGGTGATTTGCTTGCTCAGACCAAGACTTTTAATTAAGTTTTTACTTTTTTTGACCAGAATCGGATTAATCTCGACCCCGGTGGCCTTCAGACCGTGCTTAGTCGCCAGCTCGATCAAGACCTTGCCATCGCCAGAACCCAAATCAATCACTTTGGATTTTTTGGTCAGTTTCGGTAGCGACAGCATCGTCTGGAGCTTGTCGTCCGCGCTCGGTACAAACACCGGTCCATGGAGCATCGTCACCGCAAACAGCACCTGCCGGCCGAAAAAGAGACAGAGGCCAGCCAGAATAGCGCCGAGAATCAGGATAATGACGATTCCCAAAGGCGACATTTTAGTTGAGCGCCAAAATAGCAGTATTCAGCACGGTCGCAAAACTCACCCACAGTAAATAAGGGAGTAGTAGCCAGCCGGCTAGTTTATTCAGTTTCATGAAAGCGTGCTTGGTCAGCGCGATCAGCACCCACATGGCGACGATGGTGATGAAACCCAGCAGGGGAGACTGCAGCCCAAAAAACATCAGTGACCACAGCAGGTTCGCTCCCAGCTGTGCGAAAAACAACTTCATCGCCTGAGTTCTTTTTTTCGAAGGCTTGACTTCAGTCCAGATGATGTACAGCGAGACTCCCATCAGGAAATACAGCAAAGTCCAGACAGGTCCAAAAAGCCAACTAGGAGGAGTAAACCAGGGTTTGTTCAGCAAGTTGTACCAGGAATCAATCATCGGAGCGGTAAAACCAGCCCCAATTATCCCCACTGATTGACAGAGGACGAAAGTGGTAAAGAACTTGCCTAGCTTGGGCAGCACTTTGTTCATGTTTTTATTTTACTACTTTTTTTAGCTAGTGCGCCATTCTTCCAGCTTCATCATGAACATTCCTTGCAGAATATCCATGCCGAGCGCCAGACCGGCTACCACTGTCCAAGAAATCACACCCAGACCAAACACTCCCGAGAAGCGAGTGATCAGCCACAGCCCGACGAAATTGACTAGAAAATAGCCAATCATCCAGTCAGAGCTAGTAAGTTTTTTACCCCGGCGGGCTTCCCATTCATTGAAAAAAGGAATGGCAAAAGTGCCCAGCAGCGCTAAAGCACCCATACTGAGCCATAAAGCCCAGGTAGCAGTCAGAGCGACATTGCCCAGCACTAGATATTGAGGAAAAAATTGACTTGCCAGCCAGAGCACAATCACATTGGCCAGCAGTACGTCGACATACGACAAGACCATGATCATGCCTGGGTTTTTATCAAATTTGTGGGCTTTTTTTGCCATAAACTCCTTTGCAGTTGTAACTCAGAACAGCATAGCACAAAAGACCGATCCAGCGCCAGAAAGAGAGTAATTGGGTAAAAAAGATTTAATTTTCTTTAATATTTTCTAACTGGGTCAATTGCTGTTCGATGTTCGGATCGTCGTTTGGTCCGAAAGTGATTAGCAGCCCGTCATCTGGCTGGATTACTTTCTCTAATGCTTGGGGCTCAAGCTCGCCGTTCAAATAGAAGTTTAATTGTTGTGTTTCACTACTGCAGAAATTCTGCTGGGTGCCGGTGACCAGGCACTCTTGGTCTAGGCTAAAAGGCAGAGTGTCAAAGAATTCCTGCCAAGTAACTCCTGGTTGCTCGACTTGCACCTGGTTGGGATTGTGGCTAGTCAGGTAGACAGCCTCGCTTTGCCGATGATACATCGCGGCAGAAAAATCTCGACGTAGGTTATTGGTATAGATCAGAAAAATGGCAGTGAAGGCTTCTGGTAGTTCTTGAGTTTCGACGACTGATGTTGGAGCTTCATTGGAGTTTTTGTTAGTAAACACCCGATAGCCGCCAACCGCTAACCCAGCCAAAACGAGAATCGCAATCAATTTCTTCACTTTTTTCAATATAACTAAATCAGATCAAATTATCTACCACTATATCCTTAAATTGCTTGCCATACGTGGCAAAATTATTCATAATGAGTACAGTATTAACAACCAAAAGGAGTCGCGATGAAAATGCTCGCTTACTACCTGATGGTGGTCGGAGCCCTCAACTGGGGTCTAGTTGGTCTCTTCGGAGTCAACCTCGTTGAGATGCTGTTGGGCAGCTGGCCATCATTGGTAACGTTAGTGTACGTTTTGGTCGGTCTTTCAGCCTTGTATGACCTCTGGTCCCGCAAGGGTGAGATGAAATAAGAGAATCAACCACAGTGGTTGATTTTTTTATAACCAAGCAGAAACTCTTTCTGATAAGAGATAGGGTTTTTGCTTTTTCTTTAAGCTAATTTATTTTTCTTCTTGGAAAATTGCTAGTTGGGATAATGGGCCATGACCTGATTTGAACCAGGCGAAGAATAACTGCAGAACGTCATCGGTTTTATGCCTATATCTTTCTTTAGGAGTAAATTTATCTTTATAAAAATTCATGAACTCATCAGCGGTATCTCTGTCTGCTGGGGTATCCCATTCTCCGCAAATGGCCCCCAAGATTGTTTCTCTGGTCACATCATCTTTAAACTTAATTCGTTTTTTATCGGCCATGGGAGTATCATCACCCTCCAGCATGAGTTTTACCTCATTTAAAATACCCTCTTCTTGGGTAGTTGGCTGACGGTCTAGAGCTGACTCAGATGACTCATTAGTGCTCATGCGATCATTGTAGCAGGCTAGGAGAAGTAGCCAAGCACTTCTTTTATCTGGTTGTTTATATTATAATACCCCCTATGAAAACAATCGTTGGTATAACAGCATTTTTTTCTGGTGGTAAGGGCATTGTTAGTCCTTATTTTCAGCAAGAAGGCTATCAGGTCTACGAGATGTCTGACGCGCTTCGTGAAGAGCTAAAAGAGCGCAGCAAAAGAGGAACTCTGACGGAACTAGCGACAGAGTGGAGAAAAGAGCATGGTTTCGGTGCCATGGCTATCGAATCTTGGAAAAGGGTTCAAGCAGATCCAGAAAAATTTGGCGACAAAATCGTGATTTCTGGGATCAGAAGCCCAGAAGAAATTGAGTTTTTCCAAGAGCTGGCGGCAGAAAATGGCTACCAGTATTACACCGTTGGAATTAAGGTGGACAAAGAGCCTCTGATGAAGAGGTACCTCAATCGGGAAGATCGCAGCGAGGACGATCGAACTATAGAGGGATTTGAAAAACAATGGAATACCGAAAACTTTGCTCCGGAATTTCAGTTTAGGGGTCAAAACGTGCCTGCTTGTTTGGCGATGGCGGATTGGATTATTGATAACAACAAAGATTTTGTCGATGGCAAGCTGCCCGATGAAACTGTGGAGCAGATCAAAGAGATTATTTCTCAGATCGAAGGCATGCGCCGCAACGCCGAAGGGCAGGCGGTTGATGCTGAGGGTCGACCGATTGCTGTTGGCAAAGAGGCCAAAAACTAATTTTTCCCCCTTATAAACTATATTTCTGTTGTTTCGGCATAGTTTTTGCTATGATGGATAAGTGAAACAGCGCTGGCAATCAGCCCTGGTGCTTCTCTTGCTTCTTTTGGCAGGCGGGGCGTATTTTTTCCAAGACAATTTACGACTGATGTTTTTTGGTCCCAATGGGCAGGGCGAGGCTTTGCCGGGAATTCGCTCCTCCGAGATGGCGACCGATAAAGACGAAGGTCCAGCGATCGAGGTCGTGGCAGAGAATCTCGCCATTCCATGGGAGGTGGAGTTTCTGAGCGATGGCAGCCTACTGGTGACCGAGAGACCGGGAGAGCTAGTGCGAATTTTTCCTGATAGCAGAGAGAGCGTGACCATTGATGGCGTCGAGCACGTCGGTGAAGGCGGTCTGCTGGGCATGGCGCTGCACCCAGACTACCAGCGTAACCACTGGCTTTATTTATATTTCACCACCAACACCGGCAATGGCTTGACCAATCGTATCGAGCGTTATGTTTTTGATGAAGATAATAATTCTCTAAGTGGCAAAGTTGTCATTATCGAAGGTATTCCCGGAGCCCAGTTCCATGACGGTGGCAGAATCGCTTTCGGTCCTGATGACTTACTCTATGTGGCGACCGGTGATGCCGGCGACCAGAATTCGGCTCAGGACACCACTTCTTTGGCTGGCAAAATCTTGCGGCTGAACGACGACGGCAGCCCTGCTGACGGCAACCCCTTTGGAAACGAAGTCTACTCCTATGGCCACCGCAACCCCCAGGGTCTGGCTTGGGATAGCGAGGGGAGATTGTGGTCCAGTGAGCACGGTCCCTCTGGACTGCAGACTGGTAATGATGAAATTAATTTGATCGTGGCCGGTGGCAACTATGGCTGGCCGACCATCAAAGGACAACAGACCAGAGAGGGTATGATCTCTCCGGTGATCGAGTCTGGCAGCACCACCACTTGGGCGCCAGGCGATGCGGCAGTGGTTGGCGAGACCGTGTTTTTTGCCGGTTTGCGAGGAGTGAGTTTATATAGTGCAGAAATTAATGGCGAACAACTAACTAATTTGACTTCCCACCTCACTGGAGAGTACGGCAGACTGCGCTCGGTAGTGACTGATCTATCTGGTGAATGGCTTTACCTGACCACTAGTAATACCGATGGTCGGGGCGATCCAGCAGAAAATGATGATCGACTGATTCGGGTCAGAGTTTCTTTATTCTTCTCAAAAAAGTAACGGCAACCACAGAAATTGATGAAAAATTTGAGTATAAAGTAGCTAAAGAAAGGAACTCATGCAACTTTCCAAAACCGCTTGGGTGATAATCGCCCTCGTCGTCGGTTTGCTGGCCGTGATGTACATGCGCCAAGAACCCGCCATGGTGGAAGACGCTGGTGGCGATGCCGCTGTCGAAGAATCCATGATGGAAGATGACGCTATGGAAGAAGATGCCATGATGGAGGAAGACTCAATGGAAGAGTCAACCGATGACGCCATGATGGAAGAAGATGCTGCTGAGTACTAAACTCAAGGCACAATGATAATAATGATATGAGGAGACAGTCACGATGCTGATTTTGATACTATTTGCTTTTTTAGCTGGAATCGTCACAGTGCTGTCTCCTTGTATCTTGCCAGTCCTACCGATTGTGCTGTCTGGCTCGATCGGCGAAGGCAAACGCCGCCCGCTGGGAATCGTCACTGGTTTTGTTCTCAGTTTTACTTTTTTTACTTTGTTTTTGGCGAGTTTGGTCGGTCGGTTGGGTATCTCGGCCGATAGCTTGAGGAGTTTTTCGGTAATAGTGATCGTGATTTTTGGAGCGAGTTTGTTATTTCCCAAACTGCAGATCTTGCTCGAGAAATTATTCAGCAAGCTGGCCAATCTGACACCGACCAATACCGGTGATGGCTATGGAGCTGGTCTGGTGGTGGGTTTGAGCTTGGGGCTGTTGTGGACACCCTGTGTGGGGCCGATCTTGGCCTCGGTGATTTCTCTGGCACTGACTGGCTCGGTGACCGGCACCGCATTTTTGATTACTCTGGCTTATTCACTGGGAACTGCTTTACCGATGCTGGGTATCACTTATGGTGGCCGACAGCTGTTGCAACGAGTGCCGTGGTTGTCGCAGAACTTGGTTAAAGTGCAGCAGGGTTTTGGAGTGTTGATGGTGTTGACCGGTCTGGCGATTACGATGAACTTCGATCGCCAATTTCAGGTCTGGGTGCTGGAGCGTTTTCCTGGATACGGAGCAGGGCTGACGCAGCTGGAGGAAGTGGATTTGGTCAAACATCAGCTGCAGCGACTCAATGGCAGCGATGATTTTGAGCTCGGCCGCCCGCTGAACGAAATGCAAGACGAAATGATGTATCCGCAGGCTCCTGAGCTGGAGGGCGGCACCAACTGGATCAACTCTCTACCGCTGCGTTTTGATGGTCTGCTGGAGGGCAAAGTAGTGCTGATCGATTTCTGGACCTATTCCTGTATCAACTGTATTCGCACTTTTCCTTATGTGACGGAGTGGTACGAGAAATACAAAGATCAGGGTTTCGTGATCGTAGGGGTGCATTCGCCGGAGTTTGAGTTCGAGAAAAACACCGACAACGTGATTACGGCGATGGAGGATTACAACATCACTTATCCGGTAGTGCAGGATAATGATTTCAAAATTTGGCGTGCTTACAATAATCGCTACTGGCCGGCTCATTACCTAGTCGATAAAGAAGGTCGAATTCGCTACACCCACTTTGGTGAGGGCAAATACACCGAGACCGAGAATAAAATTCGTGAGCTGCTGGGCGAGGAGCGCTTGAGCGACACTGATGATGAAGCTACTGCTCGACGCCGGCAAACCCCAGAAACCTATCTAGGTTACGGTCGGGCAGAGGCTTACACTTTGGAAAATCCTATTCGTCGCGATGTGACAGCAGATTATAGTTTTAGCTCCAGTTTGCCCGTCGATGCGGTGGGCCTCAAAGGTAGCTGGCGTGTCAATAAAGAACACATTTTGGCACAGGGCGATCAAGTTAGCCTGAGTCTGAATTTCCTGGCAGAAAAAGTCCATCTAGTAATGGCTCCTGAACAAAATGCCGGTTACGTGCGAGTGCTGATGAATGGTGAGCCTTTAGCCGAGCAATACTGGACCGACGACATGGATGATCAAGGCAGAATTTATGTTACTGAACCGACGAAATATGACCTAGTTGATCTGGGCAATGACTACGGCCGCCACACCTTGGAAATCATTTTTGACCAGGGAGTTTCTGCCTACGCCTTCACTTTTGGCTCTTAGTGCTCGTGGGGAATAAGGCGGAAAACCAAGAGCATCAAAATCACTCCGAACAGCATCATGGCCACGGCTTTCTTTCGAGAGATTTTTTTGCCGTGTTTGGGGAGAAAATCACTAGCTCCTAGATAAAGGAAAATTCCAGCCGAGATAGCTAGCAGCTGGCCGATGATGGCTAGTTCACTAGCCACCAACCACACCAGCCAGGCACCGACAAAAGAACTGAGTGCTGACCAGATATTGACGAGGATAATTTTTCTTTTTTTCCAGCCTGCCTGAAGCATGACGCCAAAGTCTGCCATTTCGTGAGGCACCTCATGGAGGAAGGTAGAAATAGCGGTGGTGATTCCCAGCGCTGGTCCTGCCAAATAAGCAGCCGCAATCGTCGCGCCATCGATAAAGTTATGAATAGTGTCACCGAGAATTACCAATAGGACAGAGGAGTGTTGGTGGTCATGATCGTCGTCTTCGTGATGATGGAGTTCAAAAACAAAGTATTCAAACAGGTAGGTAGCCAAGAAAGCACCGAGTAGCCAGGGAAAAGCTGTTTCTTCCAGTTCATGAACAGCTTCTGGTAGCAAGCCGACCAAGGAAACCGCCAGTAGAATTCCTGAGGCAAAAGCAGTGGCGTATTGCCGCAGTAGTTTGGCTAGAGGCTTGATTTTTAGAGCAATTAGCCCGCCTACGAGAGCAATCAAGCTGCCGACTAATACCAAGAGGTTGAGAGTGAGAAAATTATTCATAGCCGCTATTATAACCATCAATGCAAAAAAGTTGCAATAGTAGAATTTTTGAGCTACAATAAAGTCATGAAAAAACGCAATCTCGAGGAAAAAATCATGGCTTTACTGCAGGTCGAGCACCTACTATCAGTGCCAGAAATCTTGGAAAAACTTTCAGGTCTCGAGCAAAGCTATAATAAAACTAGTGTTTATCGGGCCTTGGAGCGACTGCTAGAAAAATCTCAGCTTTGCCAGCACAACACGCCCCAGAAAGGTGTTTGCTACGAGTTGCGCTCTCACCATCATGAGCACCTGCAGTGTGAGCATTGCGGTCGGGTCGAAACCCTGCCCTGCAACTTCAGTCACCCCAGCTCGATTGGCGGGTTCAAGATTTCTCACCATCACCTGACCTACCTGGGATCCTGCCAGGCTTGTCAGTAAGTTTTCCTGTTAAAATACTCTCGTTAGCGCTCGTAGTTTAGCTGGATAGAACATTGGTTTCCGGAACCAAAGGTCCTGGGTTCGAATCCCAGCGAGCGCACATAAAAGTTACACTTAATGTCAAATTTGCTATTATAAAATTATGAAAACGGTGCCTGTTCAATTAGACCTACCAGTAACAGTCATGAAAGAAGGAGACGATTTTATCGCGCATTCTCCAGCTCTTGACTTGTCTTCTGTGGGTGAAACAGCTGATGTGGCTCAGAAAAACCTGGAAGAAGCTGCTCAATTATTCTTTGAGGAGATTATTAGTCAAGGTACTTTTGAAGAAGTCCTCCTAGAGCTGGGATGGACTAAGGGTAACAAAGAGTTTCTTCCTCCAGTTCTAGTTTCGCAAAACATCAAACAATTCTCTGTCCAGGGCCCGGCGGATATTTATGCCTAGAATTTATCCAGTTCATTTGAATATCTGAAAATTATTGGTAGTTTTTGACTAATCTTTCCACTTCTGAATTTCTTTTTGCGGTAGGAGTAGCCTCTTGGGTGTGAGGAGTAGCACCAGTAAGCTGATACCCATTCCGATGCCGCCGATGATGCTGAAAGCGAGTTGTTCGTGGAACTTGAAAGCCAGCGCCCCAGCCAGGATTGGGCCGATGACAAAAGCCAAACTATAAATCGAGCTGGATAGACCGATCATGTGCTGTTTGTGCACCCCTATTCTTTCTGCCAGATCGGAGAAAGTCGCCTCTGCTAGGTTGAAAGCCAGAGAGTTGAAGAAACCAATGCCAAAACTGAAAAGTAGTAAAGTTGGTCCTGGTTCTTGCAAACCAAAAATTACTGCTGAGGAAGCACCAAGGATTAAAAACAATGCTCCCAGTTTTTCTTTGTAAGAAGTAATAGCCAACTTCATCAGTGCCAAATTTGATAGCATCGCCGGAAAGATGTAGGCCGGAATGATCAGATAGGCCAGCTCAAAAGTGGCGTACAGCTTTTCACTCAAGACAGCACCAATGGTCCAGAAGCTGGCATCCAGTAGACCAAACAAAAACACCAAAGACACCGCTGGCCAGGCAGTTTTGAGTAGAGTTTTCCAGTAGCCAAGTTCTTTTTTGATCTGTGGTGGTTCTTTGGGCTGCTCAATAATTTCTTCAGTGGGTGTAGTTTTGGGAGGCAGAAATAACAACAGCACCTGGATTCCGAACACTAGTCCTAAAATAGCGCGCAGCACTGGCCACTCACCACCAAGCAGCAAAATACTGATGATGATTGGTCCAGTGATATAAGACAGACTGCGGCCAAAAAGAATATTGGCCCAAGCGACACTATGATGCGAGCGGGGAACTTTGGTGGCGACGAAAATCTTGCCAGTAAAAGAAAGAAACTCAAAATAAATGCCCCAAAAGCCCATCGCCAAAATAAAAACCGGAATCGAAGGAATGAACATCGTGACTGCCAGCGATGCCGCAAACATAATCTGGAAAAAGACTGTGAACGACAATGCGCGTTTGACCGACAGCTTGGGTAGCAGCTGGGGGATAGTCAGGTCTGCGATCAAGCCCACCATCGATGAGGTTGCTATGATCAAGCCCATCAAGGCGCTGTTGTTGAAAGTATTCATGATGTGGTTGGGGACAAAGTAGGCCAGCGAAGCCTCACCCAAGACCACCAAAGTAATAAAGACTGTGATATGAAAGATGCGTTTCGCTAAAGGAGTGAGTAGTGGGGCAGTTTTAAAGACTTGGAGCATGGGCAGGAATTAATTGATTGGTTGGTTAGTTAGTTGGCTAGTTGTTCATTTATCTGCTGCTGGACGTAGTTTTGTACTGCTTGCCAGGAATCGCGAGGAAGAACGACCGAGGCGCCGCCGATGTTGCCGCCGGTCAGGACATTTTCGGTCGATAGTTGGACGCGGATGGTTTCGAAATCTCGGCTGCCCTTGATGGCTGGCCAAAGAAACTCAGCGATCTCGGCATCTAGGTCTGTGTTGGTATGGGCGGCGAACTGCTGGAAGACTCTGGGGATGTTGCTCACTCCCTCCAGGGTGAATAGTTTGTCGCGAATGCCAGCCAGGACTTCTTGCTGGCGCACTCCGCGGGCGAAATCACCACCGGGAGTCCCATGGCGCGAGCGGACATATTTCAAAGCCTCGCCGCCCTGCATATGATTTGTTCCCGCTGGGTAGTAAATCGTTTCGTAGCGGCACTCAAACTGCTTCTCCAGTTCGAAACCAGAATAATTGGCATGAATCTCCTGCATTTCCTGGGGACTTTTGCCACATAGATTGACCTCTTCACCTTTGATCGGATACCAAGGATCAGTCATCGGCGTCGCGACCTCGACATCAATCCCACCCAGCTCCTCACCGATAATTCGCTCAAACCCCACAAAATCTAACGCAATATAGTAGTCGATGGGAAAACCAGTGATTACTTGAGCCATGTTTTTGGCAGTGGTGGCTTCCTCGTCGCCACTTTGCAGATCGCGACTATAAGCACCATTGATCTTGCTTTCCACCCCGCCGGGCAAAGTTACCCATGAATCACGGGGAATCGAGATGAGAATCAGCTTATTATGGTCAAAGTCCAAGCGCGCTACCTGCAGCACATCAGACAGCGTCCCTCCCGAATGACCAGCGCCACCGAAACCAAGCAGTAGCACCGTCAGCGTATTTAGTTCTTCAGCATTTTCAGGTAAGTTTTGCGAATCTTGCAAAGTGATTGCTTCTCCGCTGGCGTCTCGATTTGCTAGCCTGGTGCCGATCCAGTAGGTGAGTAGAGTAGAGGAAACCACCACTCCAGCCACTACGCCCCACAACCATTTTTTCTCGGCAAACAACAGCTTTAAACGTTCAATTGTCTGGCGAAAAGTTTCTTTCATAAAAACAATAACTTAAAGATATCACACTTCGCCGCTACTCAGGCAGACCGAAAATTCATTCGCCTCTCCCCTTTTCCCAAACAGCTGATTTAGCAAACGACAGTCTACTCTGCTAATTTTGATTTTTGACAGCTAAAGATTTAGCCCAAATTAAAGAAAACAGTTCTACAGCCGCCACGATCAGTGTGATGAAAGTTTTCCAACCAAATTCCTGCAAACCGACATGTAAAAACAAAATCCAGATTACGACGTATACCAGGGAGTGAATCCGATCCCACCAGCGACCGAGATGTTTGACGGCCCAGTTGTTGGAAGTGAAAAATAGCGGCGTCAGCAAGGCAAAAGCAATCAGTCCCATTAGTTCAGACGGCTGAACACTAAAGATATCGCCTCCAAAACTCAAAATCGGCATCATGCGCGACCACCAGTAGTGAGTCAGGGCCAAAACATACATCGTGATTCCCAGTTGGCGACGGAAAAGCATCAGGATGGTGCGGATTGGTAAGAGCCAGGCACCGATTTGAAAACGCTTGAGAATTCCAGGAGTTAAAACAATCCAGAAAGTAATTAGGCTAGCAGTGCCAGATAATTTACCGATTTCCAGCCAAAAGCGGACGGAAAATAATTGAGTCGAAAGTAAGAAAAAAGCAAACCAAATTATCAGAACAACGTGCCACCAGCGGACGATGGTTTTTTTGTTGACTGCTAGGAACTGCTGCAAGCCTTGCATTACCGACTTTTATACCATATTGGTGGGGAAGTGGTGAGTAGAGGACTCCCCTGTTTGATTTTTAGATAGTCGGCTCTACCCTTTCGGCGATCCGGGTGAGTTCGTTGTATTTCGCAATTCGCTCTCCCCTATTTGGGGCGCCGGTTTTGATCTGTCCCGCGCCGGTGCCGACCGCTAGGTGAGCGATGGTAACGTCTTCAGTTTCGCCGCTGCGGTGGGAGACCACGTTCTGCCAGCCGGCCTGTTGGCTGAGCTTCATGGCAGACAAAGTTTCGCTGAGAGTGCCGATTTGGTTGGGTTTAACCAGTAAAGCATTGCAGGCCTGTTGGTCGATGGCTTGTTTGATTCTGTCAGGATTGGTGGTTAGTAGGTCATCACCGACGATTTGCAGATTGGTACCCAAACGATTGGTTAGTAACTGCCAGCCAGCCCAGTCATCTTCTGCCAAGCCGTCTTCTATCGAGACAATGGGGTAGCGGTCGGTTAGTTCCATCAGCCAGGCAATCATTTCGGCGGTGCTGAGGGAGCGACCGTCTTTTTTGAGTTCGTACTGTTTGGTTTCTTTGTCAAAAAATTCACTAGCGGCGACATCTAGTCCCAGACCAACGTCGCTGCCCAGCTGATAACCGGCACTAGTAATCGCTTGGCAGACCAGGTCCAAGGCTTCTTGATTGGAGCCTAGCTGTGGTGCAAAACCGCCTTCTTTGCCGACGTTGATGTTATAGCCTTTGCCTTTGAGCAAAGTTTCCAACTGATGAAAGACTTCGACGCCGATTTTTAGTTTTTCTGCCCAGCTGATTGGTTTCAGCGGAATGGCCATAAATTCTTGGATATCGGTAGCCCAGTTGCCATGACTGCCGCCGTTCATGATGTTGAACATCGGGCGGGGCAGAGTGAAACGCTCGTTTTCGTAAAGTTGTCCAAAGTATTCGTAGAGTGGTTTAAACCCAGTGCGACTGGCGGCCCAAGCGAAAGCGAGCGAAATAGACAGGATAGTATTGGCACCGAGCTGGGATTTATTGTCATTGCCATCGAGCTGGTTGAGCTTTTTGTCCAGCGAGATCTGATCAAAGTCGTGATTTTTCAGCTCATCGAGCAGGGTAGTGTTGATGATTTCGACAGCTTTACTGACACCTTTGCCACCATAAGCGACCCCCCCATCTCGCAGCTCCACTGCTTCGTGTTCTCCAGAAGAAGTTCCTCCCGGCACGGCGCTGCGACCGATGACTCCCCCTTCGAGGGTGACTTCGGTTTCGATCGTGGGTACACCGCGGGAGTCGAGGATTTGGCGGGCGCGAAGATTAGTAATTTTCATGGCAGGCTAATTAACTCTATCATAACAGTTCTGGTGGACAAACTGTAAGGTTTTTTACTTTTACTTTTGTCAAAAAGCTCTACAATCCAGTTCATGATTCGCCAATCGCAACGTTATCAGGCTCAGGTGCAGGCTGGAGACCAAACTGGTCGGCAGCTTAGTTATCCCACGATCAATCTCAATCCACTACTGCTTCCCCAGACCATGAAGCGTGGAGTTTACGCCAGCTGGGTTTGGGTAGCGGGCCGGCGCTATCAGGGTGCGCTTTATTTTGGTCCGCGGCTGGTGAAAGACGAAGAGCATGATGTGCTGGAGATTTTTTTGCTGGATTTTTCTGGAGAGTTGTATGGTGAGGAAATTGAGTTTACAGTAGAGCAGTACCTGCGCGAACCGCGAGATTTTACCAAACTGGAAGAGCTGGGGCAGCAGATCGATCAGGATATTAAAGGAGTCAAGGAGGCTTTAAATGAAGATTCATAAATTAACTGGTCCGAGTTTGATTGGTGTTGCGGCGGCGTTGTGGGCTTTTGATGGCTTGGTGCGTCGTAGCTTGTTTGTCTTGGATCCGCTGACGATCGTGTTTTTTGAGCATTTGGTGGGCACGATTTTTCTGGCACCTTATTTTTTGCAGATCGATTGGGAAAAAGTAAAAAAACTGGCTGGTCCGCTATTATTCGTAGCGCTGTTCAGTGGCTTGCTGGGGACGCTGTGGTTTACGGCGGCGTTGCTGGCGGTGCAGTTTATTCCTTTTAGTGTGGTGTTTTTACTACAGAAACTGCAGCCGATTTTTGCGATTGCTTCGGCGCGTATTTTGCTGGGTGAGAAGATGAGCAATAAGTATCTGAAATGGGCGGGACTGGCTTTGGTGGCGGCTTATTTTGTGACTTTCCCAGGTGGGGTAGTGTCACTGGCGCAGCAAGGCAACAACATCATCGCTGCTCTTTATGCTCTCGGTGCCGCTTTCGCGTGGGGAGTGAGTACTAGTTTTTCAAAAAAAATGCTGAACACTCTCCCCTCTCAGCAGGTGACAGCGATCAGGTTTGGGGCGACTTCGATTTTGGCCTTCGCCGTCTTGCTAATGGCTGATGGCTTCGGTGGAATCACTATCCCAGATATTTCTCAGTGGGCACGTTTCATTTTCATAGCCTTGTCGACGGGGATGGTAGCGCTGCTGATTTACTACCGAGGACTGAAATCTACTCCGGTGAAAGTTTCGACGATTATGGAGTTGCTGTTTCCGCTGCTGGCAATCCTCATTGATGCCGTGGTTTATCAGACTCACTTGGTTTTCAGTCAGTACGCTGCTGCAGGGGTGCTACTGTTCGCTATCTACCGCGTTGCGCAGAGTGTCCAGGATCGGAAAAAGGTCGCGTAGCGTTGAGAGGGTATATTCACCCACGTGATTTTGTTCACCACGCACGATGTGCAGCGGAATCACATTGGGAAATCTCTCCAAAAACTCAATCACCTCGGCCTTGTCATCGATAATAATGGTGTTTTCTGGTAGGTCGGCGATCACGGCAGGGTCCATTTTTCTTTTTAGAACGTAACGGTGTTGTTGATCGAAAAAATCCATTAAATTATTTACCAAGATTTTGTACTCCTGAGAGTAACGGATTCCTTGTGAATAAATACCCAATGTATAACCTTTATTTCTTAGGTTGGCCAACGTCTCTACCACCTCAGGATAAAGCACCATTTGAAAATTTGTGGGTTGGAAGAACGCGTCTTTCAATTTTTCCAGCGGAAACCCAAACTTTTCAGATGCAAAAGCAAGAAACTCATCAGGATCAAAATCGGAAGTTTTTTCCAAATCTCCATAATATTCAATAAAGCAATTAGCTATGTCTTCGTCTGACTTTTGTAAGGTATCGGCAAGTGTTTTTCGCTGCAAAATTCTTAGTTGATCAGTGTTAATCAGCGTTTCATCAATATCAAATAAAATTAGCGGTTTGTTAGTGGGCGTGTCCATGGTGATCAGAGTTATTTTTACTGTCTGGTTTTACTTTATCAAAAACTAGAGTGGCGATCAGGGTGGTAATTGGAGCAGCCAGCACGATGCCGATCGAGCCGACCAGGGTGCGCACCACTTCGTCAGCGATGATCTCCATATTGAAAACCTGCAGCGTAGCCACGTCGGAATCCAAAAACAGCAGCAGCAGGGGCAGGGAAGCTCCAGCGTAAACCAGCACCAAAGTATTGACCAGCGACGAGATATGATCCTGACCCACTTTCATCGCTCGGGCGAAAAGTTCTTTAAAAGGAATTTTGGGATTACTTTCTTTGAGCTGTTGGACGAAAGAAGCTTGGGAAACAGTGATGTCGTCGAGCGTGCCGAGCAGCGAAATAATAATCCCAGCCAGCAGTAATCCGCGAATATCGATCGCGTCCTGAGTTTCGACACTGATGAAGGCCGCCTCTTCACTAGCAAAACCAGTCAGATGGGCGTGATTGACAAAGGTGACTGCCAGCAAGCCGGACAGCACCAAAGAAATCAGGGTCCCGATGATCGCCACGTGGGTTTTGTGATTGCGACCGTGAGCCAGATAAAAAGTCGTGGGGATAATCAGCGCCGAGCCCAGCAAGGTAACCACCAGGGGATTCATGCCGCTCATGATAGCCGGCAAAATGGCACCAAAAATAATCACGAACGAGACAGCCAGGGATATCAAAGAGCGAACCCCCCACCAGCGCCCAATGGCAACCACCAAGATAGCAAACAGCACTCCCAGTTGGATCAGTGCCGGTCGGCGCACAAAGTCAGTGATGATCCAGGAATTATCAGGTTGCTGGATTAGGACAACTTCTTCACCGACTTGATACTCTGTCCATTTGGAAAAAGGTGCTTGTTCGTGAAGTAGCTCCAGAGTTTCTTGGTTGTCGCCAAAACTCAGTTTCAAGCGTTGATACTGGATCTCCTGATCCTGCTCAATCTGTTTGCCCTCCTCGAGAACTTCGACAACGATAGCTTCTTGGGTTTCCATGACTATCTAGTTCTGGCGGCGTAATTAAAAGCGTGAAAATAACTACGCCAGCTTTGGTTTGTAGATTGATATTGGTTTTCGAAAATAAAATCGTCAATGAGACATTCTTTAATCCTGGAAACTTCTTTAAGCCTGCTGATATTGGTTTGGCACTCTAGAGTTAAATTGATTAATTCCAATGCTCTTTCAAAGGCTTTTTGCTGAAATTTTTTGTTATTTTTCTGACGCCAATTCATTGCGCGTTCCACCTCACTACCAATGTTGGCCATTTGTTCTACAAATTCCAATTTTTGCCAGCCTCCATTAGCTAATTGTTGATGTTGCATGGCTATTATTCACTGACTAAGTTATTTACAATTTCTCTAATTCTTTTTCTAATTTCAGGATCCTCAACTCCTCGAGATTTGTTTCCTCCAGATGGTCGCAAATTAATCATTGAGTCAAATTCTAGCCAATCTTCTTGACCATATAGCTCAGGATAAAGATTAATTCCCCACAAGTTGCTTTGTTTTGCTCCCTGTTCCATTAACACCGCCTCTTCATCAGCGTGTAATTCACCATTGATGGCCATGATTTCTTGCTCTATATCGACTACCGCCTTGACCATGTCACCAAACGTTTTGCCTGCTTCTTGAGAAAGCTGTTGGATAGTAAATGGTGAGGAGATAACTTTGATCATGCTGTAGTAAAGTATATCATCTTGGCTTGTTTCTCTAGATACCGTATCATAAATGTATGTCCGACAGCCTGCCCGAGCCGAAAATTCTCAATCTTCCTTTAGCCGAAGGTGTCCAGCCCTATGCTGGTCGTAAGCCAGTGTTGCTATTGGTGCTGGATGGTTGGGGACTGGCACCTGCTGATCATGGCAATGCTGTGGCACAGGCTGACACCCCGAACATGGATCGTTTGTGGCAGGAATATGCTCATACCATGCTCGGCGCTAGTGGTGAGTATGTGGGTTTACCAGCTGGGGTGGACGGCAACTCCGAAACTGGGCACATGAATATCGGGGCTGGGAGAGTGGTTTGGCAGAGTTTGTCGCGCATCGACCGCAGTATCGAGGACGGCAGCTTTTTTCAGAATCAAGTCTTTCTCGGCGCCATCAAGCACGCCAAAGAAAATAACTCCAAACTACACCTAATTGGTCTGCTGGGCGACGGCTATGTCCATTCCAGCAATCAGCACTTACTAGCTTTACTGAATTTGGCAGAACAGCAGCAATTTAATGATGTTTTTGTTCATGCTTTTACCGATGGGCGAGACTCCCCTCCTGAGGATGGTCTGCCAAGATTGCAAAAAATCGAGCAGGAAATGCAGCGTTTGGGGGTGGGGCAGTTTGCGACTATTACTGGTCGATTTTACGGCATGGATCGTGATCGCAACTGGGAACGAACACAGCAGGCTTACGACGCCATCGTCCTTGGTCAGGGCGAACAAGTGACTGATTGGCAGACAGCCCTGCAGCGCTCTTATGCCCAGAGAATAACCGATGAGTTTGTCGAGCCAATCTTGATCACTGACGCCAATGGCCAGCCCACAATGATCGAGGATCATGATGCGGTGATTTTCTTTAATTTTCGTGTGGATCGACCGCGACAATTGAGCTGGGCGCTGGTGCTGCCTGATTTTGAGTACCGTGATTTGAGTGGTAGTAGTTCTGGTCAGCAGGTTGATTTTTCGCAAATCGATCAAAGTAAAATCGTGAATTTCCAGCGCGCTAGAGTTCCTCAGAGTTTGTATTTTGCCACCATGACCGATTACGACCAGGATCTGCCGGTTCCCAAAGCTTTTCCTCGTCAGGACATCGATGGCAATCTGGGCGAAGTGTTGTCGCAGGCCGGAGTCAGGCAGCTGAGGCTGGCAGAAACTGAAAAAGAAAAAATGGTTACCTACTATATCGATGGCAAGCGTGAAGATCCTTATCCAGGAGAAAACTGGGTGATTTTGCCCTCAAAAAAAGTGAGAAGTTATGCTGAGATTCCGGAAATGACCGCGGTGGAGATTACTGAAGAGCTGGTCAAACAAATCAACCAAGGTAGTTTCGATGCAGCAATTGTCAACCTCGCCAACGGCGACATGGTGGGTCACACCGGCGATCTGCAGGCGGGTATCAAGGCTTGTGAAATCGTCGATCAGCAAATCGGTAAAATCGTCGAAGCCACCCTCGCTGCTGGGGGCGTCCTAATCATCACCGCCGACCACGGCAACGCCGAGGAAATGATCACTCCTAAAACTGGCGGGATCGACACCGAGCATTCCACTGCCCCAGTGCCACTGATCATCGTCGGTCAAGACTTTGCCGACGGAAGCCAGCTGACGACTGGAGTGTTGGGAGATGTGGCGCCGACGATGCTGAGATTGATGAATCTTAACCAACCACCAGCCATGACTGGTAAGTCACTAATCTAGTTCAATTTTCGCTCTTTTTTCGGTTTCTGAATTGGTGTAATCTCAAGACATGGATCAACCTCTTGCCGCTCGTTTACGTCCGCGCAGTCTCGATGAGTTTGTCGGTCAGGAACACCTGGTGGGTGATGATAAGCCACTGAGGAGAATTCTCGAACTGGGCGCGATCTCCAGTATGATTTTTTGGGGTCCGCCGGGGGTGGGAAAAACTACCTTGGCCAAGATTCTCGCTAGCCAGACCGGTCACGAATTCGTTGAGCTGTCAGCAGTTAGTGCCGGCAAAGCTGATGTGCGCAAAGTCGTCGAAGAGTCGCAACGCCAGCGAGGCTTGAGCGAATCATACGCCGCCCCAGTGCTTTTTCTGGATGAAATTCACCGCTTCAACAAAGCCCAGCAGGACTTCCTGCTGCCTTACGTCGAAGACGGCACTATTATCTTGATCGGTGCCACTACCGAGAATCCCAGCTTCAATGTCATTTCGCCGCTGCTGTCACGCTCCAGAGTTTATGTGCTGGAAAATCTTGAGGAAAAAGAGCTGCTCAAAGTGCTAACTCGAACTGTTAAATTACTGGAAAAAGAAAACAAAAAAACTAAGTTAACGATTACCAAAGATGCTAAAGAATGGCTGTTACGATTTGCCGACGGCGATGCTCGTCAACTAATCACGATTGTGGAACACGCCTTCGAGCTTTACCAAAACCTCAAACTGGATTCACTAAAAAAAGCGCTGCAATCTCAACACCTGCGCTACGACAAGCACGGCGAGGAGCACTACAACACCATTAGCGCCTTTATCAAAAGCATGCGCGCCAGTGATCCCGATGCCGCGGTTTATTATCTCGCGCGGATGGTGGAGGCAGGCGAAGATCCACTGTTTATCGCTCGGCGCATGGTGATTTTTGCC
>OMJP01000033.1 GCA_900299405.1 bacterium | reverse complement strand
TGTTCTTGGTCAGTTCACCATCTACTACTCTGACGTAAGCGATCGCTCCCTGGTGGGTATCAAACAGAGAAGTGACCACCATGGCTCTGAGCGGTTTGTCGGGTTCACCAGTGGGTTCCGGCACTTTTTCCACGATTGCCTCTAGTAATTCGCTGATTCCCAGCTGATTTTTGGCCGAGGTTTTGTAGATTTCACTTTCATCGATGTTCAGCAGCTCCATGATCTCCAGAGTAGTGCGCTCCACATCAGCAGAAGGCAGGTCGATCTTGTTGATCACTGGAATGATTTTTAGCCCCAGCTGTTTGGCTTTTTCGAAATTCGCCAAGGTTTGTGCCTGGATTCCCTGACTGGCATCAATCAGCAGCAATGCTCCCTCGCAAGCTGCTAAGGAGCGACTGACCTCATAGCCGAAATCGACGTGCCCGGGAGTATCGATCAGGTTGAGAATGTAGTTTTCTCCCTGGTATTCGTAATCCATTCTGACAGGTGCCAGCTTGATGGTGACGCCTTTTTCTTGCTCGATGGGGTTGGAATCCATGATTCTTTCTCTGGTTTCGCTGGCAGCGATAGTGCCAGTGGCCCGCAACAAAGCATCGGTCAAAGTGGTTTTACCGTGATCAATATGGGCAATAATCGAGAAGTTTCGAATTTGGCTCAGGGGAGAAGACATCTAGCCTCCTTATTTTTTAGCTGACTTTTTGGCAGTTTTGGTAGTTTTCTTCGTGGTTTTTTTAGCAGTTTTCTTGGCTGGTTTTTTCTCTAGTTTACTGGGTTTTACCAGTTTGCTGAGTTGGCTTTTTAGCCTGGCAGCTTTATTGGCGTGATAAATATTGCGTTTCACAGCCTTGTCGACCGCGGCGTGAGCTGCGGCCAGGTTTTCCATGGTGGGGTTTTTACGCACCGCATCGATCGCACTTTTGGCAGTCGATTTCACCACTTGGTTGTATTTAGCTTTACGCTTACTAGCCCGCAAAGCCTTTTTAGCATTCTCTAGAATTGGCATGATGTGGAATTATACCAGGCATGATGAGATCTGCAAGGTAGGGAGAAAGAAGTTAGTAATTTCACTGCTTTAAAATGTTATACTTATTTCATCAAGCATATGAAAAGCTCAGCAGAAGAATTAAAAAGAATTTCTCCCGCAGACAAGAGGCTGATAGATATAGTTGCTAGGGCTAGAGTGATGGGCATGACGCCGATGAAATTGAGGGCTTTGTCAGCAGAACACAATAACCGCCCAGATTTACTGGAGCAGGCGAATACTTTGTCGGTAGCCATCGGCATGATTGTGGGTGATGAAAGATTGGAAAATTTAGTTGATTCAAGAGCAAGGCAGTTAAAACAAGAAGAAGATATGGGTTGGAAGACTGATCCAAAACCTGAAAACCAAAAAATCGAGCCTAAAAAAGAAAATCCGGACGATAGATTAAAGCAAAAAGATTTTCTGAATCTAGTTGCCCCAAAACATAACTAAATAATTTATACATATCCTTCTGGCTGCAATTCTGGGATGATAAACCTTTCTGAGTTTGATTGAACATTCTTTAAATTCCAAGCAGGTTTTCTCGCAACTACCTTTTTAACATCTTGTTTATAAAGATTGATCAGATTGCCATACCAAACTAACCAGGTGAAAAATTCTTTTCTTTCTTCTGGAGTCATTGAAAAAGATTCCAATTCAAATTCACCACTTCCTTGGTTGAACCAAAGATTGCCCGCTAGATTTAATCGTTTTTCTAGACCACTGCTGTCACTATTTACCCCCATATAGAAACTGCCCTTTTCTGCTGGAGTGAGGCTTTTAATCCGTTTGTCGACATCACCCCTCATGTATTTGTTGACAAAACTTTCTGCAGCAATTAGCTCTATTTGGTTTTGTCTTTTTTTGATTTCTGCCTCAATTCCTTGAAGTTCTCGCTTAACACCCGTTTTTAAGTTGACGGTTTGGGCCTGAACTTTTTTTCGGTTACTGTCCCACATGCGGGTGATGCTGTCGATTCTAATATTAAAAGACAGTTTGCAGGTGCGAAAATTCAGTGAAATCATCACTTCTTTTTGTGTTAGTCCATCTGGATGAAAGCACCACAAAGCTGATTCTTCGTTGTAGAACTCTCGGGCATGAGCTTTTGCTAATCTAGCACCGATTTCTCCCAACTCTTTATTTACCCAAGTGTCTCTGGTTTTTCTTGGATCATGCATACCAAAGTTTTCTAAAGGAAGATTAAAAACAATTCCCGATTTTTTGGCAGCTATATTTTCTGGTTCGCTAAGTAGATGATAATTGGTCCAAGCTTTCAATAAACGATGTTCTAGGTCTTCAATATTTTTGATGTTTCCATAACCAACGTTATAGACAGCGCTTCTCAACTGCGATAAAAGTTGTTCGTTTCTTTCCGTGGGCAGGAATTGTTCTATGGGCATGGATTGCCGACCATTACTAATTTGGGTTACCAATGAAAAGAGGACGTCAGCCTGATGAAGCTTCGTGCCATATAGAGCAGCTTTCTCCATCTCTTCGCTCCTTATTTGATTTGATTTTGAATATTCACTTAGATTTTCTATGACCCCTTCTTTCTGGAGTAGCCAAGGATAAATAGTCTCTATCTGAGAAAGATTGGTTCTTGTACCAGGTTTGATTTTTTCTTTTGAAACCAGGTGATTGTATAAAGAAAGGGATTCGCTACTTTCTTCTAGTAGTTCGTATGAAGGAAACTGGGGTAGAGAAGCGAATTTTTGTTGTTGGTCATAGTTTGCACCAACAACATCAAGCCACTCATATACATCTTCTATTTCTGGATGTCGCCCTTTTTCAACCATTTTAGTTTTTTTGGGCAAGCTTCCCTGTGCGGGTTAGTAATTTAAGTTTATAATCGTGATCGATGATTCTAAAGCTTAGTAAACTCTTCAATAACAGTACCGGCTGGCTGGAAAAAAAGCAAACTTCGATTTTGTCGGCGGCACTGATTATTACGGTGGCGAACATTGCCTCATCATTGGCGGGCTTACTGCGCGAGCGGCTGCTGATTTCCTCGTTTTTTGATTCAGTGCAAAGCCAGCTAGCCTACGAAGCTTTTCAGGTAGCTTTCCAGATTCCTGACATGCTTTTTCAGCTGATTATTCTCGGAGCAGTGGCGGCGTCGTTTATTCCGCTTTTTACTGATCTCAAGAAAAAGTCAGAAAAAGAGGCCTTTGAGTTCACTTCATCTGTGATGAATCTTTTATTACTCATTTTCTTTATTTTTGCCCTTGTCATAGGCGTATTTGCACACCCACTAACCGTTTGGAGAACTGGTGCGGCATTTACCACTGAGCAAATCAATATCACTGTTGGTTTGACTAGATTGATGCTGGTCGCCCAGCTATTTTTTGCAGTTTCTAATTTTTTGACCGGCATGCTGCAGTCCTATCGCCAGTTTATTATGCCGGCGATTGCTCCCGTACTTTATAACTTTGGCATTATTTTGGGAGTGTTTTTGTTCAAAGGCAGCTTTGGTATTTATTCCGCTGGCTTGGGAGTGATTCTGGGAGCTTTTATTCATATGGCGATGCAGCTCCCTCTGGCTTGGAAGCTTGGCTGGCGACCGCGGCTGGTGATGAACATCAAGAGCTCGGCCTTGAAAAAACTATTTAGAATGATGCCGCCTCGAGTACTGACGATTGGGGTGTCGGAGTTGCAGAATTTGGGATTGGGCTTTTTTGCTACCACCATTGGCGGTTTGAGCTTTGTGGTGATTCGTCTGGGCATGAGGCTGATGACCATTCCGATTCGTTTATTTGGCGTGCCGATCAGTCAGGCTTCGCTGCCGTTTTTCTCTCAAGAAAGTGAGGAAGAACAACGTCAGCGGTTCAATTCTCTAGTGATTCAGTCATTGCACCAAATCTCGTTTTTTGCTTTACCAGCTTCTGCCTTGTTGCTGATTCTGCGCATTCCGATCGTGCGGTTGGTGTTTGGTACTGACAATTTTCCCTGGCAGACAACCCTGTCGACCGGTCGGGTAGTAGCGATCTTGGCTTTTTCGGTGGCGGTGCAAGCGATGACGCAGCTGCTAGTCCGTGCCTTTTACGCTTTGAAAAACACCAAAACACCCTTTTACATTACTTTGGTGACAGCAGGTTTGTTTTTTGTGATTAGTGGCTTGAGTGTGCATTACACCAGTTGGGGAGTACTAGGTTTGGCTTTTGCATTGTTGTTTAGTGCTTTTGCCGAGCTGATCTTATTTATTGTGGCGCTGCAGAAAAGACTGCACTGTTTTACCACCAAAGATTTTTGGTTACCCCAACTGAAAATGATTGTGTCCAGCTTTTTGATGGCAGTTTTCCTTTATCTGCCTTTCAAGATTTTGGACGAGCTGGTGTTTGACACCACCAGAACTCTGGAGCTGATTGGTCTGACAATTACTACCAGCACCATCGGCATGTTGGTTTATGTTTATTTCTCGGTCTTGCTAGATGTCAAAGAACTCAGCTACCTGACCAAGATTTTCTCGAAATTCGCTAGATGGAAAAATCTCCTGGCCAGCTCCAAAGAAGTGTTGGTCGAAGCCAGCGCTGACGGCAACGAGCTTTAGCTTTCATCAATCCTCACCAACCTTGTGCCCCAAGTAAGAACCGCTTACAATAAGTCAACGCCTGCCTATGTCAAACAAAACCGTCGCCATCGACATCAATCTTGTTCCCAAGGATCCTTTTTTCAGTACCAAGTTGGGTCAGGTGCTGCAGTGGTCTTTGTCGGTCGGCCGCTACATCGTGATGTTTGTGGAGCTGATCGTGGTGCTGAGTTTTGCTACGCGATTCTACCTGGATCGCCAAATTACTGACCTGAACCAATCGATTTCGCAAAAGCAGGCGATTGTGGAGTCGTATGCTGGTTTTGAAGCAGAATTTCGCCGTGTTCAGACCAAGATTGCTGATTATCAGCAAGTCGCCCAGCAAGAAAACATCGTCGAGGTTTTTCCGTCACTGTCGCAAGTGGTGCCCAGCGGAGTAGAGTTAACTGAGCTGGTGATTTATCCAGACAGAGTCTCGCTTGCTGGCACAGCCTTGTCACAACGCTCGCTGAATTTGCTGATCAACAACCTCCAGCTTTCTCCTGATTTTACCAACGTAGTAGTCAACACGATCGAGTCGCAAAGCACTTCTGGTTCTGGCTTTGCTTTTCAAATCAGCGCTCAGACCGGTCAGGTAGTAACCAATACCAGCAATCGCTAGCCATGGCACAAAACAAAGCCCAAACCCAACTCACCAGTCTGCTCGACAAGTTTTATCACAACCCAGTAGCTTTGGTATCTTTTGAACTATTTTTGTCATTGGCGGCTATTATCTTCTTTACGATTTTTGCGATTCGGCCGACTCTGTTGACCATGGCTGATTTGATCAAGGAGATCGAGGACAAACGCCAGCTTGATACCCAGCTGTCACAAAAAGCTGCCGCTCTGGCTACAGCTCAGGACAACCACACTGCTTTGGAAGATCGACTGACTTCCGTAGATCAGGCAATTCCCAACGGAGTCTATTTGGGCTATACCCTGAAAGTGATCGAGAAAATTGCCAGCGAGCAAAACATCACCATCGTGAACATGAATGTGCTGACTATCCCGCAGGAAGTTCCTGAAGAAACGCCTTTTGTGCAACTGAGCCGACAAACCATGCCAATTCAGGTTTCGGTGGTAGGTGATTATGAAGGCATTCGCGCTTTTATCGAAGGGATGCGTAATTCTCGGCGTAGTTTGGTGACTGAGCGCATCACCTTTGCTACCCAAGACAGTCGGGGACAACGGATTTTGGAGGCCTCAATCTTGATTGGCGCACCTTACTATGGTCTGCCGGTGGAGGGAGAGAATAACTAATGCAAGGAAAACTCTAATGGCAACTTTACCAGCACCGCTCCAGCGCTTACAGCAACGCAAAGAATTATTGGTAATTTTTCTCTTCTTGTTTGTGATTGCCGTTTTTTGGATTAGTTTGGGTATTTTCTCATCACAAAAAAGAACCGCTATCTCTGCACAACAACGCCAGTTAGCCCAACCGCTCAGCCCAGCTCTTGATGAAAGTGTGATTGTGAATTTGGAAAACAAAACTGTATATTCCCAATCAGAGTTGGCTGATTTTCCGATTTTTGCTGTGACTGACAGTCAGGGACAACCGGTTTTAATCAATGTTCGTGAGGGGGCTGGACAAGACAATGTCTTGCTGCCCCCAGGAATAGAAGACGAGCTTCAAGATCTAGAAGCCAATTAGGACTTTTTTCGCCTTGTAGTTTTCTGGTTTTTTCACTAGAGTATTATCAGGTGTGTTTTGTGACACATCTGTGTTTTATATGAAAATATTTGGCATGCAAATCGGCAAAAAACCTGCAGGCAAACCAGAAGCCAAGCAGACTACTGCTCAACCCGGGAAAAAGTCTCCAATCTCCAAGAAACAGATTCCGACTATTTTGGGATTGTTGATTTTGGTGGTGTCGCTGATTGCTGGCCTACTGCTGTTTGGTGATGGTACGGGAGTGTTTGCTCCTAGAGCCACTCCGGAAACTACTCCCAAAAATGTCAAAGTCACCAATTTGACTGACAAATCATTTACGGTTTCTTTTTATACCGATGAGGCTACTAGTGGGTTT
>OMJP01000032.1 GCA_900299405.1 bacterium | reverse complement strand
GATCCCGGGCTAGGATTCGAACCTAGGACGACAGGGTCAGAACCTGTAATGATGCCGCTTCACCACCCGGGATTTCAGGATTTTTTCATCTTGGACTGTTAAGCTCAAGACAAGTACATAGTATACCAGAGGAACATGAATGAAAAAGATTTTAGTGCTCGAAGACGATCGTTTGTTGGCCAAAACATTAAAGCTGGGGCTTTCTAGAGTCGACGTAGGAGTCAGATTGGTGCATGACTTGCCCAGTTTTTATCGAGTAATAGAGAACAAGCAGCCAGATTTATGTGTCATGGACCGCATGATCGGCGAGCAAGACTCGTTGGACGCTGTCGATTATTTGCGAGAAATCTCTCCGCAAACCAAAGTGCTGATGCTGACCAAAAAATCAGCAGTCGAAGATCGAATCAATGGATTTGAGGGCGGAGCCGATGACTATCTGCCTAAACCATTTTCTCTGGCAGAGCTGAGATTGCGAGTGCGCTCATTACTGCACCTATATCGTAATCCAGAAGAAGAAAAAGGAGTTAGATTGGGAGAGGTAGTGTTTTACCCCAGGCAAGGATTGGTTGTTACTCCAGAAGGAAAAGTGCCACTACGCAAGAGAGAAGCAGAAATTTTGCTCTGCCTGTCGCGCTCGCCCAGCGTCATCGTGCCCAAACAAACCATCGTTCGTAGTTTATGGCCAGAAACCTTTGAGCCTCACCCCACTACAGTAGATGTCTACATCCGCCGCATGCGCCAGAAACTCGGCAAATACCAATCAATAGTAGAAACTCGACGAGGGTTCGGTTATCGCCTGGTTGCTTTTGAGGGGGAATAATAAAGTTGCAGAAGTGCCTTTGTGAAGTCTGGAACGAAGCAATAATTTACCAGAAAACTCAGCCTCGATCGTTTTTTTGACAAAATAAAGCCCCAAACCAGCATGATTATTTTTACTAGTATAGAGCGGCGAAACACTCAGGGTCTTTGCCAGCCAAGACATCCCTCTACCACCATCAGTCACCACCAGCTTCAGCAAATCATTTTCCACCGTAGCGCTCAGGAAAACCAAGCGATTTTTGGCGGCTAAGTAGCTTTCGTAAGCATTGTTCAGTAGGCAGACCACCATTTCCTGAAAAGCCAGCTTATTTCCCTGAAAAAGACACTCAGCAGGCAGAAAAATCCTGCTAACCAAGTGTTGTTTCAGCCTAGTGTGCTGGTTGAACATCACCAGCTCGTCGAGTGCTTTTTTGGGAGAAAACACTGTGGTCGAAGATTCAGCCAGCTCTAGCACCGAATTAAGATGTTTGGCATTCAGCAGCACTCGCTGTAGGTAGATCTCCGTGGCCTCTTTACCTCTTTCCAGATTTTGCACCGCGATCTCAGTATTCAGCAAAATATTCGTCAGTGGTGTCGCCACACTGTGCTGGATCACGGGAGCAGTCGAGAAAAGACCCGGTTTCTTTCCCATGGAACTACTTTAGAGCATCAAGATGAAAAAATGATGAAAAACAAAAGACAAAAACTAGACTAGTTTCTGAGCAGTCTAGTGATATCCCAGACCTGCAAACTTGGTCCACCGGCGGGGCGAGGATACTCCGCTAGCAGCACCGCTTTCGGTTGCTGCTCGAGATTCATTTCTTGTCGGTGAGAATTCACCACCAGCCAAACTCGATCGTAGCCTTCGGCTTTCTCGATAAATTCCCCAGAGATACTGATCACCGGCTGACCAATACCCTCAACCATGATGTTTTGCACATTTTGGCGATGAAGATACATCAAGATTCCATCGGGCAAAGTGCCAAAATAACCTTCGGTCGCGACAGCTATTGTTTGGTTGACACTAGTTGAAATAATCAGGCTAGTAACCTCCTCGATTCCGTGCCCAGAAGACCACTCCGTCAGGTATTGCTCTTTGTCTTGAGGAATCAGCGGTAGATAATCAGGATTCTGCCAGGAAATCAGCACAAATTGGGTGACGCTTGAAGCGATAATAGTCAGCATTACCACCAGCGCTGCCGAGCGAATCAGCATCGACAGTGGTCTTTTGAGGAGCTTTTGGGTATGCAGTGAAAACCTTTCCAAAACTAAAGCCGCAGAAACAGTAAGTGGCAAAGCCGCTGGTAGTAAATAACGAGGATGAACGGTTTTGCCCAGCAGCAGAATCGCTCCCATGAAACCCAAAGCAGAGAGCATCAACAAGCCATGACGGCGACGCTGTGGTTGGAAAAACCCAGCGAAAGGCAGCAGCAGTACTGGCCAAGTCAGATAGTTACCGAGCACCGAGATCGCCAGCTTCGTATTACGCCATAAAACGTTGAACACCCCAGTTTCCAGCAGCTCATGGATCGGGTAGAGAAAATCGTTTCCGCGATTAAATAGCTGACCGAAAGCAGGATGAATTTTTAGGAGGAGAAAAACCACCAAACCAATCAGAACAGAGCCAGCTGCCCAGCTAGTTTTCAGAGCGAAATCTTTTTTCTTGAAACCCAGCAGTAGTGGAGCAAATCCCAGAGCAGGAATAAACAATAGTGCCGGTAACTTGGTCCATAGCGCCATACCAAATGCTAGCCCGGAGAAAACCATTTGCTTCATGTCACCCTTTTTGTTTTTCAGCGACATCAGTAGCCACCAGGAAACCGAGAGCCACAGCACCAACAGGCCATCCATCAGTGCCATGCGGTGATAAAAAAACCAGAAGGGTAAGAAGGTGAAGCTCAAAGCTCCGATTATTTGCGCAGTTTTTTCACCCTTCAGTGTCTGGATAATCTTGACCCCGACGATGACCTGCAAAGCTCCAATAATTACTGACAGTAGTCTGCTGACATGCAGCACCCCTAAAAAAGAAACTTTTTGACCCAGTGACAGCAGCCAGATAAATAGAGGTGTCTTGCCGTCGTTGAGAGGGAAAAATAAATATTGTTGCCAGTCATCAATAATCAGCTGTGCCCAGCGAATATAGATCGCTTCGTCAGCAAAAACTGGTAGTAAAGCTAAGCCCTTGAGATGAGTAACAAAATAAAAGACGATGGTCAGCCACAACCAACTGCTAGGATTTTTGAGAAGTTTTTTCACCGAGGATCATTGTAGCGCATTTTGTTCCACAAAAACCAGAGATGCCAGAGAAACCAGAGGCCAAGAGCAACCCCCCAAAGCATCCATTTTTGGTTGGCCAGCACCAGGTCATTATGTTCTCCTGCCAGGATCCAAGGCACATAGCGCAGCAGGCCAGTGAGAGACAGAATTATCAACCAGGCTTTCCACCAGCTTTCCTTGATCAGCGGCAGCCAGATAAAGGCCCAGGCAAGATACCAGGGTAGAAACTGCTGAGAACGGCTGGAAAAAAGGGGGATGAACATCGCCAGCGAAACCAAGAGGAAAAAATGCGGCCAGGTCAAAAATCGTCGCAGTTTTCCCCACCACCAGCTCATCACCGCCAGAACCCACAATGGAATCAGTACTGCAGTAGCGAACTTGATGCTGATCGAGATCGCCAAAAAAATCAGCGATAACAATATCCGCCCCAAAGCTCTTTTCTTTGGTTTTTCGAGCAGCAAATAAAAACTCGCTAGAGCAGGCGCCATCATCCATAGATCGTTGTGTTGGTTGCTAATAACCTCGATCAACAAAAGTGGGTTGAGAAAAACCAGTAAAGTTGAATAAAGTGACAGTGGCTTGTCATGTAGTTTTTGATAGATTTTTTGCCAAACTTTGAATAATAAAACCAGACTTAATAGGGCGAACAAACGAAACACTAACCAAGTGGAAAAAAACTTACCAAAACCAGCAAAATAGGGCAGCAAAGATAGACCGGTCCAACCATAACCATAAGGAGCCGGAGTGTGAGTGTTGTGCATGAACCTAGTCCAGGGATCGCGGACAAAATCCAGCGCCACTGCTTGGTGAGGGTCGGCATGATATACGGCTACCATTTTGGCGTTGAAAATATAGTTGAAAACGTCATGAGAGAGGGCGTTGTAGCTGAATAGCAAAGGGGAAATAGCCACTAGAACCCAAGTAAAGAGTTTTTTGGCAGTCAGTTCACTAGAAGCAGCTTCCTGCTCGGGGAGGTTTTTGGTTTTACCGGTGATTTTCAGTCCCCAGAGATAGAGTAAGAAAAAAGCTCCCACTAAACCACTGTAGACAGCTGCTAGCAATTGGCGATTGTGAAAGAAGTTTTGCCACATCCATTGCTGGAAATCCCAGTATGGTTCCCAGGAAATCAGTATTAGGTTGGGGTCAGTCAGCGAGTAAGAGAGAAAACTGTAAAGCAGCGAGACAATAAAAACGCCCCCCAACAGCCAGCGTAGTTTTTTTTCCAGAATGTCAGAGATTAATAACATTTTTTAACGATATTTTTTAGTTAGATGAGCCCACCGAATCAGGACAATATCACGCAGCATCCGGACAGAGTCTTTGATCGGGCTAACGCGGTCGGTGGCATGGTGATGCCAGACAATCGGCACTTCTTTGATTTTAAAGCCCAGTTTTCTAGCCAAAAACAGCAGCTCTACATCAAAAGCTCCAGTAAAAGCATCTCGTCTTACTTGCTGCGAGCCATAAACATGTAGCCGGGGAAACAAAGTCTTGGTAGCCTCAGCCGAAAATAGCTTGAAACCGCACTGCGTGTCTTGGATATTGGGCACCGCCAAAAACCTCACCAAGAAATTAAAACCTCTGCCCATCAGGTGGCGGTAAAATGGTTCTTTGTCACGCACTGCCCCTTTGATTTCCCGCGAGCCAATCACTACCTGAAAATCATTGATATATGGGAGTAATTTCTCTAGCTCAGTAATAGAAGTAGATTGATCAAAATCGGTAAACAGTCGCCACTGACCTTTGGCAGCCAGCATTCCTGCTGCCACTGTTGGACCTTTGCCGGCATGAGGATTGTTGACCATTTGGATGCGTTCGTCTTGCTGAGCAAAAGCTGCTAGCTGCTCTGGAGTACCGTCGGTGCTGCCATCGTCGGACAGAACTAGTTCCCAGTCATAATCTTGGTTTTGCAGATAAGTGAGCAGCTCATTGAGAACCGCTCGAGCTAGATTGCTACTCTCGTTATACGAGGGTACCACGACCGATAAATAAGGAGTGCCCGCTTCAGCCATGAATTCATTCTAGCTGTTCGGCAGGTGCTTGTGTAGTTCTACGCAGAATAGTAATTGTTGGTCCGCCTTCGACCGCAAAAACCTCACGATTGTCTTTATCAGGGAAGGTAACGATTTCGTACATTGGCAGGGAGCCGACGTCATCCACCAGACCTTGCTCATCGATAATCACCAGCGAGTCAACGCTGCCTTGTTCCTCGGCAGGGACCGGTCGAGTGTGGCCGGTAGTGAGGAAATAGCGATAATTCTGACCCTCGATATCACCGCTTTCTGATAGCAAAATCACGCTGTATTTTTCTCCTGGTTCTAGTTTTTCCAGAATAGCTTCACTAGTACGACGAATATCAGCAACAGTCCAGCCGGTTGGCGCCAAAGGCATTTTCGGCAGGTTGTAGTTGAGGAAATAGCCAGCAAAAACCACCAGGATTACGACAGCCAGCTGCTTCGGTTTGATCCTAGTGAAAAGATAGCCATACAGCAAGGCAGTCAAAGGAAATAAATAAGCGATGTAGTGATCGAAAATGCTGTGTTCATAAAAAGCGGTTCCCAAAATGCTAAAACCCAAAAAACTCAACAGCAACCACTCGGTTTCGGTTGATTTTTTCTGCTGATGGCGGTCGATCAAGACAGCGATTAATAAATAGGCAGATAGATAGAGTAAAGCCTGATTTAAAGGTCTATTTTTACCAATCATATACTCGAACAGAATGTGCATCCCCCGACCCTCAGTTTCTTTGATAGCTCTGATCAAACCGCTGCCAGCAGCCTGGTTCTCGTTATAAGAAAAGTGCTCTTCAGCAGTTACTAAGTTTTTCAAAGCTTGGAAATTAATTCCTTGGTGTTTGATGTCGAACAGCACCAGAGGAGCCAAGGAAGCCAGAAAAATCATCACTCCCGCCAACATTGGTAGAATTGTTTTTTTGGTAGCTTGCCACCAGTTTTTTAGACCTTTTTTGGCCTTTTTGCTTTGCTGGAAAACTGCCGTCAGCCAAATCGCTCCGGCAGCGGGTGCAGTCAGCAAGCTTAAGTAGTGTAGTTGGGTGAGGACACTAAAAGCCACCATCACCCAGAGCCAATACTTGGGATTTTTCTTCCACGCTAAATAGGTCCAGTAAACCATCAACAATGACACCAGCGGCATCACGTTGGGGTTCCAGCTAAAGCGGCTATAGGAGGTAGCCACAGCGGAAAAAGTATAGAAAAAGGCGGCGGTCAGCGCTGCGGTCTCACCGACGATTTCTTTACCCAGTCTCCAGATGAGATAAGTAGTGAGCACTCCGATCGCTGCCACGGCATAAACTGGACCCAGGGGGCTGGGATAACTCAACCGCAAAAAGGGTAGCATGAAGTAGTAGTAGAGTGGACCAAGATACATGTTTCCCACACTAGTAACTGGCCCGATGAAAACAGGGTCTTTTTCGCGGAAAATATCGGCCACGATGATGGCGTCTCTTCCTTGATCACCTTGGAACTGAGTGTTTTGCGGCAGATTATAAAAATGCAGCACCAAGGAAGCCAAAAGAATCAGCCCCAAGATAGTTTTTTTCCAAGGAAGAGCGAGCTTCATGGCAGTCTAGTTATTTTTTCTTTTTCTTGCCAGCTAGTTTTTTAGCTTTCCAGATGAAAGTGTTGTAGGCGAAAAAGTTCCAGAACATGCCCACTAAAATACCGGTGACGGCGTACATGGTGCCGGTATCGATCGGGAAATTGATGATTGGCAGAATGAATAGCGGGAATAAGCCAATGAAATTCTCGCCCACAAAAGCAATAGCCTGCTGAATCAAGATTGATCCACCAGAAGCTAAGTTGAATTGTAAAAATTTGGCTGGAATCTGAGATGCTTTTAGTTTGCGGTCAGCAAACGTCCAGAGATTGTTGAAAATAAAGTTACTCAAGACAGCACACTCGATAGCCAAGAAAAAAGCCAACTGGAAATTAACAACTTCTCGCCAAAGCTGCAAGGTGGTTAGCTGTACTAAGGCGCCAACGCCGCCGACGATGGCGAACTTGAAAAAACGGTGTTTGAGAATGCTTTGCAGTTTTACTTTCATAATGTATGCCAAAGTGTTTTTGATGTACTCCGGTCCTATTTTGCTTTTTCCTACGGTGCGGTCTTTGAAGTGAAATGGCACTTCTGCCACACGAAATCCTTTACTAATGGTTTTATGTAAAAACCCTATTTGGAAAGTATATCCTGAAAAGCGCTCGCTTGTCAGCTCTTGTCTGACCGCTCGATAAACTTTTTTGGTGATGGCTCGATAGCCGGTGGTCCAGTCGCGCACCGAGAAATTGAACATTACCAGATTGATAAACAAATTGCCAAAAACGCTGAGAAACTTACGGTGAATGCCCCAGTCGGCAGGAATGCTGCCTCCAGCGATATAGCGTGAGCCCAGCACCAGCTCGTAGCCTTCCTCGATTTTTTTGAGGA
This sequence comes from bacterium, assembly GCA_900299405.1. Lineage (GTDB taxonomy): Bacteria > Patescibacteriota > Microgenomatia > UBA1400 > PJMF01 > UBA10119. Next base: position 22,660 of record OMJP01000032.1, on the reverse strand, counting down.
ATAAGGGAAGTTTGGTAGGATCATGTGACAGATCCGCATCAAACTCAAATACCACGTCAGCTTTCAGCTCATCGAAGGCGTAGTCCATGCCATTGAGATATGCTCGACCGAGACCAGCCTTGTCAGCGTTGAGCAGTAAGTGAAGCCTTTTGTTTTTACGCTGTAGTTTTTTGACGAGTTCGTAAGTTTTATCCGGAGAGGTGTCGTCTACTACCAAGACTGAAGTTTTCCAATTTTTGACTTGATCGAGCACTTTGAAGACTTGCTCCAGAGTTGGCTCGACGTTTTCCCGCTCGTTATAAGTAGGAACAATGATAACGGCGGACTGGTTTTTCATGGTTTTTCTAGGAGCTAGATTGGCTCTCTTCCTCCAGCTCTGCCTCGACCATTAGTTTTACCAGGCCTTCGAAATCTACCGATGGTTTCCAGTTCAGCTGCTGTTTGGCCTTGCTGGCATCACCGATCAGCAAATCTACTTCGGCAGGGCGATCGAATTCCGGATTGTGTTTATAAACTACTTCCCAGTCTTCAATCCCACCGGCCTTGCAGGCGATCTGTAAAAACTCTCTCACAGAGTGAGTTTCGCCAGTGGCTACCACATAGTCTTCTGGTTTGTCTTGCTGGAGCATCAGCCACATCGCTTCGACATAGTCTTTGGCATAACCCCAATCGCGCTTGGCTTCTAGGTTGCCCAGCTCGATGTGTTTTTGTTTGCCCAGTTTGATGCGAGCGACGCCATTGGCTATTTTTCTGGTGACAAACTCCAGACCACGGCGAGGTGATTCGTGGTTGAAGAGAATGCCAGAAACAGCGAATAGGTCATAGGATTCGCGATAGTTGACCGTGATCCAGTGACCATAAACTTTGGCTACCCCATAAGGAGAACGGGGGTAGAAAGGGGTATTTTCGTTTTGCGGTGTTTCACGCACTTTGCCGAACATCTCGCTGGAGCTGGCTTGATAAAACTTGGCATCAGGACAAGCGAGGCGCATGGCTTCCAGCACTCTAGTAACACCCAAACCAGTAAACTCACCGGTCAGTACTGGTTGCTCCCAGGAAGCTTGCACGAAAGACTGGGCTGCTAGGTTATAAATTTCGTCAGGTTTGATTTCTTTGAGCGAAAAGTTGAGTGAGTTTTGGTCGACTAGGTCGCCAGAGATTAATTCTAAATTGGGATCATGAACGATGTGTTTGATGCGAGCAAAGTTCTGAGTGCTGGTTCGGCGAGTTAGGCCATAGACTTTGTAACCCTTTTCTAGCAGCATTTCGGCCAGGTATGAACCGTCTTGGCCAGTGATGCCGGTGATAAATGCTTTTTTCATGATTTTCCCTTCGTTGTTATTATTGATTTGCTAATTCGCTCCGCCACCATTCTAAAATTCTTCCCAAAGTATCAGCTAGCGGAATAGTTGGCTGCCAACCTAGCTGAGAGATCTTGCTGATATCGGCCACGCTACGCTGAATATCTCCAGGGCGTTGTTTGCGATCGTCAATTTTGATTGGCACTTCGATTTTGGCTAGTTGGGTCATTGTTTCTAGTAGTTTGCGAATAGTCAAGTCTCTACCGCTGCCCAAATTGTAAACTTCACCAGTGAGGCCTTTTTCCATCAGTGTCATGTAGCCACGGACGATGTCTCTGACGTCAGAAAAATCTCGAGTGACATCTAGATTGCCAACGCGTAGTTCTTGCTGTTCATCATTTTCGATTTTGACGATTTGCTGAGCGAAGTCACTGACCACAAAACCCAATTCTTGGCGTTCACCAATGTGGTTGAAGGGTCTGACACGCACGATGTCTAGCTCGTAGCGCACAGTGTAGGAGTAGGCCAGCATGTCCTGGGCGACTTTGGAGACACCATAGGGATCGTGTGGTCCGAGCTGACTGGTTTCGCTCAGGGGCTCACTAGAGCCAGCATATTCCGAGGCGCTGCCGATAGATAGCATTCTGGCTTGGGGTGTGTGCTGCCGCATAGCTTCGAGGACATTGAGTTGAATCTCAACGTTGGTCTCGATAGCTTTGGCGGTTTGCTCCAGACTTTTACTGGGTGAGGCAAAGCTGGCCAGGTGGTAAATTTGCTCTGGTTGCAATTCGGCAAAAAGCTTGGTCACTGCTTCAGAGTCTGTCAGATCTAGTTGGTGAATGTTCTCTTCGGGAAGTAAGGTGGTGACGTAGCTGGGTTTGTCTGAGAGGGTGGTGACGTGTAGTTGCTCGGCTGGCACACCGCTGGTCAGTAGCATTTCCACCAAATGTGAGCCTGCGAATCCGGTACCGCCGGTGATTAAGATTGGTTTCATGATGTTCGTCCCAGTCCTAAATAATGATAACCGGCTTTTTTCAGTGCTTCTGGGTCAAATTGATTGCGAGCGTCGATGAACCATTTTAATTGATTGGTTTTCGCTTGAGCAAAATCAAAACCGATGATTTGCGGCCATTCTACTAAGCTCATCATCACTTCAGCTCCCTGGAGCGCGTCTTCGATGGTTTTCATTTGCTGGTGGTTGTTTTCTAGGTTTTCCAAACGATGAAACTCCTGCCAGTTGGCTAGGGGATCATAGCTTTGTACTTTGGCGCCTTTGCTGAGCAAGATGGGAATGACTTTGGTGGCTGGTGATTCGCGCATGTCGTCAGTGTTTGGTTTGAATGACAAGCCAAGCACGGCAACGGTTTTGTCCTTCCAGCCATCAAGCTCACCTTCAAAGCTTTCTAACAGTCTGGGAATCCGGTCTTCATTGAGGTCATTGATTTTATTGAACATGTTGTCGCCTTCGCCGATCGATCGTGAGTAGGCAGCGAGTTCTTTTACGTCTTTTGGGAAACACGAACCACCGTAACCAAAACCTGGATACCAGTAGTGAGCGCCGATTCTTTGGTCTGGGCTGATGGCAGCGACTATTTCTTCGATATCGGCACCGTTTTTCTCGCATAGGTCAGCGATTTGATTGATGAAAGTAATTCTGGTGGCGAGATAGGCGTTGGCGGCGTACTTGGCCATTTGGGCTGATTCTGGTTTAACTTTAACCACAGGAGCTTTCAGTGGCTGATGGAGTTTTTCTAGTTTGGCAAAGACGGTTTCATGGGTAGCGCCGATCACTACTCGATCGGGATGCAAGGTGTCTTCGACTGCTGAGCCTTCTTTCAAAAACTCTGGTACTGAGGCGAGATGAAATTTAACTTTGGTGCGTTGTCCAATGATTTCCCGCGCTTTTTCCAGTGTTCCTGGAGGGACGGTTGATTTGATGACCACGATGGCTTCTTCAGCTAAATGAGGTGCCAAAGATTCCAAACTGGCAAACACGTAGCGCAGATCAGCCTGGCCATCGGGAGCTGAGGGGGTGCCGACCGCGATCATGATCACTTCGGCATTTTTGATTGCCTCTTGGTAGTCAGTGGTAAAAACCAGGTTTCCGGTTTGCTGTTGTTCTTTGAGTAGCTCCTCTAGGCCCGGTTCATAAAAAGGAACTTTGCTTTTTTTGAGCTTGGCAACCTTGTCCTCATCGATATCCAGCCCGATGACTTCATTACCAAAAGAGGCATAAACTGCCGCTGTCACAACGCCTACAAAGCCAGTGCCGATGATGGTTAGGTTCATAATAATCTAGTCTAGTTTAAACTTAAGTCAGTATAACATCCCGATCTTGGCTTGGGTCGAGGGATTTCCAAGGTATAATAGCGTCGATGCAGATCTATATTTTTACTCTTTATCCAGAATATTTTGACTCGGTGCTCCAGACCTCGATTCTTGGTCGAGCCATCAAACAAGATCATCTTCAGGTTACCTTGGTTAATGTTCGCGACTTTACTACAGACAAACACCGCACAGCTGATGATCGTCCCTATGGTGGTGGTCCAGGGATGGTGATGAAAGTTGAGCCGATTGACTTGGCTTTGCAGCAGTACGATTTCAAAAAAGGAACCAAGGGAGAAAAAATTATCTTAACTTCTGCCAAAGGTGAAACTTTTACTCAGCAAACCGCCAAAGACTGGCAATCTCTCGATCGATTAGCGATTATTTGTGGTCATTATGAGGGAGTAGATGAGCGAGTGGTAGAGAACCTGATCGACGAAGAAATCAGAGTCGGAGACTATGTTCTCACCGGCGGCGAACCAGCGGCTGCCATCATCACCGATGCCGTAGCCCGCTTAATTCCCGGAGTACTAGGAAACGAATCCAGCAATCTCAACGAATCTCACTCTGAGCCAGGAAAAATGGGGCACCCGCAATATACTCGGCCGGCAGACTATAAAGGTTGGGGGGTGCCGGAGGAGTTGTTGACGGGGAATCATAAGAAAATAGAGGAATGGCGTAAAAAACAAAAGTAGTGATACAATTCAATACGTTAATATGTTTGATACAGAATCATCAGCAGCAACAAACAGACACCAGCACGAAGATCTTTTACTAAGGGAGTTTGGTTCTAAAGAAGAAGTTCTGGAAGAACTGAGCAAGTTTATGGAAAATCCCAGGTTTAGAGACGCAGACCTCCAATACGCAGAATTCATCAAGCATTTAACACGTTTAAAATTTACTGCACTTCAGTTAAAAGCAAAGCCTTTGGAAATAGAGAGAGCTATTTTTGAAGCTATGCCAGCCAGCGCTCGCGATGATTATTTTTGGAATTTAGAAAAAACAATTTCTCAATCAGTTTTAGAGTCAGGAGATTTGAATGTTCTCAAAAGAGAATTTCGAATTCCCGATCCTAAACAAAATTAAAGCTTAACATCCCCAATTGCTTCTTCAATTGTTTTCTGCTCGAAATCCAAGACTTTTTCCAACTTTTCAGTGCTCATGGCGGTGTTGCGTTGATAGGGTCTTTCGGAAGAGGCGAGGTAGGCCTCCAGATCACCTTCTTTGATTTCCCCACCGAGGTTGAGAGTATCGTTGATCAGTTTTGCAAAATCATAGTCGGTCCAAGATTCGCCGCTGGAAGCATGAAAAAGACCAGTGGTGTTGGTACGGACGATGAAATCGAGAACTTTATCGAAATCATTGACGTAAGTAGGGCCAAAATAATGGTTGGTGAACTGCGGATAAAGTGAGCCATCTTTGATGCCGTTGATAATCCGATGGACGGTGTCGACCTTTTCAAACTCATCCGAGCGGAAAGGTTGATCAATACGCAGGGTAGTCCAAGCAGTGTCAGCCTGACTGACGATTTCCTCTGCCAGCCACTTGGTTTTACCGTACCACTCGATCGGATTAGGAGCGTCTTCTTCTGTATAAAGCGCTGATTTAACACCGTCAAAGACATAAGCAGTAGAAACATAAATGAGATGTTTATTGGTTTCTTCTGCTGCTTTGACAATGTTTTCCGTGCCGACGACATTTACTTGATAAGCCAATCCATTTTTATCATCAGTCTGCTGCCAAGCTCCAGTAACATCAGTGTAGGCAGCCAGATGAATCACGTGTTTGGCTGCCGATTCTTGGAATCGTTTCAGCACTTGATTGTATTTCGTAATATCAGTCGGCTGCTGCTCGTCGCGCAAGTCCAAATTGTCGAATTCATACTGCTCGCCAAAATCCAGCGCGAAGCGTGAGCCGACCAAGCCATTAAGGCCAGTAGTCAAAAGTGAGTTTTTCATGATTTTTCCTCCCACAAATCAATTTCTATACCGATTAAGCTCAATAAATCCTGATTTACAAAACGATTGGACAACCAAGGAACGACTGTAGCGAACCCTTGTGATAAAGCATTGGCGTCGTAGTGGAGATCGCCAGTCAGAGGACGAGGATCGGCGCCGATTTTCTGGTAAGTATTGTTGTCGTGATCGACTTCCAAAGTGTAAGCATAGTATTTTTTGTAAGCGCGGGGAGCTGGTTCACAGATAAGCAACTTGTCAGGTTGTTTTTGGGGAATATTAAAATTTAGCAACTCGCCACCCCAGAGATCATTTTCCAAAGTAAGTTCCAGAATTCTTTTGACAGTTTTTCTCGGGTAATCTTCGTAATCTTTCAAGGACACATCGGCAGCTTCTTTGTCCCACAGCTCTTCCGGAACCCGCCAACTCAACGCCAACCCTCGTTTGGCAATCGATTTTTCCAAAGCGTGGTTGGCTGCTCCAATCGTCCCCGAAGCCGGCACCGAGCCGACATTGCTACCCATATTTATTCCCGAAAAAACCAAATCAAAATCACCATAAAGCTCACCAGCTAGTTCGGCCGCGTCAGCCGGGGTGCCGCTCACCCAGGTAGCTTCAAGACCATCGATCTCTGCCAGCCCCCATTTACCATTGCCAGGAAAGCTACCGCCAGTGGAACTGCGCTGATCTTCAGGAGCGACAATCACCACCTCGTCAAAAAGCTCTTTCAGCACCGAGGCGAGAATTCTCAACCCCAAAGCCTGATAGCCGTCATCATTGGTCAGCAGCACTCTCATTAGGCGTTTTCCTGGTAGTGTTCGGTAAAGTAAGCGCGGTTGTCGTCTTTGAGTTTTTTCCACCAAGCTTCATTATTTTTAAACCACTCGATAGTTTTGGCCATTCCTTCTTCCAAAGTTACACTTGGCTCCCAGCCTAGATCTTGGTTGATCTTGGTCCAGTCAATCGCATAGCGACGATCATGGCCAGGGCGGTCGGTGACGTGTTCGATTTTGTCTTCGCTTTTGCCCATTAGATCGAGAATCATTTTCGAGATTTCCAGATTGGAAACATCTTTAGTTAGCCCGCCAACCAAATAGGTTTCTTTTTCTTTGCCATCAGCCAGCACCCTATCGATAGCAGTGCAGTGATCGCGCACGTAGAGCCAGTCGCGTACGTAGAGCCCATCACCATAAACCGGAATTGTTTTACCTTCGATGAGGTTGGTGATCGTCAAACCGATAAATTTTTCTGGAAACTGGTAAGGTCCGTAGTTGTTGGAACAATTAGTTATCGTGTAAGGCAAGCCATAAGTAGTGCCATAAGCTCTCACCAAATGATCAGAGGCAGCCTTGCTGGCAGAATAAGGGCTGTGCGGGTTGTAGGGAGTTTCTGGAGTAAATTTTTCCGGAGTATTTAGCGGCAGAGCACCAAACACCTCGTCAGTAGAAATATGGTGAAAACGCTTAATGTCGTTTTTTAGTGCTGCATCAAGCAACACATGAGTGCCGATCACGTTGGTTTCCAGAAAAACTTCAGGATTTTTGATCGAACGATCGACATGTGACTCAGCGGCAAAATGAATCACCACGTCGACATCGGTCATGATTTTGTTCACCAGCTCTTTGTCGCGAATATCACCATGAACGAAAGAATAGTTAGGATTGTTTTCAACTTCTTTGAGATTGTCCCGATTGCCAGCGTAAGTGAGCGCGTCGAGATTGATGACCCTGTCTTCGGGATGAGTTTCGAGCCAGTAGTGGACAAAATTAGCCCCGATAAAACCTGCGCCACCAGTGATTAGTAAGGTTTGGCTCATAAAACCTCCTCTAGCTGTTGTTGCAGCTGTTGGTTTTTTTGCTGTTCCACTTGTAGGGCAGAATGATAATAGCCAGCGATGAAGACCAATAAAACAATCACCACCATTAGTAACTGAATCATATGATTGGCTGCTAGTGGGGGAGAGATTTTATCGCTCATGACTATTCAGTATACCAACTATCGATCAAAAAGTTTGCTTTGTACCACTTCTTGGAAGCGTTCTTCATCGTCGATTACATAAACCCACTGGTATTGATAGGTCGCCAAGCGAGGCGGATTGTCCAGCACGCCTTCCTCAGGATCATCGTCGACATCAGTGAGCTGGTGGCTTTCGAAGGCCAGATTACGTCGGTGGGGAAGTAGAGTTTTAGCAGTACTGATTAGTTCTGTCAGTGGCAACTGAGCAGCAAAATTATCTTCATAAAAACGATAAAGCTCTCCAGCGACCTCAGGATGAGTGATCATGAACTTATAGTCCATTAGTTTGGCAAACAGGGCGCTGATGACCTGTTGCTGACGAAGACCGCGAGCCAAGTCGTGGCCCTGTTCGTCTTCACTGTGGCGACTGCGAATGTACTTCAAGGCAGTCTCACCAGACATAGTTTGTTCACCTTCTTCAAAAGTAACGGTTTCGTAAAGTTCTTCCTGATTATTGCTGCTGATATCAACGCCACTGCGAGGAAACAGGGGATCAGTAAAACCTTGCTCAACCTCGACCGTGATGCCGTCGACCAGATCGATTAGGTCTTCCAGCTGAGCCAAAGAAAGGGTCACGGTGTGGTGAATCTCGACAGCAGTCATTGTTTCTACCACTTCTTCGGCAAATTGCTCTGGCCGATCAGGATAGCGCTCGTAACCATAAGCATAAAGAGCGTTGATTTTGGTTTGGTAGTCTTCATTCCAGAGATCACGAGGTAGGGGGAGGGTATTGATGGTGCCATGGTCGGTATTGATGGCCAACAGCATCATCGTGTCGGTCAGTGGGGGAGCCTCTCCCCTTTCAGCGGTAGAGTCAGTGCCCAGCAAAAGAATGTTTTTGTAGTGGTTGGTGGCTTCAGGCTCTTGCTGCAAGCCTGTATTAATTGTTTCGCTGAATTCTTGTTTAGTGAGACCAGCCTCTCTCAAAAACTGATTGAACTGACCATAGCCCCACAAACCCACGATCAGGCCCGTGATAAGCAGCATGGCGCTAGCAAAAACCAACGATAAAGCAGCAGTCTTGAAAAACATCGGCCAAAAAGTCATTGGTGGGGGAAGTTTTTCGGTGGTTGGCTGCTCTTGATCGTCTTTTTGCATAGCGGATGAACACCGCTCATTGTAACAAATCAAACCTCGCTTGGGTATCGAGCTCTAGATACGCTACAATAACAACGTGCAGAAACTGAAACGCTTTATTCCAGGCTATTTTCTAGTTTTTATTATTTTGGCTGCTTCTTGGTCTCTTTTTTCATCCCAGTTTTTCCGTGTTCATGACTACACCCACGCTGGGCGGATTGTAGAAATGGCTCGAGCTCTTCATGATGGTCATTTTCCGGTGCGTTGGTCACAAAACTTTGGTTATGGCTACGGCATGCCTTTATTTCAATTTTATGGCCCATTGCCTTTTTATCTGGGGGGAATTCTTTATTTATTTTCGCAAAACGTGATTTTGAACATCAAGGCTTTGTTTTTACTGAGCAATGTTGGCACTGCTTTGGGTGGCTATTTGCTGGGTAAAAAATTATTTGGCAGACAGGGTGGGTTGGTTACGGCGGCAGCCCTGACGCTAGCTCCTTATCGAGCGGTTAATTTGTTTGTCCGCGGGGCATTGAGTGAATCTTGGGCGATCATGTTTTTGCCCTGGATTTTGCTGGGAGCAATCAAGATTTTTCATCAGGAAAAGCAGGGTTGGTTGGTTTTTTGTCTAGGATTGGTGGGATTATTTTTATCTCATAACATCACCACCATGCTGTTTCTCCCGGTGCTAGTGCTGTTTGTTCTTGGTTATTTACTAATGATGGTTTGGCGCCAAGCTTCCGAACTTTATCGTAACGGTCGTTTTAGGGGTTTAAATCTTTTACGTATTAGCAGTCGGTTTTTGGGCGGCGGATTGCTGGCTGCTGGAATGTCGGCTTTTTATTTAGTGCCGGCTTTTTTCGAAAAAGGCTTTACCCAGGTAGAGAACTTTATTCTGACTAGCTACTTTGATTATCATCTGCACTTCCTTTATATCAGGCAGTTTTTTAATGCCAGCTGGGGCTTTGGCGGCAGTGAGTGGGGCGTCACCGATGGGATCTCTTTCTTTTTGGGCTGGGGGCAGTGGTTTGCCTTGGGCTTGTTCGCCTTGGTATTGTTGGCTCGTTTGTGGCAGTGGATCAGAAAAGAAAAAGCGATTTTCCCCTCAAAAAGAGTTTTTGCTTTGACTGGTTTGTTTGGCTTGTTGCTGGGCGGAGGACTTTATATGTCACTCCTAAAATCTCAGTGGCTGTGGGATGCATTGCCTTTGCTGGCTTATGCCCAGTTTCCTTGGCGTTGGCTGAGCATTGGTATCGTAATGATGGCGTTGTTGGTAGGAGCTGTCACTTGGTTTTTGCCCAAGAAATTATTGAGAGGCTATCTATCATTATGGCTGGTGGTGATAATGGCAGTCGGCTCAGCTTGGTATTTTCGTCCAGAAAGCTATTTAGAAGATAGTAATCAATTCTATTACACTGATCCGCATAGAATTCGCCGACAGCTAAGTGGAATTTTGCCTGATTACATTTCCTCCAATATGGCAACAGAGCCCAGCATTATTCCCGAGGGGTTAGTGGTCAACGAAGCAGAGTTAGACGCCGAACAATACCAGGTTTTAGTTGATCGTACTCAGGAAAAACTAGTGCGCACCGACTTTGATCGTGACACTCTTTTGAACTTGGCAGTGGCTGAATATCCGGGCTGGCAGCTAACTATTGATGACCAACGCTGGAACAGACAGCACGGGCCCGATGGTAATATTGCGGTCTTGGTCCCTTCAGGAGAGCACTTAGTTTCCTTGAGATTTTTGGACACTCCGCTTAGAGCTTACGCCGACTGGGCAAGTTTGCTTGCTTGGGTAGTTTTTGTTTATCTGTTACTTCCTGGCAAATCTTTGGCTAAGCTGAAAGAACAGTCATGATTCAAAACACCGCTGTTGATACCACAGATGAATTAGAAGAACTGCTGGACGACGAAGAAGAAATTGCGCGCATTAAACAACGCTCGGTCAGTGGGGCTTTTTCTTACTTTTTACGCACGGCTTTTATTCAAATTATAGGTCTAGTATCGGCTCTAGTATTGAGCGCCTTTTTTTCTCCTGAGGACTTTGGCATTTATGGTTTTGTCATTCAAATTATAGGTCTGCTAATTTTCTTTTCTGATGTTGGCTTGGCCGCGGCATTGGTCCAGAAAAAATCCGAGCCAACTAAGCAAGATTATCGAGTAGCTTTTACCACTCAGTGGTTGTTAGCTTGGCTGATTGTGGGATTAGTGGGCTTATTGTTGGTCGGTGGTTGGGTGCAGCAGAAAGTTGGTGGCGCTGGAGCCTGGGTACTATTGGCCCTGGCTGTTTCTTTTCCTCTCGCCACCCTGAAAACAATTTCTTCGATCAGGCTGGAACGAAGATTATCTTTCAATAAACTAGTTTTTCCGCAGATTGTTGAGCAGTTGATTTTTCATAGCCTATTGATTGTTTTAGCTTGGAAAGGCATGGGGGTGATGGCTTACGCTTTTGCGGTGATGGCTCGTTCTTTGGCGGGGGTGGTGACGATGTGGCTGATCGAGCCTTGGAAAGAAATCGGCTTCTCGATAAATCTCAAGGTTTTACGATCGCTACTTGGTTTTGGCATTAAATTTCAACTCAATGATTTCTTGGCCCGAATCAAAGACCAACTCTTTTATTTAGGGCTGGCAGCTTTTATGCCCTTAGATCAATTCGGCTATATTCAGTGGGCAAAAAACTGGTCGCTTTATCCTTATAACCTGACAGTACAAAACGTTTTGGCGATTACTTTCCCGACCTATTCGCGGCTGCAATCCCGAGTCGATCTGCTGAAAAAAGCGATCGAAAAGTCCTTGTTCTTTATCTCCACCTCGATCTTCCCGATCTTGGTGGGAATGAGTTTATTTATCTGGCCCCTTACGCAAGTAGTTGAGAAATATCGCCAATGGGAACCAGCAGTGCCGAGTTTCATCATGTTTGCTCTCAGCATTGGTTGGGCGGCATTGTCTACGCCGCTGGTTAATACTTTGAACGCTATCGGGCAGATCAATAAAACCCTAAAACTGATGGTGATGTGGACTACTTTGACTTGGGCCATCACTCCGCTGATGCTCTGGAAATATGGTTTCAACGGAGTGGCTCTGGCAGCGCTAATTATTTCTTTTACTTCGATTTTCTCGATTACTATGGTAAAAAAACACGTACCGATTTTAGTTTGGCCTCAGGTTAAATTAGCTCTTTTGGGATCGCTAGTCATGATAGCAGTAGCTTTCTCTGGTTGGACGGTGTGGTCCAGGAGTCTAACTCATTTATTACTAGGATTGCTCATTTCTGGCGGAGCCTATTTGGGCGGAATTTTGCTGTTTGGTTGGCAGCGAGTGAGTGCTGAAGTGCGTAGTATTTTGTTGCAGCGTCGGCAAGCTCAAAACCCAAATAATTGATAATCTTGGTTTGAGCAACTGTTATAGTTTGATAGACTGCAAAAATTCAGCAAAATTTAGAAAAAAATAATTAAAATTTTAAAAATAATATTTTTACCAAAGAAAAATTATTAAAACCAAACCAAATTAGTAAAATTACCGTAAAAAACAGTACAATAAAGACCATGCCGAAAGCCAAATTATCTGTAGTGATTGTTTCCTGGAACATGGGCGAGAGTTTGGAGCGTGTTTTAAAGTCAGTGCAGTTTGCTGATGAAATCGTGATGGTCGATGTGGAAAGCACGGACAATAGTGTAGCGATCGCCAAAAAATATACTAAGCATGTTTTTAGCAAGAAGCGAGATTACGATTTTGTCGAACCCTATCGAAATTTTGCTATCAGCAAAGCCTCTCATGACTGGATCTTGGTGATCGATACCGACGAAGTGATCCCCAAGCCCTTGCAAGCCAAAATTCGAGAAATAATTGATAATCCCACGGCTGACGCTTACTTTTTACCTCGCCAGAACCTGATTTTTGGTAAATGGATCACTAAAGCCGGCTGGTGGCCGGACTACCAATTGAGATTGTTCAAAAAGGGCTCGGTAACTTGGCAGAATGAGATTCATAGTGTGCCTGAAGTAAAGGGTGAAACATTCAAACTGCCTGCCGAAGAAGACAATGCCATTTTGCACTACAACTATGACAGCATTACTCAATTCATTGACAAACTGAATAACTACACCTCGGTACAAGCCGAGCAGCGCCAGCAAAAATCACCTCAAGATGATTTTACTAGTGAGCAGCTATTTGCCAATTTTAGAGACGAGCTGATGAGTAGAGCTTTAGTGCGTGATGGAGTCGGCGATGGTCTGCATGGCAACGCTTTGTCATTATTACAGGCTATGTCCGAAGCGGTGGTTTATCTCAAACAATGGGAGGCGACTGGTTTTCCGGAAGATGACCAGGCAGATTTTGGCGCTATCTTGCAACAGTTGCAAAAAATATGGTGTTATTGGTGGGCTGATTACCAGGTAAGAAACACCCGTGGTTTGACAAAGATTTACTGGCAGATTCGCCGCAAGTTCAAGTTATAGGTCAATCCTATAACTTGCATGATTTTTCTAGGATGTTGTTTGTTAGCTTTATAGGTTATGTTTTGAAGTTATAAGTCTGAATGCCTGCCAAACTCGTTAATTTTCGAGTTTTTTCAACCTGCCATAAGATAGTATAATGAAAATCACCATGGAACACGTTAGTACCATTATCGTCAATTACAACACCCCCAAAGAGACCGAGGCCGCGATTCGTTCGGCTGTAGCCGCCAAGAGTGATGGTTTTCGTCACCAAGTAATTGTAGTGGATAATGGCTCGAAAGATCCTTTTAAACTCCCTAAAGACCTTAATCGTGCCCCAATCGAGCTGATTCGCAGCGAGGCCAACCTGGGCTTTACTGGGGGAAATAACCTGGGGATGAGTCACGCGGTCAAAGAATACCAAACAGATTATTTTTTCTTGCTCAACTCTGATGCGGAGGTCGAAAAAAATGGCGTGCAAGCTCTCTATGAAGCCATTAAAGATGATCCTAAGGCTGGGGTAGCAGTTTCAAAGATTTACTTTACCAAGGGCTTTGAGTTCCATCGCAAAAACTACAAAAAATCAGAAAAAGGCAAGGTGCTATGGTACGCCGGCGGCAGTATTGATTGGCCGAATTTAGCGGCTTTCCACAGGGGGGTAGATGAGGTTGACCGGGGGCAGTTTGATCAGCAAACCACTTGTGATTTTGCTACTGGCTGTGCTTTTTTCATCAAAAGAGTGGTGACCGAGCATGTGGGAATTTTGGATAAACGCTTTTTTCTTTATTCGGAAGACGCGGACTGGAGCTTGCGGGTGAAAAAGGCCGGCTACAAGATTGTGTTTGTGCCGGAATCGGTTGTTTATCATCTGAATAGTGGCTCGATTGCTGGGGGTGCGGGATCAAAACTCCAGCAATATTATCAGACCAGAAATCGCCTATTACTGACTGCCAAGCACGGCAGCTGGCGTCATCGATTGACAGCGCTGCGTTACGCTTTTGCCACCTTAGCAAAGGGAAGCGATGTGGAGCGTAAAGGAGTGACAGACTTTTTGTTATTGAGATTTGGTAAACAGCCAATTGTATGAGACCAACCATTACCGCCATTATTTTAGCTCGCGATGAGGAAAGTATGATCGAGGGTTGCATCAACAGCCTGCGTTGGTGTGATGAAGTTTTGGTGATCGATAATAACTCCGTTGATCAGACAGCCCAAAAAGCGGAAAGCCTAGGGGCTCGAGTGGTGAAATTTTCTCATTCTTCTTTCGCCAGAATGCGCAACGAGGCTCTCAAGCATGCGGACAATGACTGGGTTTTCTATATCGATGCTGATGAGCGCGTCACTCCTACTTTTGCCAAAGAAGTCTTGGTTAAAATAGAAACAGGTCAGGCACCGGCTTTAAGTTGTCGCCGAGAAAACTATGCTTATGGCCATCATTTTCGTTTTGGAGGTTGGCAGCAAGATATCGTCACCAGAGTGTTTCAAAAATCAGCTCTCAAAGAATGGCAAGGAGAGATTCACGAGAGCCCAGTTTTTGAGGGAAAGTCAGACATGCTGCACTCTGCACTAATTCACCTCACCCATCGCAGCACTGCCGAAAATCTGCGCAAATCAGCCAACTGGACCAAAATAGAGGCGGAGCTGTTTTTCAAGGCAGGTTCCAAGCCAGTAACTTTTTTCACCCTGATTCGCAAGGGAGTGATGGAGTTCTTCCGCCGAGCTTTCATCAAAGGGGGCTACCGTGATGGTTTGGCGGGCTTGATAGAGGCTTTGGTCCAGGGTATGAATCGAGTAATGGTTTATATCCAGATTTGGGAACTGCAGCAGCAGCCCACCCTTCCAGAGAGATACCAAAAACAAGAAGAGCGAATTCGGGAATTGTGGAAACAAGAACAGGAGCTATAGCCGATGAAAATTGGTTTGTACTCTCCATATTTCCCCAAACACCTTGGTGGCGGCGAAAAATATCTGCTAGATGTAGCTCAGGTGCTGCAACAGTATGGACAAGTATATTTGGCCACTGGCAGCCAGTCGCTTTCTCCCACCAACACCAAAAAAATCTGGCAAAAGTATGAGCGCTTTATGGGCAAAAAATTAACTGGTTTAGAGTTAATCCAATCTCCCTTGTTCGAGCAGTCCTCGCTGAATGACAGGTTATCGTGGAGCAAGCAATTTGATTTACTATATGCCTTTACCGACGGGAGTCTGTTTGCCAATTTAGCCAAAAAAAGCGTGCTGCACATCCAAACTCCTCTCAAAAGAGCGCCACTCAGTTTTGCGGAAAAACTCAAATCCTTGACCTGGAACTTTGTGAACACCAACTCTGACTTTACTCGCCGAGTGGTGGAAAAACACTGGCACCTGCCAGTCAGCGCTGTGCATTATCCGATGGTGGATGTGGCTCAGTTTGAAAAACTGGCAGCTGGTGCCAAAAAACAGAAAGTAATTCTTCACGTAGGTCGTTTTTTCCGCCAGCTACACAGCAAGCGGCAAGACGCATTGGTGAAGTTTTTTCGCGAGCTAATCAAAAAACACCCCAAAGAATCAAAGGGTTGGCAATTGGTCTTGATCGGTTCGGTAGAAGATGAGAATTATGCCAAAGAAGTAGCCAAACTAGCCAAAGGTCGGCCGATCAAAATCATCCACCAGGTCTCTCGGGCTGAGCTGAATAAATGGTATGCCAAGGCCTCGATTTATTGGCACGCCACAGGTTTTGGAGTCGATCAGACTCAGTATCCAGAAAAAATGGAGCATTTTGGTATTAGCACAGTGGAAGCGATGGCCAGCGGAGCGGTGCCAGTCGTGATCAACCAAGGAGGTCAGCCGGAAGTTTTGGGAGCCGAACTGCAAGAATTGCTTTGGAATGATCAGAGTGATTGCCTTGCCAAAACGGTGATGCTCATGAACAATAAAGAACAGCGCCAAGAGCTAGCCAGACAGGCTCAAGTCAGAGCTCAGCAGTTTAGTCCAGAACAATTTGAAAACCAATTACGAACGATGATGCAGAAACTAGAGCTAATTTAAGATGGCAAAAAAAATCTCGACAGTTATTCCTACTTACAACGGCAAAAAGTTGCTTAAAAAGCACTTACCAGCAGTATTTGCTTGTTTACGAAGTGGTGACGAGATAGTGATCGTGGAAGACACTGGGACAGATGATACGGTAGAGTGGCTGATCAAAGAGTACCAGCTCGAAAAGACCTCAGCGCCGATCAAGGGGGTTGATGTTTACCGGGGTAGTTATAAAAAAGCCAAGAAAAAAATCGACCTGACTTTGGTTTATAACCAAGAAAATCAACGCTTTAGTGAAACCTCCAATCGCGGAGTGAAAGTAGCTAAACATGACTTGATTTTTCTGATCAACAGTGACGTCGCTCCCAAAAAAGATACTCTAGAACATTTATTGCCATATTTTGATGACTCTTCAGTGTTTGCGGTTGGACCAATGGAAAACGAACACGGCACAAAATCAGGCAAAAACAAACTGTGGTTTGAGCGAGGAATGTTTATTCATTCCAAAGCCGATGATTTTTCTGCCGGCCCTACTGCCTGGGTAAGCGGTGGCAGTGGGTTGTTCGACAAGCAAAAGTGGTTGGTCATTGGCGGCTTTGACAAATTGTTTTATCCGGCCTACTGGGAAGACATTGATTTGTCTTTTCAAGCCAGAAAACGTGGTTGGCAAGTGCTGTTCGAACCCAAGGCTTTAGTGGATCACAATCATGAAACCACCAACACTACTGTTTTTGGTCAGCGAAAGATGGAGCAAATGAGTTGGCGCAATGCCAATAAATTTGTCTGGAAAAATGGCGATTTTTGGCAGAAATTGGCTCATGTGTTGTGGAAACCTTACTGGTGGTTAATAAGAAATTAATAAAACCATGGAAAAACTAGCTCTGCGCTTGCGAGTCTCAAACAAACAGTATCGCTGGGGGACTGTGGCTATTTTGTTACTGGCAGCTTTATTGCGTTTTTATCAACTGGGAGAAGTGCCGCATGGCATGACTTGGGATGAGGCAGCGATTGGCTATAACGGTTTTGCTATTTGGGAAACGAGACGCGATGAGTGGCTGACCTTTTTACCGATTTCATTCTGGTCTTTTGGCGATTACAAAGCACCGCTAGCGATTTACTTCAATGGTCTGTTTACTACGGTTTTTGGGATGAATCTTTGGGCTGTGCGCTTGCCGTTTGTGTTGGCTGGCCTCGGTAGCGTGTTGAGTATGATTTATTTGACAAGAGTTTTATGGCAGCATTCGGGAGCCAAGCTTGCTGAGGCTCGTTGGTTTGCCTTGTTGAGCGGAGGACTGTTGGCAGTTTCCCCTTGGCACCTGCACTTTTCTCGAGCCGGATTCGAGTCAGGAATGGCGCTGATGTTTTTGCTGTGGGCATTGTATTTCTTTTTTCAAGCTTTGAGAGTCAAAGAGTATCGTCGCCAAGTGATTGATTTTTGTTTAGCGGCAGTTGGCTTGGTGGCCAGTATTTACAGCTATCACAGTGCCAAGATTGTCGTGCCGTTACTAGCAGTTAGCTTGTTGATTGGTTTTCGCAAGCAATTAGTGAAGCGAGCTAAACCCGCATTGATCAGTGCTGGTTTGGGAGTCATTGGTTTGGCGCCATTTATTTACGATTCTTTTTTTGGCAAAGGCCTGACTCGTGCTAGCACTCTAGTTATTGGTCAAGGAAACTCCCTGATTGCTGATGTAATCCTAGTTGCCAAGCAATGGCTGGCTCATCTGACTCCCCGATTTTTGCTAATGGGGGAAACCACTACTTTCAGACACGGCGATGGTTCCTGGGGTGTCCTGCTGCTAACTACGGCAGTATTGGTATTGTTGGGTTTCTGGTCGTTGCTAAAAAATAGAAATAAGGCCTTGCTGGTGATTAAAATTGCAGCTTTGTTAATAGTTATTGGTTTGCTGCCTGCGGCATTGGGCGCTGAAGTTCCTCATAGTAATCGCTCGCTGCTGGCTTTGCCGGGATTTTTATTGCTAGCTGGTGGGGGAGTTAGGGTTGTTTTAAACAGCAAACTGACAGCTGTCGCTAAGCAAGCTATTTTGGGAAGCCTGCTACTATTTCATGGCTTATTGGTTATCAGTTATCTACAGCACTACTACAGCGTTTTTGCTAGAGAAAGTGCGGCTGATTGGCAGGATGGTTACCTAGAAACTTTCACCTATACCCTACCCTATGAAAGGGGAGAGGCGGGCAGAGAGCCGGTCGACAAAATTATTTTTACCAGTGATTATGGTCAGCCATATATTTACGCTTTGTTCGCTAGAGAAACCAACCCAATTGAATATCAAGGTGGATCGCTGATTAAATATGAATTCAAAGAAGAAGTGACGGTCGGGGATTTAGACAGAGAGAATACTTTGGTGGTAGCTAGCAGTGAAGATGAGCTGTTTGGTGCCAATGACCAGGCAGATCACGTGATCTATGGCAGTGACGGCTCAGTCAGATTTAGAATTTATTACCGACCATGAATAGTTTTTTACTAAAAAATCGCTGGACAATTTTGATTGCTTTTTTGGCCTTATTCCTTAGGAGTTTTCAACTCACCAGCTCTCCACCCTCGCCATACTGGGAAGAGGTTGCTTTGGGTTACGATGCTTACACAATCTCTGAGACCGGCAAGGATCATCATGGCAATTCTTGGCCCTTGGTAGCATTTGAGTCGTTTGGTGATTGGAAGCCCAGTGGTTATTTTTATGCGGTTGTACCTTTTATCAAACTAATGGGCTTGAACTTGTGGGCTGTACGCTTGCCTTCGGTAGTGGCTGGCGTAGCGATTGTGATTGGTCTGGGAGTGCTGACCAGGATACTAGCAGTAAAAGCCTTAAAAGAAAAACAAATAAGCTGCCTAAGTATGGTGGCGATGCTGCTGGCGACCGTCAATCCTTGGCTGATTCAGTTTTCGAGAGCTGGCTGGGAGGTTAATCTAGCAACTGCGCTGATTTTGTGGGGCGTGATTGCTGGCTGGCGAGCGATTGGCTTGGAAGCCAAGCAGCGAGCGAGGTTTATTTGGTTGGCGGTGAGTGCGTTGTTACTAATCTTGGCTATGTACACCTATCACAGCGCCAGAATTTTAGCGCCTGTTTTGGGTCTGTGGTTTGCCTGGCAGTTTATTGTCAAAGAGCTAAAAAATCGAACCAAGAAAGTTTTTTGGCAGGGATATTTATTGGTTGGACTATTAACTTTAGTGCTTGTTCAGCCTTTTATTACTGCCTGGGAATCTCCGGTTTTGGGCCAACGGGTGGCTGAGACTAGCATTTTACAAAAGGTTTCCATTGTGGAGCGCAGCAATCAGTTGAAAGACATGCACGACAATAGTTGGTGGGCGCGTTTGGCTTATCATCGTTATTTGATCGGCGGTGGCGAGGTTTTGCAGAATTTTCTGAGCCACTTTCGTTTAGACTTTTTGTTTCTTGATGGCGACGTCAATCCGCGTCACTCCAGCCAATATTTTGGACTTTTTTATCCAGTGGAATTAGTGTTTTTGGTTGTTGGGGTTGTTTGGTTGCTGAAAAATTTACCAGCCAAACAAAAACAGTTGCTAGCTTTGTGGTTAGTATTCGGTGTTCTGCCTGCTGCCCTAACCAAAGCCGCACCCCACGCCTTGCGTATTTTGCCGACTGCGTCCGTGTGGTTGGTAGCGATTGCTGTGGGAGTTTGGCAAGTTTGGGAGTGGTTGAGCAGAGTTTGGAATAAAAAACTGGCCAAACTGGTCTTAGTGCTGATTTACCTTGGGTTGTTTATTGTTTTCTATCGTCATTTGCTGGTTGTTTATCCGCAAAGATATTCAGCCGAATGGCAGTTTGGATATCAGGGAATGATTGCTGCTGTCGAAGAATTGAGAGCGACCAATCCTGATTTGCCTGTCTATATCACTCGTGAGCACGGTCGACCAGCGATGTATTACTGGTTTTATACCGCCACTGATCCCAGATTAGTTCAAGAAGCCAACAGTGCAGCAGTCAAAGATCAAGGAGAGTTTTTACAGTTTGAGAATTTGTATTTTGTTCGCAGCTTGGGCGAAATAGAGAGAACTCCAGCCATCATTGTTGGTTCCCCCGCAGAAATGGAAAATTTCTTATTAACTGATCAGCTAATCACCATCACCAATCTCAATGGCGAACCTGTCTGGCAACTAGGGTTGGTTGACTGATATAATTTGTTCCATGATTACCGACGAACTAATCAAGGCTTTGCAGCAAGCAGCTGAAGCGTTGAGCCTATCTACCGACAATATCGAGCTGGAGCATCCTGCGGATGAGAGTTTTGGCGACTGGAGTAGTAACCTGGCTTTGCAGCAGGCTAAGCAAACCGATAGCTTTAATAATCCCAGAGAATTAGCAGAAGCTTTAGTTGGTGAATTAGAAAAAATACTGGCAGACAATCAGGATGTAGAGGAGATTACTGTGGCCGGTGCAGGGTTTATCAATTTTAAACTAAGCCAGCAGTATTGGCTTGATCAACTTTCCTCATTGGTAAATCAAAAAACCCAACTCATTTCTCAGTCAGGCAAAGGCAAACAGGTAATTGTCGAATACTCTTCACCCAACATTGCTAAACCCTTTACTATCGGGCACCTCAGATCGACGATTATCGGTGATGCTTTGGCTAATATTTTTGAGGCTCTAGGTTGGCAAGTCCACCGCGATAACCATTTGGGTGATTGGGGCACTCAGTTTGGCAAGCTAATTTATGCAATCAAAACCTGGGGAGATCAAGAAAAAATAAATAGCAGCGAGCAGCCGATCAAAGAATTAGTTCGGCTTTATGTCAAATTTCACGAGGAGGCAGAAAAAAATCCTGAACTGGATCAGGCCGGCAGGGATTGGTTCAAGAAGCTAGAAAATGGTAACGAGGAAGCTAGAAAACTGTGGCAATGGTGTATCGAGCTTTCTTGGCAGGAATTTAATCAAATTTATCGTGAGCTAGATGTTGAGTTTACTGAAAATGACGGCCGAGGCTATGGCGAA
Organism: bacterium; assembly: GCA_900299405.1. Lineage (GTDB taxonomy): Bacteria > Patescibacteriota > Microgenomatia > UBA1400 > PJMF01 > UBA10119. Next base: position 1,565 of record OMJP01000032.1, on the reverse strand, counting down.
TCTCATTTTGAGGACTTGATGCCGGAAGTAATCGAGATTTTGAAAGAAAAATTGCCTGAAAGCCAGGCAACAGCCAACGGCGGCTATTTCGGCCAAGGAGAAAACGGGGCTTGGTTGGTGTTTTTCAATAACGATGAGTTGCCGCCACTGATGATTTTGAAGCAGGATGGCGCTACTTTGTATTCCACCAGAGATTTGGCAACCGATTATTTCAGATTAAAACATTATGGTGAACCAGATTTGGTGATCAACGAAGTGGGTGCTGAGCAAAGCCTATATTTCAAACAACTTTATCGAATAGAAACAATGCTGGGCTGGTATCAACCAGAGCAGAGAGTGCACGTCAGGCATGGTCTTTATCGTTTTGCTGATAAAAAAATGTCTACCAGAAAAGGCAACGTGATCTGGTTGTCGGAAGTGATCAAAGAAGCCAAAGAACGAGCCCTAGAGCTGGCCAAAGGAAACCAGCCAACTGCTGATCTTGTCGCTATTGGCGCCTTGAAATGGAATGACCTCAGAAGCGAAAGCAATCGTGACATTGTTTTTGTTTGGGATGAACTGCTGAACATGAAAGGCAACTCCGGCCCCTACGTGCAGTATGCAGCTGTCAGAGCGCAAAGTGTGCGGGATAAGGCAAAGAATCAAGCTAGCAGTCTGCCCGAACAAGACTTGAATGAAGATGAGCTGTCAGTGATTCGCTGGCTGGCGAGATTTTCCGAAGCAGTCGAGCAAGCAGCTATCGACTACGCCTCTCATCATCTAGCGGCTTTTCTTTTTGAGCTAGCCCAGCGCTTCAACACTTTTTATAACCGACAGCCGATTATCAATGCCGAAACTCCAGAACAACAGCAAATTCGTTTGGCAATTACTGCCGCCACGAGAGAAATTTTGACCCAGGGCTTAATGCTGTTGGGTATCAAGACACCAGAGGAAATGTAGTCCTTTTTCTGCTACCATGGAACTATGACCAAGAAATGGTTAGTCTTTGTGGTTGGTTTATTGATCGCTGCTGGTTTGGTTTTTAGACTCTATCGCTTTGGTGAGGTTCCGGTTGCTCTTTATTGGGATGAGGTGGCGATCATGATTGACGCCCGCACCGTAGCAGCCACGGGTAGCGACATGCACGGCAATCACTGGCTACAGGCGATCTTCCCCTCTTATGGAGATTACAAACTACCTGTTTATATTTGGTTTGCCAGTTTGGCAGTAAAGTTTTTTGGTGCTAGTGAGTGGACAGTGCGCCTGCCTAGCCTGTTGGCTGGGATAGGCACTATTGCCTTGAGTGGCTTGATCGTTTATGAATTATTTTTTCAGCTCAAAAAGCAGCAGCGAAGAAATTTGTCCTGGCTGGCTGCTGGCATAGCGGCGATTTCTCCCTGGGGAATTGTTTTTTCTCGTATTGGTTTTGAGGGATTTTTAGGTCAGTTTTTTTTGGGCCTGAGTGTTTGGTTGATTTTAAAATCTAGAAAAAATAGTCGCTGGCTGTTGGGGGCAGTTATATTTGGGGCCCTGGCTACCTACACTTACTTTTCGATCCGCTTTGTTTTGCCGGTTTTGTTGGTTTT
>OMJP01000031.1 GCA_900299405.1 bacterium | reverse complement strand
GTCTACGAGCACGGCAAAAAATCAATCAAGTTCATGGCCTCTGGAGCAAAGGCGCTGGAAAGCACTGGTGCCGGAGATGCTTTTTGCAGTGGCTACGCCGCCGGACAGATCCTGGGCAAGCCTGTGCGAGTCTGTGTCGAGTGGGGAGTGAGGAACGCCGGCTCAGTGGTACAGCACTTTGGCGCCAAACAGGGATTGTTGAGGCGAGAAGCGATCGCCGCCCCTGCTCATCAGCCAAGCCGCTAGTTGTTGACGACCTGATATGTCATGTATAGTAAGACAGCAGAAAAACTTTTAATTTATGAAGAAAATCATTAAAAGCCTGTCCATCTTTTGTTTTGTCTTGTTGATGTCAGTCAGCGTGGCTTTGGCTGCCAGTTTGGCAGTCACCAGCATTGGCGGACAGTCGATTACCGGGACTCTGACTAGTCACACTACTACCGACACCACCCCGACGATGGTGGGTACTGCCGGAGCAGATGCGACAGTCGATATTACTATCGATGATCTGACCGTGGCCGTGACTGCTGATGCCGATGGTGACTGGTCCTATACCCCCACCGCCCTGAGCGAAGGCGCTCACAGCGTCGAGATTGCTTCGAATCTGGAAACAGTGTCATTTACTTTGACTGTGGATAGTGATGGCTCAGAAGCTTCCAGCTCGACTTCCAAAGGCGGAGTATCTACTACCTCGGGCGAGCTACCCTCTGCGGGAACCGCTAGCAATACAGTAGTAGTGGTGGCTGCCGGAATGTTTCTCATGGGACTAGGTGTAGTTGCCCACCAAAAACTGCCTTTACCAGAGGAAGAATAGGGGTGGGTTAAAAGTTTTTTAAGCGCCAGGTTCACTGCCCATGACCGATCATCAAGCCGTTCTCCAACAAGAAATCAAAGAGCTCCAAGCTAAGGTTCAGCAGCTGGAATTGCCTGACGAAATGCAGCGCAAGGTGCAGAAGGAAATCATTGCTCTGGAGCGCAGTGTGGAGCTGGGTAGTTACGACGAAAAATACGAAAAAGTTTCCCGCTATATCGACTGGGTGCTGCGAGTTCCTTGGCTGGCGGAGTCGCCGGATACCACTGAGATCGAGCAGGCGAAAAAAGTTTTCAACGAGCACCACTACGGTATGCAGGAAGTCAAAGACCGCTTCCTGGAATACGTGGCAGTCCTGAATCTGCGTCACAAACAAGCGCCGGAAGAGGATTTTCGGGCGCCGATTTTGTTGCTAGTCGGTTTGGTCGGTACTGGTAAAACTACTTTTGCCTATTCTTTGGCAGAGGCGCTGGGGCGTAAGCTGGTGCGGATTCCTTTTGGTGGGATGAGTTCTTCCAAAGAGCTGCGAGGTAGCAGTCGGCTGCATCTGGAAGCGGAACCTGGCAGGATTATCAAAGGGATTTGCGAAGCCGAAGTGCGTAACCCAGTGATTCTGCTGGATGAAATCGATCGGGTGGCAGAAGAGGCGAACAATGATGTGATGGGTGTCTTGGTGGAGTTACTCGACCCTGCCCAGAATCATGCCTTTACTGACAACTACCTCGATTTTCCGGTGAATCTCAGTCACGCGATTTTTATCGCTACGGCGAACAACACTGGCAAAATCTCGACCGCGGTGATGGACAGAATGGAGAAAATCTCGATGCCGACCTACTCTGATGAGGAGAAAATCAAGATCGGCAAAGACTACATTCTGCCCGAGCTGATCAAAGACGCCGGTCTCAAGCCTGAGCAGCTAAAGATCGATGAAGACGTCTGGGCGATGATGGTCCGTCCGCTAGGTTTCGATGCCGGTATTCGTACCCTGCAGCGCACCCTCCAAGGTGCTGTGCGCAAAGCAGTGAGGATCATCGTCGAGCGCAAGTTCCCCGAAGTCATCATCACCAAAGACAACGCCAAGATTTTCATGCCGAGGTATTAAGCAATTTAGACGCTTTGGTTTTCAATAAAATACTAATTTGTTATATTTGAACATATGAATGAAATAAAACAATCTTTGGAAACAGTAAATAATGAACCCACGGGAAACGAAGAGCAGGGTAAAAGAAGTAACTATAAAGAATTTAAATTTTTTGGCTTGTACAAGAGTGAAGATTTGGTGAGTTATTTATCAGCTGTAGTTTATGGCATTGTGGAAAATGCGAGGGCAATGGCTTTTGATGCTACTGGTATTATAGGTAATTTTGAACCGGGACAATATACCAGGGCCATGGAGGGCATCAGGGGAATGTTCGATCAAAATACAGGAGATGGCACTATTGTTGCGCTTGGGTTTTTGGGAGCTGAAACCCTTTTGCTTACTGTCGAAAAAGTGGCTAAAAAATTAGGTAAAAAAGGGTTTGACCCTGAAATTAGGTTTTTATCTTCGTTGGCTTTTGGTATAGGTCTTGCTACATATTTAGAAACAACAACCATCATGAACAATACAATTGATATTCCTGGAGACTTATTTGGAGTGGGATTAGGGGCAGCAGCCATTCTTACAGGAAAATTACTTCAAAAACACATTACTGTAGAAAAAAGGGATCATGCACTTAGAAGTACTTCCAGATTTATTGGTGATGTTCCAGCAAAGTTCGAGAATTTAAGTAATATGATTGCAACAACTTTGAAAAGAGAAGATGTTTATATCAATAAAAAACCAATATCAGATTCGATAGCTCAAGAATTTGCTACGGTTGTGGAAGACGCTGACAATACTCCTGATGAAGAAAATAATATTAGTCCAGCTATTTAGCTAAGTAATTTTCTACGTATCCCATTAAGTATTCAATAATTTTTTGTTCAAAGTTGTCGATAGATTCCATCAAGTAACCCAAAACTACTTTTTGGCTTTTTGTTTTTTTGATCAAGCTTTCTAGTTCTGTGCTTTGTTCTTTGCTCAACAAAGAACTAAAGTGTTCTAGAAGATTATTTCCGAAATCATTGTACACACGCTGTGTTTCTTGATTAACAAAATTACTGTCTTGATCACCGTGTTTCTTGACCACTGCTTGTTTTATAAAATTAATAACTGGATCGATGTTTTGCGTATCTGTCATTGGCCTTAAGTATAACCAATTAATTGCTTAATTTAAAACTATTATTATTTACTTATAAAACCTTGAGGGCAAAAGTGTGTTAAAATATGATTAATTATTATGGACGTAGCTGTTGAGCTTGAGAAATTACAGCAAGAGTTAGAAAATTCCTTTTCAAAACTTCCCCTGGCTTCCAAAAAAACTGACCTCGTGCATGGTGAGGGCGACCCACAGACCAAGGTGATGCTGATTGGCGAGGCGCCGGGATATCACGAGTCAGTCGAGCGGCGACCGTTTGTGGGCAGATCAGGAAAACTATTGAGGAAAGTATTAAAAGAAGTTGGTCTGCCACCGGAAAAAGTCTGGATCAGCAACATCGTCAAAGTCCGACCGCCGGAAAATCGCGATCCGACACCAGAGGAAATTTTAGCCTTTCGCCCTTTCCTCAACCGCGAAATCGAGCTGATTGATCCGGAAATCATTGTCACTTTGGGACGCTTTAGCATGGCGAAGTTTTTGCCAGACGTAAAAATCTCCCAAGTACACGGCCGGCTGCACAAAGTACAATGGGAAGGTCGCCCGATGTACGTCATGCCGATGTATCACCCGGCAGCAGGTCTGCGTTCGACGCAAGTGAAAGAATCTTTTATCGCTGATTTCCAAAAGATTCCCAAGATTCTGGTTTGGCTCAAAGATCAGCAAGCAGTGAAAAAAACTAAAGCAGAAATCGAGGAGATTTTGTTTTAATAGTATTAATTAATTTAAAATTTAAAAAAATATTTTAAAAAAGAAAGAAAATATGAAACAACTAAAAATTGTACCGATTGGGGGCTTAGGAAAAGTCACCCAAAACATGTTTCTCTACATGTATGAAAAAGAGATTTTGATAGTAGATTGCGGCATCGGTTTTCCCGATGATTACATGCCAGGCGTCGACATGCTGATTCCTGACACCACCTACCTGCACGAGCAGCTGGCGGAGGGCAAGGAACTGGTCGGCATCGTCATCAGCCACGGCCACGAGGACCACATGGGCGCCCTGCCCTATATCCTGCCCGAACTGGAAGAAATTCCTCCGATTTGGGGCTCGCCGCTGACGGTTGGTTTTATCCAGAAAAAACTACAAGACAAAAAAATGCAGGGCATGAGAAATGTGCAGGTCAACACTTTTGAAAATCGCCAGACCGTGAAACTGGGCGAGCATTTTCAAGTCATGCCACTGGCTGTGCCGCACTCAGTACCAGATACTAGACACTTGGCGATTACCACGCCGGAGGGTTTGGTTTATCACGGCTCGGATTTCAAACTGGACGAGCATCCCTTGGATGGAGTGCACGCTGATTTCGAGACCATGAAAGCTCTCGGTAAGCAGGGTGTAGCGCTGGCGCTGATTGACTGTTTGCGCGCTGAGCAGCTCGAGCATACCCCGTCGGAGACCACCGTCGGTCCAGAAATCGAGAAACTGATGCGTCACACCAAAGGTAAGTTCGTGGTGACGCTGATGAGCTCACACATTCATCGGATTCAGCAGATCGTCAATATCTGCCAGGAGCTGGGACGCAAGATTGTGTTCATTGGTCGTTCCGTGGAGCAAAATGTGCAGATCGCCAGCAGCCTGAAAAAACTAAAGATTCCCCAGGGCGTGATGATCGACAAACGCGATCTGGAAAAGCACAAAGACAACCAGCTGTGTGTGGTGATCGCTGGCAGTCAGGGTCAGGAAGGTTCGTCACTGATTCGTGCCGTCTATGGTGAGCATCGCCAGGTGCAGATCAAGGCCGATGACAAAGTAGTTTTTTCTGCCAATGTCATTCCCGGCAACGAGATCTCTTACTACCGCGCCATCAACGAGTTAGCTGGCAACGGGGTCAACGTGATTTACCCCGACGTCAATCCGCTACTCCACCAGTCAGGTCACGCCAGTGCTGCCGAACAGCGTGACGTGGTGAAGCTGCTGCAACCGAAGTTCCTGATGCCGATCGGTGGTGAAGACCGCCACCGGGCGAAGTTCCGCGAATATGTGGCGCAGGCCTTGGGTTACACCAAAGACAAAACCCTCACCCCGAAAGTGGGGGAGATTATTGGTCTCAGTAAAGGTGAAGCCAAAGTGGTCGACTCGATCGAGATACGATCGCGGACGGTTGATGGTCTGGGAATCGGTGATGTCGGGCCAGTGGTGCTATCCGATCGCCGCTCAATGGGTCAAGCAGGAATGATCGTGCTGATTATTCCCCGCCAGCGCGGCAAGCTGAACATCAAGAAAATGGAAGTGGTTTCCAAAGGCTTTGTCTTTATGAAAGAGGCTGAAGAGGTGATTAGTTTCATCGAAAAAGAAACCGCCAACATCGTCAATCACCTGGGCAAAAAGAAAAACAGCCCCAAGGCGGTCAGCGAAGCAGTCGAGCGCAAACTCGGTCGCAAGCTCTACAAAGTCATCCAGCGCGAGCCGATGATCATTCCGGTGATTATGGATGTTTAGCCGCTAGCTATGTTATAGTTTTACCAGGCAAAAAGTTGAGGACAACCGTGAATGGTTGTTGCTTGACTTTGTTTAAATAATATCCTATAACTTTTATATAAAAGATATAAGACAGCTATGGCCAGACGTAAAAAACGCCGCAAAAACAAGCAATTAAAGCTGACGATTCCGCCAGAGACTTTGAATTCAGTGGCCGCGGTTTTCCTGATGGTTTTGGGCGTACTGGTAATGCTGTCCTTCTCTAACCAAGGCGAGCTGCTGCGTGCCATGAATCAGTTTTTGCGCATCAAGCTGGGTCTAGCCACACTGTTCATGCCATTCATTTTTATTTCTGCTGGTCTGGCGATGCTGCGCACCAAATGGACTTGGTCGAAACCCCACGTCTTGCTCGGCACTTTGCTGCTGATGCTGTCGGCACTGGGCCTGGGTAAGGCTGGCGAGATTGGTGCCGCTCTGTACAGCAACTTCTCTGATCTGATCTCTCCTTTTGGCACGGCAGTGATGTTTGTCGGCTTCGGTGTGGCGGGATTTTTGATCATGACCCAATGGTCTGTTGATGAACTGATCAAGCTGATCGCCCAGTGGCGCGGCAAGAAAGAGGACCAGGAAGAAGAGTTTGTAACTCAGAAAAAAGGCTTCCATCTGCCCAAACTGGCTTTTGGCAAGAAAGATAAAGCTGAGGCGGGAGAGCTGGAAGTCAATGATGCGGCCGAGGCTTTCAAAGAACAGCAGGTGGCTGACAAAGAAAAATCAACCAAAGACAAACCTGAGGGGCGCAACTTACTGATTCCTGAGGCTGAGCTCAAAACTTCTCGGACACCGACGATGTGGGAATACCCAGCGCTATCACTGCTGTCCGACAAACCCGGTGGTAAAGCCGACCGTGGTGATGTCAAAAGCAACGCTCAGATTATCGAAAATACCTTGGACTCTTTCGGCATTCGTGCCAAGGTGGTCGAGGTCAATGGTGGTCCGGCAGTCACTCAGTACGCGCTGGAGATTACCAAGGGTACGCGGTTGTCAAAGATTACTTCCTTGGCGACGGATTTGGCGCTGGCGCTGGCGGCCCCGACGGGGCAGATCAGAATCGAAGCGCCGATCGCTGGCCGGTCTTTGGTCGGTATCGAGGTGCCGAACCACTCTGCTGAGTTTGTGACTTTGAAAGAGATGCTGGCTTCCAAGGCGATGAAAAAACATCCGTCGAAACTGGCAGTTTCTTTGGGCATCGATGTGGCGGGCAACCCGATTACGGCTGACATCTCGACTATGCCGCACGTACTGATTGCGGGAGCGACTGGTTCTGGTAAATCGGTGGCGATCAACTCGTTTATGAGCTCGATCTTGTTCCGCGCCAGTCCGGACGAAGTGAAGTTTATTTTGGTCGATCCCAAACGGGTGGAGCTGACTGGCTACAATGACATTCCTCACTTGCTGACGCCGGTGATTGTTGATCCAAAGAAAGTAGTTTCAGCTCTGAAATGGGCTGTCGATCTGATGGAGAAGCGCTATAAGCAGCTGGCCGAGGTGGGGGTGAAAAACATCGCTTCTTACAATGAGTTGGCTGGTCTAGCAGCTATGCCGAATATTGTGATCGTGATAGACGAGCTGGCCGATGTGATGCTGTTTGCCCCCAGCGAGGTGGAAGAGAGTGTCACTAGAATTGCCCAGATGGCGCGGGCGGTCGGTATCCATCTGGTGCTATCGACGCAGCGTCCTTCGGTCGACGTAATTACTGGTTTGATCAAAGCGAATATTCCTTGTCGTATTGCTTTCAATGTTTCGTCACAGACTGATTCGCGGGTGATTTTGGACAGCCAAGGTGCGGAGAAGCTCTTGGGGCGGGGAGATATGCTTTATTTGCCGGCAGATCGGGCAAAACCGCTTCGTGTCCAAGGAACCTATATCTCTGACCAAGAGACGAGGAAATTGGTGGAATTTTTGCGCTCACAGGGTCAGGAGCCACAATACGAAGAAGAGATTACGACCAAATACAAGCCTGGGGAGGGTGGTGGCAGCGCTGGAATTGCTACTGGCGATGATCGCGATGAGAAGTTTGTGGAGGCCGCGCGCTTGTTCAGCAAATATGACAAGGCTTCCGCCTCACTGATTCAGCGCCGCCTTTCCGTCGGTTACGCCCGCGCGGCCAGAATTCTCGACCAGCTCTTCGAAGCCGGCCTGATCGGTCCACCAGAAGGCAGCAAACCCCGCGACGTCAACATGCAGAAAATCCAGGAATTCCTGGGCGGGCTGCAGAGCATGGAGTAATTTTCCTCAAGCACCAGGCTAAATTTTCCGCTACAATAGTCTGGTGAAAAAATCACCGCTAGTAGTCCAGCATTTGTCCAAGGAGTTTCCCCCAGCGAAAAAGTGTGGTGATCCTTTTGTGGCTGTGGATGATATTTCTTTCGAGCTGAAAGAGGGTCAGATTCTGGGTCTGCTGGGTCCGAATGGAGCGGGAAAATCGACGACGATCTCGATGCTGCTGGGTACTTTGTCGCCGACGGCTGGTTCGATTAGTTACTTTGGCAAAGACTTTGCCACCAACCGCAGCGAAGCGCTGCAGGAAGTGACTTTTGCCAGCACTTACATCAAAATGCCTTGGCGTTTGTCGGTGATGGAGAATTTGCGGATTTATGGCCTACTTTATGGTGTCGATGGTCTGGTGTTTCACAATCGCCTGGAGAAATTCATGAAGTTTTTCGGGGTGTGGGAGCAGCGTTTCAAAACGATGAATGCGCTGTCTGCCGGACAGATTACCAGAATCATGTTGGCCAAAGCCTTTCTACCTTACCCCAAGATTGTCTTGCTCGACGAGCCGACTGCCTCGCTCGACCCTGACATCGCTCATCAGGTGCGTGAGTTTGTGAAGTTGCAGCAGAAAGAGCACAACGTCAGCATTCTTTATACTTCGCACAACATGGAGGAGGTCACGGATGTTTGTGATGAGGTAATGTTTTTGAAGCATGGCAAAATCGTGGCGGTTGATAAGCCGCTGAATCTGGCGCGGTCGGTCAAAGTGGCGCGGATGAGGCTGATGGTCAAAGATGGTCTGAAGCGGATTCGTAAATTTGCCAAAGCCCAAAACCTGCCTGCCAAAGTCGAGGGCAGAGAGGTGGTGATCGAGATTGGGGAGCAGGACATTGCGGCGTTTTTGGAGAAGCTGGCGGGAGAGAAAATCACTTACTCGCAGATCTCGATCGACAAGCCGGATTTAGAAGATTACTTTTTACAAATGAGCAAGGACAACTAACTAGGAACCTGAAGATGAAATGGCATCGTATCAAAGCACTATTTTTCCGCCACCTGTATCCGTTGCGGCGGGATTTTGATTTGTTGAGCGACATGATTTATTGGCCGCTGGTCGATACCTTGTTGTGGGGGATTACTAGTCAGTGGATCAGTGAGGCGTCTGGTAACGCCAGCGTTGCTTTGTCGATTCTGATGGCGCTGTTGATGTGGAACGTGATTTGGCGATCGCAGTCAGAGATTTCTCGTAACCTAATCGATGAGATTTGGAACAACAACTTGGTGAATCTGTTTTCCACACCGCTGATGGTCAAAGAGTGGTTGGTGGCGGCGATGGGCTTGTCGATTTTGAAAACAGCCTTCACGCTCTCGATCGTAACTGGGGTGATTTTGCTGATGTGGCAAGCTGATTTCTTGTTCTTTGGCTGGTGGCTACTGCCATTTTTATTCTCGATGATTACTACTGGCTGGTGGATTGGTTTTATCGCAGCGGGGATTGTGTTACGGTTTGGACCGAAAATGCAGACCGTGGTCTGGACTTTACCGGGCGCTTTACTGCCTTTTAGTGCGGTCTTTTTCCCCTTGGAAAGATTTCCAGAAGCGCTGCAAGCTATCAGTCGCCTGGTGCCGACGACTTACGTCTTCGAAACCATGCGCGCGGTTGCTGCTGGAGCGGCAGTTGATTGGCAAACCTTTAGTTTCAGCCTGGT
>OMJP01000030.1 GCA_900299405.1 bacterium | reverse complement strand
CCCATGGCTTTTTTGACTTCTTTGACGAGCTCTGGCATGACCAAAATCACGCCAATACCGACGAGAGTTAGGACCGCCTGACCTTGACCGCCACCGATCAGGAAAGGAGGTACGAAACCACCAGACTCCAGACCGCCTCCCTCACGAGTGAAAAGTTTGAAAAGAATCAGAGCCAACAATACAGTGGGAAAAGCCATCAAATTTCCAATGAGGCTCTTCAGCCACTTGCCAAAATTGTTTTGCCCAGGAACGGCGCCAATCATCAGCGTCATAGGAGCAGTAGCAATCGAGATGATAATCGTCACGTAAGTTTTTAGTAGCTCAAAGAACAGCTTGAAAATACCGATCAAAACCGCGATCGAGACAATCAGGGCCAAAGTGATTCCAGCGATAAAGCCTAAGGCGTCCTGAACACCAGCTAGCTCAATCGCCCCAACGAATTGTTGCACTGACGAGTTTACTGTCGCAAAAGCACCACCAGATTTAGTAATTAAATTCAAACCCACTTCAAAGAAATTCTGGCTGAGAATTTCGGTACCATTACCAGGCTGAAACAAGCCAATCATCAAATACATCAGTAGGTACATCAGATCGATCAGGAAGCCAGCAATGGCATAAGAAAAAGTCACGAAAATCAGCGACACAATTACCCCAGGAATGGCCTGCTGTGCGGTCACCACTGTCTGTCCACCGATTTTTTGACGGAACATGATCATGAAACCAATCACCAAGAACACCACCACAAAAAACAAGTAGGCGACGTTGCGGAAGATTTTCCAAGTATCGAGAATTGGATCTAAAGCAGAAAAACCCAAGCCCTGAGCCTGAGCCTCGGGAATAATCTTCGCAGATTCCAAGGCATCAGCCACATAAGTGCGACCAGAGGCTGGAGGAGAGTAGAGGTAACTCATGGCAGTAGTAAGACCATTGATCGCTCCACCACCATAGCGTTCTTGTACCAAGCGCCTTTGCTCGGGCGTCATGGAAGCAGTCGTACTCTCATCAGGACCAGCCACCATGATTAGTGCCGAGGTTTGCAAACTGAGCAAAGTATCATCCACGTTGCTTTCCAGAGAAGGAATGCCGCTCTCGGCAGAATTTACCACCGCTTTGGAAGTTTTGGAAACATTTTGTTCGACGCTGCTTTTAGTACGAAATAGATCCAAAAAACTCTGGGCTGAGACTGGTTGTGCCGTACTGATCAATAACGAAAACAGAAACACGGACAGGAATGAAATCCTGGTGAGACGCGTCATAAATTCATATTGTAAGTCAAGTGAATGAAAAGCAAAACCCCAAAATAAAAAAACGACTACTACAAAAGCGCTCAAAGATGCTCTATACTTCATCAAAATGATCACCACCGACCAAATCAACACCCTCAAAGATTATGTCAAAGCAGCCCGCACAGTCTTGGTGATCGTCGGCTCCAAACCAACAGAAGATCAGCTATCCGCAGCGACCTCACTTTACCTGGCTTGCAACAGGCTCGGCAAAGAAGCCGGTCTCTACGCTCCCAAAGAAATCAAACAAAACGGCCTTGCTGGCCTGGAAGAACAAAGACAGGAACTAGGCAAGCAAAACCTAGTAGTCGAGTTCGATTACAACGAAGAAGCAGTCGACAAAGTCAGCTACCACATTAGCCAGGAAACCAATAAGTTTTACTTGACCATCAAGCCCAAAAAAGGTGCCAAGCCACTCGAAAAATCCAGTGTCGAGTTCAACTATGCCGGCGCCGATGCAGATTTGATTTTCTTGGTGGGAGTGCATGAGCTGGAAGATCTCGAACAACTCTATTTCGGTTACGAGCCGCTATTTGACAATGCTATCGTCGTCACCCTGCATTCGTTCCAGCCGGAGCTGGGCAATCTACAACTGGATCTCTCTGGCACCAGCAGCTTTAGCGAAAGCCTGGCTTATTTACTAGAAGAGCTAGAAGTCGAGCTGAATGCGGACATGGCATCCAACCTGCTGCGCGGTATCGAAAATGTCACCAACAATCTCCAGTCTAGAACCGCCAATGCCGATACATTTGAAACAGTAGCCAAACTACTCAGAGCAGGCGCTCGTAGACAGCGCAGCTCAGCAGTGATCGAGGAAGACCTACCTCGCTCAGTCGAGTTCGAGCCTAAAAAGAAAAATACTAAAAACTCCTCCAACGACTCCAACAACTCCAAAGCCAAACGCTCCAAAAAATCTCGAAAATAATTTTCTTTAATTACAGCTAAAGGTGAAAGTGTCCATGGCACACTGACAGTAGTTGGCGCCACTACAGCCCTCGACTGGGGGAGATCCCTGACAGGCATCTTTGGTGAGGAATTCAGCTTTCACTCCATAATTTCTACCCGCCATCATGTAGTAAAGCTGATCAGTGGTTGGCTGTCGGCCATTGGCAGACTGATAGAGAGCTCTCATTTCTCCCATCTCTCCTTTGCGTTTTTGCAGAATATATTCCATCTGACCGCGGACGCTGCAGGCCACATCAGTGGTAATGCCATCGCGGTATTTTTGTCCGGCAGTGCCGTCTTCGAAAGCGAAAGCAGAGCCAGGACACGCCTGTTGATCAGCACAAGCTGGCACGATTACGCCAAAGATTTGGGAAGCACCGCAAGTATTGAGAATAATGTCGCCACAGCTCATGCTCGTAGCCCCAGCTCGTACCTGGCGAGTCATCGGCCCACCTTCGATTTGTAGTAAGCCCCAGAGCAGCTGTGCATCATTGGCATTGCCCCCAGCGACAGAGCAGACCATTTTTTGCAATCCATCCCAGGTCGGCAACTCCATAGTGATACCTTTGTAGTCATTACAAGAATTCGGCACGAT
>OMJP01000029.1 GCA_900299405.1 bacterium | reverse complement strand
TTGGCGAAGGGTTTTTTTCATGTTTGATCAAGATTGTATTATATCTCGGCTTAAATGGGAATGTCAGCTCCGGTCACTAGCTTAATAATTTGCACAATCCAGTAAGCGGCGAACATCACTAGGAAACCAGCCACTACACCGCCGGCGATTTTGGCGGCTTCTTGAGCGCCTTTTTTGCCTTGAGCGATGTATTTGTAACCAGCGATGATGGTAAAAATCATTAGCGCAATACCTGCGAGAACGAACAAGTTGGGGACAATCAGGTTGACGAGATCTGAGGGCTGATCGAAAACTTCTTTGACTCGTCGACCGTCGGCGAGAGTGTAAGAGTCTCCCAGATCAATTCCGGCTTCACCAGTACTTTGTGCTAACCATTGATTAGACATCGGGTGATATTATACACAGGAAACTCTGAGGAGCACATGACTTTATCTATTCGAGCAGAAAAACAGCTACTGGAAAAACTGCGCGCTGGCAAAAAAAGCGCCGTTCATCAATGGTTTAAAAACTTTGCCCCCTATCTGCAGCGAGTGGCGAACAGTCAGGTTTCCAGCAGGGCTGATGCCGAAGAAATTGTCCAGGAAACTTTTATCAACTGTTTGAAACAACTACCGCTTTTTCAGGGAAAATCCCGCTTACGCACTTGGATGGTCAGTATTTTGAAACACGAAATCGCTGACTACTATCGCAAAAGATACGCCAAAAAAGCGATCAAAACTATTCCGCTAGCGAACACTTTGCTGGCCAAGCCAGTGAAAAACTCCAGCGAAACTTCGCAGCTGGTTAGCCAAGCTTTGGCAAAGATGACAGGCGAGAGGCGAGAGTTGCTGATGATGAAATATGTCGATAAAAAGAAAGTCAAAGAGATCGCTTCTGCTTGGAGCAAAACTGTGAAATCGATCGAGTCAGAGCTTTATCGTGCCAGAGAAGAATTCCGTCAGCTTTATGAACATTTAGAAGCCGCCCAAGCAAGGGTTTGAAAATGCGGCAACAAGATTTTTTTCAAAAACTGGAGCAGGAAGCTGCTTACCAAGCTCGGTTGGGGGAGAGAAGGGTGTTGCCGGAGCGGTTTGATCGGTTGGCGATTTTTGTGGGACGAAATACTTGGAAAGTATTGTTGGTACTGTCGGGTTTGTTGGCAGTTTTGAAGACTTACGCTTTATGAAAAACAACGACACCGCCAATTTCATCGGCTCGTTTTTTTACTCTATCGGGCAGATTGCCCAGGGGTTATTTTTTCATCCTTACCAGACGATGCAGTCATTGGTCCGAGAGAAAGTTTTTTTCTGGTTGGCGTTGTTGCCAGCGATGATTTGGCTAGTGGCGCAGACGGCGTGGGGCTTGCTGATCGTGCCGGTGGTGAGGCTGGTTTTTTCTTGTTCGGCGACGGGTTTCGTGGGCTGTCAGCTGATTCCGCTGTTGGGCAATTGGCTGTTCTATTTTTGTCTGCTGTGGCAGCTGGTGTTACTCTATTTGTTCGCTCGTTTCGGTTATGCTTTTTACACCCGAGGTGGGGTTAAAAAATAATTTTTAAAATCGGGTTTTTGATGACAGTTAAACAACTATATTTCCAGCATTTTCGAAGTTTTCCAGAATATGATTTGCGACTGGCAGACACCACTTTGTTGGTTGGCCGTAATGGTTCGGGCAAGACTTCGATCGCTGAGGGGCTGTATCTGTTGTCACACGGAGAGAGTTTTCGGGCTGGCAAGATCGACGAAATGATTGCTTTCGAACAGGAGCTGGCGAGAGTGGGGGCGCGCTTGGTCGATGGAGAAGGAGACGATGAAGCAGATATTTTGGAGATCACCCTTACCAGAGGAAAAGTTCAGGGCAAGCGCGCCCACAAACGTCTTTACTCAGTCAATGGCACCAAGAAAATGCACAAAAACTTCATCGGCAGATTTTCGGCAGTGGTTTTTCAGCCAGCAGACATGCGGCTCGTAGAAGGCTCACCCAATCGCCGTCGCAGTTTTATCGATAGCATTCTCCAGCTGACCAATCGTGACTACTCGCAGTCGCTGAATACTTACAACCAAGCTCTGAAACGTTACAACAGCTTTTTGGAGCAAGTCCGAGAAGGCAATCAGCCAAAATCGGTACTGCAGTACTGGGAGCTGATGATGGCCAAGCACGGCGAGATTGTTCAGGAAACCAGACATGATTTTTTCGAGTTTCTCCGTGAGATGTCGACTCCTTTCGACTTTGATGTTCGCTACCAAATCTCGAAAATTTCTCAGTCTGATCTCGAATCACGTCGCGACAGAGCTATCGCCGCCGGTCATACACTGGTTGGTCCGCACAAAGATGACTTCGAAGTTCTTTTCGCTGGCGAAAAACTAGAAAACCGAGAGCTTTCTGCCTATGGTTCCAGAGGCCAGCAGCGCCTGGGCGTTCTTTGGCTCAAGCTCGGCGAACTAAAATTTCTCGAAGACCAACAGCAGCAAAAACCATTTCTCATCCTCGACGACATTTTTTCCGAGCTGGACGAAAAATCAGAAAAACTCGTGCTGCAGCTAGTCGGCAAATACCAAACCATTCTCACCACCGCCAACGAAGACACCCAACAGTTTTTGGAAGAGAAACTCAAAGACTTGAAAACAATTAAAATGAACGGCAGTTAGTTTTTATTAATCTCTTGCCACAACACCTCCGGCACCACCTCCGCCAAATCACTGGCATTGAAATATGGTCCGACCTTCTCATGCAAAGCTTCTCCAGCTTTTTTATTGACATAGCTGCCGACGACGCAAGCGGTTAGGGCATCGTGATTGCAGTACAGTCCTGCCACCAAGCCAGCCAGTACATCACCCGTGCCGCCCTTGGTCATCCCTGTGCTCCCGCCTTCGATTTCGATTTCTTGTCCGTCGCTTCGAATTACATCAGTTGCGCCTTTCAGCAACACCGTTGCCGCCAATTCTTGCCCAGCCAGCTTTTTATCCAGCAGCTCCATTTCCCTCGAGTGGGGGGTAATAATGTGATTCTTATTCAGCAAGCTGGGATCGACCATTTGCA
This sequence comes from bacterium, assembly GCA_900299405.1. Classification (GTDB taxonomy): domain Bacteria; phylum Patescibacteriota; class Microgenomatia; order UBA1400; family PJMF01; genus UBA10119. The sequence continues at coordinate 19,496 of OMJP01000029.1, read as the reverse complement.
ACGCACCAGCATCGACAACCCACTTCTTATCAGAATATTTTTCCAAGAGAGAATTGACGATTTCCTCTGTTTCAGCTGAGCGCTCCATGCCGGGTCCGATCAGCACACAATCAGCTTCTTCCAAGTAATGTTCGACCTCATCACGCGGTACCACGATGCCATTCCAAAACTCACTTTTGGCTTCCTGAATCAGCTCGTTATTGCTAGGTACAGAGGAATAAAACACCATGTCCACCAGGCGAGAGGCGACATCCAGACTCCATTTGCTGGCGGCATGAAACAGCTCTGAGCCGCCGATGATCAGCAGCTTACCGTTCTGTCCTTTGTGGGAATCGGCTGCTGGTAATTTGATTTGCTGGAGAAAACTCTCTACCTCGGGAGAACTCATTTTTTCTTTTTGTCTTGTTCGGCAGCGTGTTCCAAGGTTTTTTGCACTTTAGCCAACTGCATGGTGACTGCTACGGCGAGCAGGGTCATCACGATGGCATAGATAAACAAAGAAATCACCCCGCTTTGTTCTCCGAGCAAGGGATTGATGTATTCTTCGACGGTGGTTTTGATGGCCTCATTCCAAGCGAGAGCCACGACTAGGCCGAAACCGCTGGTTGCGAGAGCGACCATATTGCTGACGATTGCCAAGGGCATGTCTTTGATAGAGTTGGGGGTTTTGATATCTGCCATGTCTGTATTGTAGCAGAGTTTTATTCCTGCATGTTTACCGCAAAATTCCTGCATGATCTGGTAAATTACTTGCATTTTTTGCTGAAATTGTTTTAAAATACTACAAAATGTATCAGCCGAATTTCCGCATTACTAATAACCTCCTCACTTACATCGCCAATGTCGAAGCCAGCAAAGCCGTGATTGATAACTCGCCCCTCGTGCCGGCATGGGAGGCGAAGTTTCGTGATGATGCGCTGGCGAAAACGGTCCACTTTGGTACCAAAATCGAGGGTAACGAACTGACGGAAGAACAGGCCCAGCGGGTAACTCAGCTCAAGGGCGTCACCGACACCAAAGAGATTTCCGAAAGAACTGGGGTGACGGCGCGTGATCGGGACATTCAGGAAGTAATCAACTATCGCAACGTGTTGTTGTGGATTGATCAGCAAAAGGTTTTGGAGCGTAAGCCAGATTTGTCGGTGGAAACGCTGCACACTTTGCACTCACTGACGATGAATGGCTTGGTTGACGAAGAACAGGTCGGCAAGTTCCGCCAGAAGCAGGTGGCGGTGCACGGAGTGGGGAGCGGGGAAGTGGTTTTCCGTCCGCCGGTATCGGTCGAAGTGCCTTTCTTGGTGGATGAGTTGATCGAATGGCTGGGTAGCAACGAGGCCAGCCAGCTGCATCCTGTTTTCCGCGCGGCGGTGGCTCATTATCAGCTGGTCTACATTCATCCTTATTCCGATGGCAATGGTCGTACGGCACGGGCTTTTGCCACTTTGCTGATGTACCTACTGGGTTACGATTTCAAGCGCTTTTTTTCTCTGGAACAATATTTTGACAATGATGTCGATCGTTATTACAAAGCGATTCTTTCGGTCCAACAGCAGGGCGGGGATCTGACATATTTTCTGGAATATTTTTGCTATGGTCTAGCAGTGGAGATCGACAAGATCAAATCACAGGTGCAGAAACTTTCCAAAGATCTGAAAATGAAAAAAGAACTCGGTCGGCAGGTTGCCCTGTCTGAGCGTCAAATTATTCTCCTGGAGCTGCTGCAAAATCAGGGAGAAGTCACCTCCGATGATGTCCAAGAAGTCTTGCCCAACGTTTCCGTCGACACCATTCTGCGCGACATCCGCGATCTGATCAAAAAAGGCGTCGTCAAAAAGCACGGAGTGACCAAAGGCGTGACGTATAAGTTGGCGTAAAATTACTTTGCCAGTCGTAATACAATAACCCCATGACCTTTGCTGTTTTTGCTGATCATCTCAAAAAAATCGAGGAAGTTAGTGCGCGTTTGGAAATCACCGCGTTGCTGGCGAAGTTGTTTCAAGAACTGGAGACAGAAGAAATTCCGTCGGCGGTGTATTTGTCTTTGGGGCGCTTGGTGCCGCAATATCAGTCGCTGGAGTTTCAGCTATCGACCAAAATGATCATTCGCGCTCTGGCATCCTACTTGGCGAAAAACCCGGAAATCTATGGCGAAGGCGGTCCAGCAGGTAATCTTTTTGATGAAACAGACAATAGCTGGTACGAAGCACAAGTTACCAAACTTTACAAACAAACCGGCGACATCGGCGAAACCGCAGAGCAACTACTGAGTAAGAAAAAAAGTGCCGGCAATGGCACTGATTTGTTAACTGTTTACGATAAGCTAACTACAATCGCACAGGACAACGGCGAAGGCTCACAAGAACGAAAGGTTGGGGGACTGGTTGATTTATTAGCCAACGTCAACGCTCTTTCTGCGCGCTTTATCGTCCGCATCATCGATGGCAAATTACGGCTCGGATTTTCTACCATGACCGTGCTAGATGCGCTGTCTTGGACCAAGCATGGTGACAAGTCAGACAGTGCTGCCCTCGAGGAACTTTTCCAGAAAAAAGCTGACCTGGGACTATTGGCGCAAACCTATCTCGATCCCAAGCTAAGTCTCGAAGAAGTCGCCAAAAAATATCAAATTTCGCTCGGTATTCCCGTGGTACCCGCACTCGCTCAGCGACTAAACAGCGCCAAAGAAATCATCGAGAAAATCGATAAAGCCATCGTCGAACCAAAATACGACGGCCTGCGCATTCAAATTCACCTCGGCAAAGACGAACAAGGCAACCGCTTTGTCCGCTCCTTTACTCGCAATTTGGAAGAAACCTCGCACATGTTTCCCGAGCTCGAACAGGCTTGGCAGGAACTGGATTGCGAAGACTGTATTTTGGATGGTGAAGTCGTCGGAGTCGACAAAAAAACCGGCGACATTCTCGCTTTTCAGGAAACCTCTACCAGAAGAAGAAAACACGGTGTCGCCGCCAAGGCAGAAGAGCTGCCAGTGAAGTTTTATCTGTTCGACATTTTGTCCAAAAATGGCGACACTCTATTGGATACCCCTCTAAATGAACGCAAAGAAATCTTGGCGAAAACTGTCAAAAAAGACGCCGAAACATTTTTGATCGCGCCCTTTATCGTCACTACCGACGCTCAGGAACTACACGACTTTCACACCGAGCAACTCGCGCTGGGTCTGGAAGGAGCAATGATCAAAAAATACGACTCCGTTTACAAAAGCGGTCGCAAAGGTTGGCGCTGGGTGAAGATCAAGGAAGAAGAAGGCTCGACCGGCAAACTCAGCGACACGCTGGATTGCATCGTGATGGGTTATTACCGCGGCCGGGGCAAACGGGCCAGTTTTGGTTTGGGTGCTTTTTTGGTTGGCCTACTTGGTAAAGATGAGAAAATTCTCACCGTGGCCAAAATCGGCACTGGCATTACAGACGAACAATTCAAGGAATTAAAACAACGCTTGGACGCCATCGAAACACCAGCGAAACCAGCTCAATACCAACTCGATAAAAACCTCAATCCAGATGTTTGGGTCAAGCCCGCCCTAGTGGTCGAAATTGCTGCCGATGAACTCACCAAGTCACCAATCCACTCTGCCAGCAAAGCCCTGCGTTTTCCGCGCCTAGTCCGCTTCCGTGACGATAAAAACTGGGAACAAGCCACCACCGTAGAAGAAATGGCACAAATTACGCTGGGGTAGGCTAGAATTTCAACTCGCGCAACATTTTGAGCAGTTTTTTGGCTCTGGTTTTTTGCTGCTGTGAGAGTTCGTCCCACATTGATTTCAGGTTTACCAGGTGGAAAATACTGGGCTGGTCGTAGTAGTCACCGCCTTGCATGGTGTAGCCAAAGTCCTGTTGCTGAAAATCCTTGCCACGCAGATATTGCAGATTCATTTGAGCGCTGATGCGCAGCATCTTCAAAGTTCCTTCTTTTTCGATCCGGCGCAGCGAGTAATTGTAGGTGGGTTTTTTGAACAACTGAAAGTGATAGCCAGCATCTTTTAGAGCGTTGAGAAACAGCGAGTCTTCGTAGATTTTTTGCTGCTCATCAAAGCTGAACTCATCCAAGATTTTTTTCCGACAACCAATCAAGGCGCCAAAACCAGAGGGTTTGTTGAAAAGAAAGTATAGCTCCAGCACATAGTTGATCGCGCGTTGGGTAGCGATTTTCAGCAGGTCGTCTTTATCGACATCGATCAAACAAGTAAAAACATCGGTGTGTGGGGTGTTAGTAAGCTGTTGATGGACGTCTTGCAAAAAGCTCGGTCGCAAACGATTGTCGGCATCCATGAAAATCACCCATTCACCTCGGGAAACTTTAGCCCCAGTATTGCGTTGAGCGGCGACGTTTTGCTGATCGATGGTTTGACTAGTGAGCTGAAGCTTTTTGGAAAATTTTTTGGCTTCCTCAAGAGTTTTATCAGTTGATTGGCCATCGATGTGAATTACCTCAAAGTTTTTGAAGGTTTGTTTGCTCAAGTCTTCCAACAATAGCGGCAAGTATTTTTCCTCGTTCAGGGTGGGAATCACGATCGAAAAAAATGGTTTGGTGGCGGGGGTTTTTGGCACTTTGACTCGTATATTGTAAAACAGATTGTTACAATGAGCGGCATGAAAGTGATTGTTGGCCTCGGAAATCCAGGGGAACAGTATGTCCGCACGCGGCACAACGCGGGTTTTATGGTGCTCGATAAGCTGGCAGATGATCTGGGAATTGCTCTCGAAAACTCTCCCAAAATGTTCGCCAAAGTCGGCAAAGACGAGCAATATATCTTGGTCCAACCACAGACTTTTATGAATGATTCCGGCAGAGCAGTTTGGGCTGTGCTCAGTTTTTTCAAGCTCACTCTCGCTGATTTGATCGTGGTGCACGACGATTTGGACATTGCTTTTGGGCAATACAAAATTCAGCAAGGAGTAGGTCCGAAGGCTTACAACGGTTTACTGTCGATTTATGAAGCGCTGGGGAGCGAGGATTTTCTGCACGTCAGAATCGGGGTAGAGGGTCGCACTGGCGATCGATCTCTGCCTGGTAAAGCCTATGTTTTGCAGGAATTTTCCAGCGAGGAACAAGCAGAGTTTCCCAACGTTATTCGCCAAGTCATTCAGGAATTGCTACCATAGTTAGTTAATGCCCTCCATTAACTTTCGCAACTCACACAATTTTCACTTACCCCGCATTACGATCGATGCTTCTCGAAACATGCGCATTTTTTTTGGCATTCGGATTTTACGTGAACTGGCAAATAAATTTGCCCTGTTTTTCTTGCCGGTGTTTTTGTTTCAGCTGGGTGAGGGTGCGCATTTTTGGGCCGATCACGGTTTGAGCTCTTTCCAAAGCGGGATCGTGTTGATGTCGCTTTATCTGGGTGGCACGCGCCTGGTGGCCTTGCTGTTATCTTTTCCTGCGGGCAACTTTATTCGCAAGTATGGTTTCGCGGCAGGGCTGATGTTGTCGCATTTGCTCTATGCGGTAATGCTGGTGGCTTTTCGGTTTTCTTTGGACAGCCTGAGCTGGTTGTGGCTGGCACTGCTGGCCGATGGGGTGAGTTCTTTTCTGATGTGGGGTTGTTTCCATCCACTATTTGCCAAAGGCGCTCATAAAGCACGCATGGGTCGTGACCTGGGATTTGTGCAGCTGCTGCTGAATCTGACCTGGATGATCGCGCCAATGCTTTCTGGAGTGGTGATTTATTTATTTGGTTATGAAGTTTTATTCTCGATTGGTTTGTCGATTATTGGCGTGGTGATTTTCATCGCTGCTTTGCTAGATGTGCCACACGAGAAAGACGAGATTAGTCTCAAAGAGCTGAGTTTTTGGGTGAATGAGCGGCGGTTTGTGAAGCTCGGTGTGTCGATTGCTGGTAAAACTATTTATGATTTGGCGATTTTTTCCTGGCCTTTATATGTCTTCTTGCTGCTGGGCAATGCCGAAAAAGTCGGCTTTGTTTACGGTTTATCTTTCCTCTTATCAATGATGCTGAGTATGTTTATCGGTTCGAAACTGGATGACAAAGAACGCAAAAAGCCCTTTTTTGTCTCTGGTGGAGTGCTGTCAGTGTTGTGGGCTTTGCGGGCGCAAATTTTCAGTTTTTGGTCGATCGCGGTGGTCGATGCGATTGATAAACTCACCGGAAATTTCCATTGGCTGTTTTATGATCGTGTCCTACTCAACCGCGGCAAAGGTAGGGAAGCTTTCTCCTATTTTGTCTATCGGGAAATGATCGTCAGTTTGACGGTAGTGATTTTCTGGGGTATTTTCGCCCTCTTATTCTGGGCATTTCCTTTCGAGTGGAAAGGCTTATTTACCATGGCAGCGATGGGGGTCTTGATGAGCTTACTAATCGGCAAGAAGCATGAAGATTAGTTTAGTTTGTTTCATTTAACTTGGTAGAATAATCGTTGATGGCAGGAGACTCTCAGCAAGCCGACCAGCAGGATAAGAAAAAAAAGAAAAAAGGTTTTGAGCCAATTGGTTCGCTGTTCGAAAACTACCAGCTAGAGGACAATGGTGGGTATATTACCCAAGAATTTCAGGATTTTGGCTATCGTTTGGCGGTCGAGCTGGATGACTTGCAGCACAAGAGTTTGTACATCAAAATGGCCAAAGACGTCGATCGTGGTGTCTTGGAAAGAGCTTTGAGCTTTGTCAAAGACGCCAATGCCAAAAGTAAGGCCAAGCTATTTATGTGGAAAGTCAAACAACTGCGCGAAGAAACTAAAGAGAAAAAATCATGAAAAACTGGTCAACTAGAATTTTAATCTTGGTGCTGCTGATTGTGGCAGTGCTGTCTGGCTACAATTATTTTCATCGTCCTTTTTTGAGTAGATTCACTCAGCAGCAGCCAGCGACTGAGGATCAAGAAATCGATTCAGTAGCAGTGCGTTTGGCAGAGATGTCGATCGAAGAGCGCGTGGCGCAGATGATTAGTTTACCGGTGGTGTTGGGTGCTGAAGCGGCTGGAGCGGCCACTGAGTCCGCAGTAGTAGAGCAAGATTTGGCTTGGATTGCTGCCAACCAGCCTGGTTTTGTAACTTTATTTGGTAGCGCTTTAGCTGCCGAGCAAGTTGCTGATTTTTCGCAGCAGCTTGGAGAACTTCCGCTGACTTACAAGCCTTTGGTAGCAGTCGATCACGAAGGCGGCACGGTGCAGCGTTTGAGCGGGGGGGGTTTTACTCGCTTGCCAAACTGGCGTCAAGTTTGTGGCATGCTGGAAGAGAGTAGGCAAGAATTATTGGCTTCTTCGGCAGCAGAGCTCAGTGAGGCGGGAGTGCAGTTGGCTTTTGCTCCCGTGGTGGATGTCGCTCGTCCTGGAGCATATCTAGGGAATCGTGCCTGTCAGGATTCTGAAATAGTAGTGGCAGCAGCCAGTGATTACATCACCAGCTTTGCGCAGTTTGGAGTTTTGCCAGTGATCAAACATTTCCCCGGAATTGGTTCGCTGACCACTGATCCTCATTTTCAGCTCGATGCGGTCAATCTAGAAAGCCAAGACACCACTGTTTTCGAGCAGCTGCTGACCAGTTTTCCAAACATTGGGGTGATGACCACCCATGTAGTGGTCGAGGGTCGGACTGATGAGCTGCCATGTAGTTTGAGTGCCAGCTGTTTGGGTCGTTTTCCGGTGAGCTTCCCAGAGGCAATGGTGTTTACCGATGCCTTGGAAATGGCGGCGGCTAGTGAGGCCGATGGCGATGAGGAGCTAGCTCTGACCGAGATTGCGGTGCGGGCGGTTTTGGCAGGAAATAATGTGCTAGTTTTTGGCGATCAAGTAGATTTAGCCACGATTGATGAAATTATCGGTGCCTTGGCGGTCGAGTATCAGCTGGATGAAAACTTCCGCAGCGTAGTGGATAATAGTGTCAGTAAGATTTTGTCGGTGAAAGTACCTAGTGAACAATAACTCTTCGATTTTATTAGCCTTGGTTTGTTTGGCTTACACCGCGGCGTTTTTCTTTTTGATTCCCGAGTTGATGATGTTTATTTGGTTTGCTTTGGGTGTGGCTAGCGGTCTGGGATTTCTGTATGCCGATGAAAAATATTTCGTCAAATATTACCAAGAAGACAAATCTTTTCTAGTTACTCGCTCACCACTATTTCTGTTAGCGCTGATGCCGATCGCGATCATGGTGATTACCTCTTTCGGCAGTTTTTGGGCCAGCGGCGTAGTGGGCGGGATGATGTTGTGGTTAGTGCTGGAAATGCTTATTTATCGGTCTAATCCTGAAGTATTTGCGCCGCGATTTTTGCAGGGGGTGAAAGTGAAAAGCATTGAGACTTCAATGCGATTGATGTTGATTATTGGTTGGAGCTTTTTTATTGTGGTGCATTTGTTGGGAGTGTTTTAGTTTTTGGAAATGATTTCAATTAAAAAAATATTATTTTTGCTTTTTTCGTTATTAATCATCTTTGTCGGTTGGCAGTTTTATAGCAACCAAAGTGCGACTGATCTAAGAAATGTCCCCGATCGCTCGGTGATTGAGTGGCAGCTGAATAGTGAAGAGCTAAAGGTTGAAGTTGTTAATAGCGCTGAGAGTATTGAGTTTGGTTTGGGCGGGAGAGAAAAATTGGATGTAAATGATATTGGGGAGGAGGGGATGTTGTTTGTTTTTCCAGAGGAAAGTAGGCCGACTTTTTGGATGAAGGGCATGATTTTTCCGATCGATATTATTTGGTTGAGCGAGGGCGAGATCGTCGGGGTGGAGCGCAATGTGCAGCCGCCGGAAAGTGAGGGAGGCGAGACCGAGCTGGAGCTTTATCTGGCTCCGCAAGCGGTGGACATGGTCTTGGAAACCGAGCCAGGTCGAGTGAGCTGGTGATTACGACTCTTTTTTCTCCCTGAGAAAACCAGTATTATAAAGGGGTGTCTGATACGTCTGCCCAACCGACAACAGGATTGGTCCGGCGTTTTGTTGGCGATCCCAACTCAACGATCGGTTCCATGATCAAGCAGGGAATGACTGGCTCCATGCCAGCCCCCAGCCCCAGTGTTTCCCAAGCTCCTCCAGCTGAGTCAGCCTTGGATGTTTTGGAAAAGGTGCTGGATCGGGTAGAACAAACACCTCCGCCCGTTCAGGAAAGTACTGCTCCAGCCAATCAAGTTGCTGCTGATGATGTCGTCGGCGAAGGGATGACTGCTCAGGTAATGAGGCAGGTGGTGGATCAAGCCGCGGAAAGTCAGCAAGCTGGCGCCGCGCCAATGGTGGGCACCACTCAGAAAGAAGCCGCCGAAGCCGTCAGTCTGGAACAAGTCGCTCAGGACGCCGCCCGCGGCGCCCAAGTGATCGAAACCGAACCCGCCCCCGAAATCCCTCCAGAAGTAGAAAGCTATCTCCAGCGCGTCGAGGATCGCAAAGACACCGCTCCGCCCGAAATTGTGATCGCCGATGGCAACCAGCAGCCACCAGCCAGCCAATATCCCACCGAACCAGTGGTAGTGCTGCCCATCACTGAGGAAATGGAGAAACAAGGCGCCAAAAAAGGCGTGCATTTTAGTCTGCGCTGGTTGGTAGAATGGAGTCGCAGACTGATGAAGATCTTTACCGGTAAAATCATTTATCGACCGATAGAGGAGACCACTGCCTGATGTTTTTAGAAAATCCGAGTTTTACCGCCAGCGTTTCCAGTTTTTTCCTCAACCTCTTTTTTGGTTTGGGAATTATTGCTATTGCTCTGTTGCTGGGCTACGTTTTTTTACAATGGTTTAAATACCGCAAACGCGAAAAGTATTCCCTCGATTTTGTTACCCTGCTAGTTCGTGTTCCCAAAGACAACGAAATCAAGATCGATGCTGCAGAACAGATGTTTGCTGGGCTTTACTCGCTGAAACATCACGGCATTTTTTCCTTTCTCAAACCAGAGGAAATCATTAGTTTTGAGATCATTGGTCTCAAAGAAGAAATCGCTTTTTATGTCAGCTGTCCGCGCAAGATTCGTGACCTGGTCGAAAAACAAATTCACGGCGCTTATCCCACTGCTGACATTAAAGAGCAGGACGAGGTCAATATTTTTAGTGAAAAAGGCAAGGTTGCTTTTACTTCTTTAAAACTCAAAGACACTTCTTCTTTGCCAGTAAAAACCTACAAAGATCTACCAACTGATGGCTTGTCACTGATCACTTCGGCGCTTTCCAAAATGAGTGATGGTGAAGGAGCGGCGCTGCAGATTCTCATCAGACCGGAAGGCGGACGCTGGAAAAAGAAAGGCCGCAACTACATCAAAAACGAGAAAAAACGCGAGGCTGATCCAGAAAAAGCGACCTACGGTCACGATCCCAAAGAAATGGAAGCAGTCACGACCAAGGTCGAGAAGCCTGGTTTCCGCACCTCGATTCGGATGGTGGTTTCTTCGCCGCGACGTGAAAGTGCTGAGTCGCATCTCAACAACATCGTCGGCGCTTTTGCCCAGTTTTCCTCGGCTTACAACGAGTTCTGGCGAATGAGATTTTTTATCAAACATTTGTTTATGGTGGATTTCATTTACCGCTACATGCCGTTGTTCAATTTCGGCACTTCGATTCTAAATACCGAGGAGTTGGCGACGATTTTCCATTTTCCGAACAAAACTGTCGAGACGCATCACATTCGCTGGCTGATCGCCAAAAATGCTCCCGCCCCCCACAAGATTCCTACGCAAGGTCTCTTTTTGGGCAAATCTCTTTATCGTGGTGAAAAACGCGATGTTTATATGCAGCTCAAAGATCGTCAGCGTCACACCTATATCATCGGAAAAACTGGTACGGGTAAGTCTGAATTCCTCAAGGAAATGATCCTCCAAGACATCGAAAAGGGTGAGGGTGTTTGTGCCATCGACCCACACGGTGAATTCGTTGAAGAAGTCTTGCAGTTGATCCCAGCCGAACGCGCAGAAGACGTAATTTATTTCAATCCTTCTGATCTGACTCGGCCGATGGGTCTCAACATGATGGAGGCTGATAGTGAAGAGCAAAGGCATTTTGTGGTGAGTTCGATTATTGGTTTGATGTACAAACTTTATGACCCACATCGTACTGGCATCATTGGTCCGCGGTTTGAGCATGCGATTCGTAATGCGATGTTGACGATTATGTCGAAAGAGGGCTCGACATTTATCGAGTTAGTACGGGCGCTGACTGATCAGAAATTTGTCGAAGAACTGCTGCCTTATGTCAAAGACCCGGTGGTGAAACGCTACTGGACTGATCAGATTGCCCAGACCAGCGACTTCCATAAATCAGAGGTGTTGGATTACATTGTCTCGAAATTTGGCCGATTCGTGACGAATAAAACCATGCGTAACATCATTGGTCAGCCCAAGAGTGCTTTCAATTTCCGCAGAGCAATGGACGAAAAGAAGATTATCCTCTGCAATCTTTCCAAGGGCATTTTGGGCGAAGAGGACGCCAAATTCCTGGGTTTGATTCTGGTGCCTAAAGTGCTGACTGCTGCCATGAGTCGTCAGGATGTGCCGATGGATCAGCGGACTGACTTTTTCCTCTATGTCGATGAGTTCCAGAACTTTGCTACCGAGGATTTTGCCACGATTCTGTCTGAGGCGAGAAAATACAAGCTCAGCCTGATTGTGGCTAACCAGTTTATCGGTCAGATCGATGAAGAGGTGAAAAACGCGGTTTTTGGTAACGTCGGTACGATTATTTCTTTCCGTGTCGGGGTGACTGATGCCAACTTCCTCCAGCACGAGTTTGCGCCGGTTTTCAATGAAACCGACCTGGCAAACGTCGAGAAATTCCATGTTTATATCAAAACTATCGTCAACAACGAGCCGGTGCCGGCCTTCAGCATGTCACTGGAAAAAGATATGGATGCCCTCAAAGCGCGGATGAATCCCAAACTGGCAGAAATGATCAAAGACCTCTCCCGACTCAAGTACGGCAAAGACCGGGAAGTCGTCGAAGCAGAAATTCAGGTTCGGGCGAGGTTATAGAAAAACTACATTGGTCTTTTGTTTTTTTCTCGGCCAATTGTGTCTGCAGAATAGTCATTTTTCGATTGTTCTGTAACTATATCCAGCGCTTCGTCTTGGGTAGTTTCCGCTTCTATCAAAACATAGTGAATGTGTCTTCTCAGATTGGCAAGTAAATTATCATTGGTATAAAACACACCCCTTCTTTCAATTACAAAGCCTTTTCCAGCCTCACCTAACTCTCTCAGTATGCCGGACGCGCTTCTTCCAGAATCCAGAGAATGACCATCTTCATAATCCTCTAGGTCTGACAAGCTCATGGAGCCCCTATTTCTAAGTTCTTCTAAGAGGGTTTTTTCTTCCATTAACCTAATACCTAGGTCTCGATCAGTTTGGATTAGAATCTCATTTTCCATTATTTTTTCCTTTTTGAAATTACTAACCCCGACATTGTATCAGACCCGCTCAACTGCATGATTTTGGTGCTGTTTCTCGACTTATATGGCGTGATAAGAGGAATTGATTCATCACCGCTATATGCTCAAAGAATGGCCAAGGAATACCCCTTTTATCATTGGCTGGTGGATAATAATATTGGCGGGATTATTTATTCTTTGACAGAAATTCATGAAAGTACTGACGAATTCAATCAGCTACTGCCATATTGGGTTTTTATGGTTAGCTTGGTAAACGCAGACGGATCACCTATCGATATGGAGCAATTTCACCAGGACTATCAAGACAATCCCAGACTTTATCATTATCTCCAGCAAATTGTTCGGCCGCGCAAAACCTTTATGGCTACTGACGAAGCTTTGCGCGACGACCAGCCAAAGATTAGCGATCGAGTCGAGTTTGTTTTCCGTCGAGTAGTTCCCGACGATCAAGATAGCGAAATCATTCCTTATCTCATCAAAGCCAGGAGAGTTGACTAGCAATTTGCATGATTTTTGAGATAATATCCGACGTATATTACATCCCACGAAAGTGGGTTTTTGATTTTTATGTCAGAAAAAAGAATTGGAATCATCGGCTTACCCCAGACAAAATCAGGCAAGATTGTTGTTTTGCCTATTCATTGGGAAGACATTAGCAAAAAGAAAAAAGAAAAAACTAGTAATACAGATTATGTGGCGCTTACTCCTGACAAACTTGGTTTTATTAGCGGAGGAGTAAAGCACGAAGATTTGGTCAATGGTTTAGATTTTTTTACCGCCCTCAATCACGCCTTAATCAGAGAGACTAGGTCGGAGTGGGGTGTGGAAATAGCTCACAATTCAATCAGCAACATTGGTATCTTGGGGAATATCCAGCAGGAAAGAGAGGGAAAGGAAATAGATTATTTAGTGCAGATAGCATGGTATATTTCTCTTTCAGATCAGCAAGTAGCCAAATTCGATCAGGCAGCCAAAGAAATGTTGGTCAAAATGGGGGTTGAAGTTGATAGTCATTTTGAAACTCCAAAGCTTGAACCAAATCAGTTATCTGGCTTTTTGCAAGATTATAAAAAAAGACTGAGACCAGCGGCTCAACTAGCATTGATGGCCAGAAATGAATTGCAAGGTAAACCAAGAGTATCAACTGAATAATGACTAAAAAACCCATTACCCTTATCAAGCTCGGTGGCTCGGTGATTACCAACAAAGATATTCCGATGTCGATGAAGAATGGTTTTCTGGGTCGGTTGGCTAAAGAGGTGATGCAGGCGATGGAGGAGCACCCAGAGAAAAGATTTGTGGTCGGTCATGGTTCCGGCAGTTTTGGCCACGTACCAGCGACGAAATACAAAACTATTGACGGTTTTGTTGATGACGAAAGTGTTTTGGGGATGGCGATCGTTCAGGATGCCGCCGCTCAGCTGAATCGCAAAGTGGTTTACGAATTCATCAAAAACGATGTGCCGGCAGTGACTTTTGCCCCCAGCAATACTCTGGTGACAGCCAGCAAAAAAGAGCGGGTAAATTTCTTTAGTTTGCTCGAGCTATATCTGGAAAAAGGCCTGTTTCCTGTCACTTATGGTGATGTAATTGTTGACACCAAACAAGGATGCACCATTTGGTCGACCGAGAAAGTATTGTCGTTTTTGACCGAGATGTTTTTAGCCGAAGGCTATGAAGTCGACGCCGTGGCCCATGTCACTGAAGTAGCTGGTTTTCTCGATGACAAAAAGCAAGTCGTGCCAGAAATTTCTCGTAAAAATTGGGAAAAACTCAAGAAAAACCTCGGCTCTACCAAGGGTTTTGATGTCACCGGCGGCATGACTTTGAAAATCGAAGAATCCCTCAAACTGGCCGACAAAGGCGTAAAATCCGTGATTCTCTCCGGCATAAAACCAGATAATCTTTATAGCTACCTCGTCGGCAAAGACTGGGTAGGTACCGAAATTGGTTGAGGGTTTTTCCACCACTTCTCCGACTAGTTAGTTGCCATGAGGGTTAGTGAAATACAGCAAGCACTGAATAGTGATTCTATTTTTTCCAAAATTGATCGGATTACCGATGATTTGCGAAATGCTCACCCAAATGAGGAAATCGATGAAGTGTTTGATAGGTACCCGAGAGAAAACTTGAAAACTTTTGGATTGACGTTGCTGCTGATTCCAATCTTGCCGGCGGAAACAGTGATCAATTTTTTAAGCCGTTTGAGAAAAAAAATCCCAATAAATTATTGCTGGTTAGCCTCGTAACCCTCGACCACTTGTTTGCAGTAAAGATATTGGCCGTACTCGATGGCTTTTTCTTGAATGCTGGGTTGACTTTCGTCTACTTGGATGCCGGTACTGAAAACATTTTTTGCTTGTTCACCCAGCACTTTTGCGCGATCAGAAATCGTGGAGAACTGCTCTTGAGCATTGCCCTGTAAAGTATTGAACTCAGTTTGAATCTTTGCTTCCTCCTGACCAAAAACACCTTGCTGCTGGGCAAAGTAGTAACCACCTATCAAAATAGCGAGGATTAGTAATAAGCGAATGAGGTTTTTGGGCATGAGCGTAGTATACAGAATTTGCTATTCGTAACGCAGAGCTTCGATCGGGGAGAGTCGAGCAGCTCTTCTGGCCGGAGCCACACCAAAAATCACTCCCACAGCCGCTGAAACGCCAAAAGCGAGCATCACCGCCCCCATGGTGACTCTGGCAGGGAAGAAAGCTTGTAAGCCCAAAGAGCCCAGATAAGCGATACCCAGACCGATCAAACCACCCAAGACTGACAACAAAGCAGACTCGATCAAAAACTGGAACAGAATCTGGCTGGGAGTGGCACCCAAGGCTTTGCGCAGACCGATTTCGCGAGTTCTTTCAGTCACAGAAACCAGCATGATGTTCATGATGCCGATCCCACCCACCACCAAAGAAATCGCCGCGATCCCACCCAGAGCAACCGTCAAGGTGCCGAGAATGCTATTGATGGTTTCCAGGAGCTGAGTTTGATCAAAAACCGTGAACTCGTCTTCATCCAAAAACTTCAGCATCGTTTCTTCGACCCCAGCCTTGGCGGCCTCGACGCTTTCCTGATCGATGGCGTCGAAAGTAAAGGAATCGATTAGCTCTGTATTAAAATCATCGAACAAAGTCTCCAGCGGCAAATAGACGTAATTATCAAAACTCGGTCCGCCAAAACCACCACCCTCTTCCTCGAGAACGCCTTTGACGGTGTAGGTGCGAGAATCAATTCTCAGGCGCTTGCCGACCGGATCGATATTGCCAAACAGCTCATCAGCAATGCTCAAGCCCAGCATCACCACTCGCTCGCCCTTACTTTCTTCCGCCTCAGTAAACCATTCACCTTTGATCGCAGCAGTTTTATTGACATCTTTGTAGCTGGCAGTCACTCCGTAAAGCGTCACCCGCTTTGTGGTTTCGCGATATTTAGCCTCTCCAGTACTCAAGCCACTGACCACGCCATCACGAATCACATCACGGTTTTCGCGCAGCACTTGGTTGAACTGCGTACGCTTCAGCAGCGGCTTACTACCTTCGATGAAAGCACTCTCACCCCCGAAACCACCACCCTCACCAAAGGGATTACCAGGGGAAACAAAGATGATCGAGCCACCCAAATCAGCGAATTGATCGCTGATGTAGGCTTGCAAACCAGTGCCGATCGAGGTCAGCAGCACCACCGAGGAAACACCAATAATCACCCCCAACATCGTCAGGAACGAACGGCCTTTGTTGACCATGATAGCTTTGACCGCCACTAGAAAAGTGTTTTTGAAGTTCATTTTCATTTAGTGATATTTCCGTCGACCATCGTGATGTGTCGTTTGGCAATCTGCGCGACATCTGATTCGTGAGTAACCATGATGATGGTTTTGCCGTCTTTGTTGAGTTGCTTGAGGATTTTCTCGACTTCTTTACCGCTTTTGGAATCGAGGTTGCCGGTTGGTTCGTCAGCAAAAATGATGCTGGGATCGTTCACCAGTGCTCTGGCAATCGCCACCCGCTGCTGTTGGCCGCCGGATAGTTGTGCCGGGCCGTTGTTTAGCCTGTCACCCAAACCCAGCTGCTCGAGGATTTTTTTGGCTTTTTTTAGTCTGGTTTCTTCGTCGACACCAGCGTAGACCAGCGGCAGCGCCACGTTTTCTAGGGCAGAAGTTTTGGGGAGTAGGTTGAAAGTTTGAAACACGAAGCCGATCTCTTTGTTGCGCAGCCTGGCGCGCGCCACTTCGTCGTATTTGGTGGTGTCTTTACCATTGATCACGATTTTGCCCGAAGTAGGCGTGGCGAGAATGCTGGCTACCTGGAGAAAAGTCGATTTACCCGAACCAGATGGTCCCATGACTGACAGAAACTCGCCCTGTTTGACTTTTAAAGAAACGCCATCAAGGGCTTTGATGGTTTGGGTGCCGACCTCATAGATTTTGGAAACGTTTTTGAATTCTAAAACTGTGCGCGACATGATGACTATTCTGGCAGCAAGATTTCGTCTGTTTCGCTCAAGCCGCCCAAGACTTCGATTTTTTCTTCGGTTTCTAAGCCAGTTTCTATTTCTCGCTCTTCGTACGAATTGTCACCAGTTCGGACATCGACATAAACTTTGCCATTTCTTTCTCTGGTAGCGATGAGGGGAATAGTGAGGACATCGTATTTCTCCTGCAGTACGATCTCGGCGTCACCATTCATTCCCAGGCGGTATTTAGCCAGCCCACCTTCTTGGTTGATGGGCAGTTCTACCGCAAAAACTGTACCGCTAGCACTGGAGCTGCTTTGGAAAGCAATGTAATTGACGGCGCTGCTGAATGGTTCATCAGGATAGGCATCGAGACTAATCTCGGCTGATTGGTTGACGGTGACTTGGGAGATGTCGGCCTCATCGACAAAAGCACGGAAGATCAGCGTTTCGGGATTGACCACCAGGAAAACATCGGTCGCTGCCAGCTGCACTCCCGTGACGTTGGTCGGTGACTGCACTAGAATTCCTTGTATAGGGGAGGACATGACGGTGTTGGAAACAGTAATGCTGGCGATCTCGACGTCCAAGACAGTGTTTTCCAGATCGAGTTGATTTTTGTCGACGGTGCGCTGTTCTGCTTGATCCACGGCGCGATCTTCGACGTCGTCTAGTTGTTGTTCCCAATCCAGGCGCTCTTTTTCATAAAGGTTGAGATATTTTTCTTTGGTTTTGGCAGCGCTGGCGGCGTCTATTTGGGCGATGGTTTGCCATTTTTGTACTTGGTCGCCTTCCTCGGCTCCGAGATAAACCACTTTTCCGCCACCCAAAAATCTCATCGAGGCCTTTTCTTTGGCATCTACCAAGCCAGAAACCTCCAGAGTTTTGGTCAGATTTACTCTAGTGGGAGAAACAAAAGTGAGCTGTTCCTGACTATTGGCACTGGCAAAAATCATTCTGCCGATAATCAGTAGCACTACAATGACGCCGATCATCAGCCAACGACGGGTTTTCCAGAGAGTTTTGAGTTTGGTGCTAACTTTTTTAAAAGTCGATTTTAGAAACTTCATGAGTAGATGATTATACCTGACTAAATTCTCCAACCAAGTGGTGCGCGCGCTAGGATTTGAACCTAGAACCGTCAAGATATAAGCTTGATGCTCTAACCGTTGAGCTACGCGCGCTCTTGATAGGGGAATTATAGCTTATTAGAGAAGTAGTAGCAGTAAAGCACCGACTCCCAGGGTGGCAAGACCAGCTTGGAGGTATTTTAGCCAGTCTGCTGGACCGGATTGAGGTAGTTCTTCTGGCAAGTCAGGTTGTTCGTTGGTTGGTGTAATGCTGAGCGTCGGAGTTGGGGCGGGGGTGTTGGTTGGTGCGGTACAGCAGCTAGTTTCTGAGGGATTTTCTCCACAGGCAGATTTGTAGTCAGGCTCGCCACAGTAGTGGTTGCCATTGCCGGCAGCGATACAGATCAGTCCAGCCTCACAGTCGAAGTTGTCGACACAGCCGCTCTCACCACACTCGAGAATTTCTGGAGTGGGGGTGGGCTCGGTACAGCAAGTAGTTTCATTCGGATCATCGGCACACGCTTCCTCGTATTCTTCGATAGCACAGTAGTTATCGCCATCATCTGCGGTGATACAGACCAAATCGTCTTTACAGTCGTCATCAGTGTCGCAAGGGCTGAAGCCACAGGCTGCTGGCTCTGGTTCTACCGGGACATTGAAAGTTAAAGTACAGGCTGCCTGAGAGACTGCTGCTTCTGGTTGCGATTGTGGTGCAGTAGGAGCCACTGGTTCTTGGCTAACGTATTGTCTCTGGGAAATCATCACTCCAGCCAAACCAATGCCGAAAAATAATAGCATTCCCAAGGTTGCCGCTAGTACTCTGCCAGCAGAAAAGCCTGATTTTTTAGGAGGTGCGGCTTTGACATAGCGAGCTTGTATCTGCTCTGGTTGATCAGATTGCTGCTCTGGCTGCTCGTTGGTGGGCTGAGCTACGGCAGGTTTGTCAGCAATAGGCTTATCAGTAGTAGGCGGAGTGTTGCTGGGCGGAGAAGCTAGTGGGTTTTGATAGTTGTTGTCCATTTTTCTTTAAATTTTAACTACAAGTAGTTGGCGTGTAAGGCTCCCAATCACAAGTGGCACTGGTACCACTACCGGAACAAACCGCACACTGCGCTGCATAATCACCACTCAGATCAATGTCATAGTCGATGCCGTTGTCGCCGCTGGCAGCGTCGATTTCCAGAGGAGTGCTGTGGTTGGCACTACCGCAAGGTTCATAAACACGGAAACGATAGAAATAACCGCTAGCCAGCGGCTCACCTTGATCATTTCCACACACAAACCTGACAGAACTATTACCAACCTCTAGATCTTGATCATCATTTCCAGACATCAAAGTTGCTGTTCCAGAGCTAGTGTTGTACATCTGGATTTCGAGACACATGGGGCCGACGGGAGTGGGTGTAGGTGTGGGAGTTGGCGTAGGAGTTGTTGGCGGTGTTGGCGTTGGTTCGTCAGTTGGCGTTGGTGTCTGACCCCCAACTCCGCAAGCATTAGCGTAGGTTTTGCTGGCGAAAGCCACACTGCCATAAGTATTGGCGCTGTTTTTACATCCCACATCAAGTTGCACCGTGCCACAGCTGGCGCTGGCAGCATTAAAAGTTTGCCCGACTTGAGCGTTATTGCTTAAAAT
>OMJP01000028.1 GCA_900299405.1 bacterium | reverse complement strand
TGATGCTGGTGGAGATGCTGGCGAAGGAGGCGTTGGCGCTGGTGATACCGATCCCGATAGCCCCACTCAGCCAGCCCCAACACCTACGCCGCAAACACCCAGTCAACCACTCGCCGACGAGCCGCTAATTGCGCAGGATTTCATCGATCCTATAGTCCGTCGTGAAACCGCCCGCTTCGCCACCATTACTTTGATCCAACTAGAAAAATTCCATGAACTACCAGAGGGATTGCTGCAAAATTCTCCTGAACTAAGAGCGGCAATTACCGGCAATGTTCAAGGATTTTTCGCCACCACTCTCACTCGCGATCAGCTCAAAAAACTAGAAGATCCACTGGAAAGACGTAAGCTCGTCGAAACCTTTTTCCGCCAGGTTCTGGCCGATGGTACTACCACCACCACGCTGCATAAAGTTTTTGATAAAGCCGTCAGAGAACAGCCGGCAATCAAACAGCATCTCGAAGAACAAATCGCTGCTGCTCGAAAAGGTGAAAAAGTTTCCGAGCTGGTAAAAGACATTGCTGATAATCCTGAGTTTGCTGATGTCATCAAAAATATCGAAGAGAGTAACCCCATCTTCCAAGAGTCTTCCAATATCGTCCGTAACGAAATCTCTCGTGAACTACTCCAACAACTCAGCGATCTGGGCCTGCGCGACGAAAAACTACTGCTGGCCCGAGAGAACATGCTCAACACTCTCAACACAATGATTGATCAGCAAATATCAATCAAAACTTTGGAAAGCTTGTCGCCCGCCCATTTCCGCGCTCTGTTTTCTGATGATATTCCTTATAACCCCAGATTGATTGAATATCTCCAAGAAAAAACCTGGCCGATGCTGCGCTCCATGAAGGGTCGTGAGCGAGGCGACGTAATTTGGAATGCCGAACAGCTGTTTGTACTAAACGAAGCTCAAAAATATCTCAACGAAAACAATCCCGATGTCACTCCTGCACAAGCGGAAGACGTCACCAAAGAGCTGCTTAATTCTGTTTCTGCAGGGAGACAGGCAAATAAGGCTGCTGGGGTAGTTGATAGCGATCAACCAATCAGAACCACCGATGGCTCACTAACCAGCCTATGGAATGAGCGTTTCCAAGAATATCTACAAAATGAGTGGAATAAAGTCATCAGAGATCAAGAAAAACTAGCCCAATTTGCTTTCTATGCTGGCTATGACCAGCCCACTTTGGAAATAGTTGTTCAATACCAACAACCACCCACTGAGTTCCGCTATTTCGATGCATATGACGGCTA
Organism: bacterium; assembly: GCA_900299405.1. Classification (GTDB taxonomy): domain Bacteria; phylum Patescibacteriota; class Microgenomatia; order UBA1400; family PJMF01; genus UBA10119. Next base: position 8,719 of record OMJP01000028.1, on the reverse strand, counting down.
TCCGATGTTCACTCAGGCTGACAGAGGAATTAACTACGACTACATGCCCGATAACTCTCTGACATATTCTCCCCTAGCAGGAGCTGCTGATTTTCAGCAAAAAGTCCAAGGCTACAACAACATCAAAAACCTCGCCGGTAAATTGGGTGGCGGTTTTCTAAACAGAATTCGAGGACTGGCGGGAAACAAAGCTCAAGACAAAGTCGCCAAAGAAATCGGCTCTGCTGGGGGCAAAGTAATCGGCAGCGCACTCGGTGGTCCTGTAGGAACCGCTGTCGGAAGTAAATTGGGAGAAATGGTGGCCACCGAAAAAGGCCGGAAACAATTGGCCTTGGCTCTTGCTGCTTTGGCAACTGCCTTGGTAGCGCCGTTGCTGAATTTGCTCACCAAACTCTTCCGCTCTGGAGGCAGCAGCCTAGCAACCGGTGCAGGAGGACTGATCAGTCGTGGTACATCCGCCCTAACTGGCGGAGCGAAAGTCGCTGCTCGACCGGCGGGTGCGACTACTGGGCTAGGATTGGGCGGCGGAGAGGCTCAAGCTGGGGCGGCGGGAAGCGGCGGAGCACTGGCTGTAGTTGGCACCGCAGTAACAACTACTGCCTCGCAAGCAGTTCTGGCAACCGTGGGCTTGCTGGGAGCAACCACGATGTTTTCTCACCTAGTAGTCAGCAATGCTTTGCTGGCAGACTTTCCGATCGTCGATCCTTTTGCCACCAGTGTGCCCGGCACTCAGGGAAAAATCTCAGAGTACGTCGAGATAGAAAAACTAGTATTTATCGATGGCTGCCCCAATGCTCGCTGTGAAAATCCCGACTTTCCTGTTCAGGCAGAATACTCCATCACCATCCGCCCCAAAGATGATTACTCCATCCGCCTCACTGAAGTCACTGACACCATCAGCACCAGTCACAGCTCCCAAGCTTGGGAAGACGAAGGCCGCACTGCTCCAGAAATCCCCGACAAAGTCCGCACCATTGATGATTTTGCCGAACTCTATCCAGACCAAACCATCAATGCCGGTGAGGAAGTTTCTTTCACCTACAGTGAAACCCTGGATGAGAACTACAACCACGCTGCCATTACCAACAGTTTCGAAATCAAGTTTTTCCCCGGAGGAGGATCTGGTGTTCATAATCCCAACGGCGACAACGCCATCACCGGTGAGGTCATTATTCTCGGAGATTACTCCAAAGGCGCGGGATGCTGGCCCACCAGCGGTAGAGTGAGTCAGTTGCCCGGAGGTGGCTTTTCTCACCAAAATGCCGATGCTTTTGACATCGCCGAGAATGCTGGCACTACCATTTGGTCGCCATTCGATGGAGAGATTTGTGTCGGAGGCATGGATGACCAAATCTACGGTTTGCACCTCCAGCTCTTCGCCGATGGTAAAACCTTTGTCATGGGCCACTTGCGGGCCACCAATATTCGCGCTAGATGTTCAAGCAACCAAAGAGATGAGGTATTCCCCGGTATGCCGGTGGGAGAAATGGGAACCACTGGTCGCTCAACTGGGCCACACTTACACTGGGGACTGAGAGGCAGTAATCCTCGGCCATCTACCTTGGCTACTCTGATGCCCAATGGCGTGGCTGTCAAAGAAGATCAATACGTCGAAAGTTGTTACGCACATCAATAATGGTGAATAATAAGGAAAATGAATAAAAATATTTGGCAAAACAAGTGGTTGGTGGGAGTGGTGATTTTTTCAGCAGTATCGCTAGTGATTACGGCTGTACTAAGGCTGTTAACTCCCCAAGAGACTACCGTTCCCCAAACGGAGCTTGTTACCACCAACTACACTGGAGATGCGTCTGTTTTCAATAACATCAGATTCGTCGGCTCTCCCCCTGCAGCGGTCGACAGTCTGCCGATCGCTATCGTCGAACCGAGCCAAACCACCATGGAGTACGTCAGAACCCAGCTGATTGATCAGCGAGGCTTAGAGCCTGTGGCTGGCTCAGAGGGTTTGTGGCGCAGTGCCGAGTTCGAGCTGTCTTACAGCGAGTATTTCGACCGCTATGATTTTTATTCTCTTTACATTCCCGAAGAGATCGTCATCGCCGACACCAACCTAGCGATTGATAATGCCCAGGAGTTCATCAATGAAGTTTTTCCCAACTTGGATTTAGTGGTCCAAAGAGAAAACATTCTCTATTACGACGGCCTCACGGAACTAGACCCCACTGATCGGGCCAATGCCGTGGTTATGGAGGCCCCTTTCGTCTACACCATCGAAAACATCCCTGTTTACCTCGGTCATGATCAACTAGCTCCCCTCACCATCATGATCAATGGCCAGCACGAAGTACAAAAGGTCAGCTTTAAACCAGAATTTTTTAGCTTCGTAACAACTTCACAAAAGCTGCCGCTAGTCGACCTGGCTGTAGCAATCGACAATATCAACAACAATCAGGCCTCAATTATCAGCGCCGGATCTGAACAAGGAGGCACCTTTTCTTTGGCGGAAATTGACAGTGGCGAGTTGAATGAGGTGAGAATCGAGTATCGAGCAGATCTGGAAAGCGGTGCGGTTTATCCTTTTTACCGCTTCAGTGGTGAACTAATTACCAGCGGCCAGCAAACCATCAAAGCACAAATTATCACTCCAGCAGTAAAAACCCGCTAGCGCTTACAACTTAAACTAGCTCCACAAACTTGGTAAGATAGTGGCAATGCAAGAACATCCAATTCCCCAGGACGTCACGGGGTACAAGTTTCATATCGTCGGCAACATGACCCTCAAGCAATTCGCGCAAATGGGGGTCGGGGTGCTGGTAGCAGTGATTTTTTATAACACTAATTTACTGTTTTTCATCAAGTGGCCGCTGATTATTCTGTCTGTGGGTTTGGGCGGGATGATGGCTTTCGTGCCGATTGAGGAAAGACCCATGGATCACTGGATCATGACTTTCATCCGTCGACTCTGGAGTCCGACTAAGTTTTACTGGAAAAAAGAAGCTACTACGCCGTTTGCTCTCAAAAAAGAAAAACCTAAAGACGTCAACCCAGTACCGCAAGAGGTCGAGGTCGACCTCACGCCCGCCAGAAGAAAAAGGATCGAAGACTATCTGAAGTCAGTCCAGCAGCCAGAGCCCAAAGAATCTTGGGAACAAAAAGAAAACCAGCGAGTCTCAGAAATTTTGGGAACTTTTGACCAAGTCAAAGTCGACAGCGTTGAAGCCAAACAAAAACCAGTCAAACCACAACTCACTACCAGAGTGAGAAAGCTGCCGGCCAACCCGCAAAAACCAGTCGAAATCAGCGCAGACCAAGAAGTGGTAGTGAAACCCACTTGAGGTCAAAAAAGGGTTTACACATTGCGATTCCCCTGATATTTCTTGTACTATGAGAGAGATAAGATGCCTGCCGAACCACAAGAAATCTCTTCCACTACCCAAAAGTTTCTAGATATCTTTGATATCACTAGCAATGTCGTGGTGTTGCGCGATGGCACGGTGTCGATGATTCTGATGATCAGCGCCATGAACTTTGGTTTACTAGCCGAACAGGAGCAGGATTCCATCATCTATGCCTACGCTGCCCTACTCAACTCGCTCAACTTTCCCATTCAAATCGTAGTTAGCTCAAAAACCAAAGACGCCACAGCCTATCTGCAACTACTCGAGGATCAAATCCAAAAAACCAGTTCTGATGAAAAGAAAAATCTAATTAGACGCTATCAGGGTTTTGTCGGTCGGCTGATTAAAGAACGCAACGTTTTGGACAAAAAATTCTATGTCGTGATTCCTGCGGCACCAATCGAGGTAGGAATGTTTACCGCTCAAAGCGTGTTACCTGGCAACCAAAAGCCAGAAATCACGGAAGAGCAAAAGGCCAGTGTGATCGAAAAAGCACTGGGGGTTTTGGAGCCAAGGAGAGATCACCTGATAGCTCAGTTCAACCGCATTGGGCTTTATGCCAGACAGATCAACACCCAGGAAATCATCGAGGTCTTTTATAACAACTACAATCCCGAGGCTTATGAGGGTCAGCACCTTACCGATAGCCAAAACTATGCCACTGCCGTGGTAACCGCCAGTCAGGCTCAGGCACCTAGCGTTAGTGAATTGCAAGAACAGCTAGAACAAAAAAGCAAGCTAGAAGAAATAGCTGGCGCGGGTGAAGAACGAGATGTGCTCCGAGCCGAAAGGCTGGCGGCAGCTAGTAATCCCGAACCCCAGCAGCAAGCGCCTGAAGCTGAGGTTGAAATAAATCCATCACCATCAGCGCCTCAAGAACAAGCGGTAACCTCGCAAGAAATTCCTGTTGAACAACCCGCTGTGCAAGTGCCTCAACCACAACCCACCCAAGAGGCTCAACCAAAACCAGAACAGCCAGTAGAGACGAGGTCCGAGCAGCCAAACAAGCCAGCGGAAAGTGGGGGTAATCCTTTGCCGCCGATTGCGGAACTATAATTTAATCAAAGAAACCATGACCGATAAACTGCCATTCAAACTACCATTCAAGCTACCATTCATGAAGGATAAAAAGCAGGAAGAAAAGCCTGTCGATTCTGAAGAACAGCAGCGCCAGCAAAAACTGAAAGAGTTTTCTCAAGGTCTAGTGACGATTCAAGATATTATCGCCCCAGAGGCCATCGAGGTTGATTTCACCTATCAGAAAATCAACTCTACCTACACTCGTACGCTATTCGTCGCTGGTTATCCCAGAGCCGTGCCGGCCAACTGGTTATCGCCACTAATCAACTACCCCAACCAGGCGAAAATCTCGATGTTTGTCTATCCAGTGGATTCTGGTGAGGTGCTGGATAATCTAAAACGCAAAATCACGGAAATGGAAGCCGAAATCCAGTCAGACATTCGCGCCGGCAAGATTAGTAACATCAATACTGAGATTAAACTTAGTGACGCCCGCGGCATTCGTGAGCAGCTAGCCGCCGGAGCCGAGAGATTTTTCCAGTTTGGGCTATATGTCACGCTAACCGCCAAAAGCATTGAACAGCTCGATCGCGTTACAAAAAATGTCCAGTCGATGCTGGGCTCGCTGCTGATCGTCTCGAAAAAATCCACTTTACAGATGGATGAGGGCTTCAAAACCACCCTACCGATGGGTAAAGATACTCTAACAGTCACCCGCAACATGGACACCACTTCCCTAGCGACCACTTTCCCCTTCACTTCTTCCGAGCTGACGATGGAAACCGGTGTGCTTTATGGAATCAATGAACACAACGACTCGTTGGTGATTTTTGATCGCTGGAAGATGGAAAATGCGAACATGGTGATCTTTGCTAAATCGGGTGCTGGTAAATCCTATACCGTCAAACTCGAGATTCTGCGCCAGCTAATGTTCGACACCGAGGTGATCGTGCTGGATCCAGAACACGAATACGAAGAGCTGTCGAAAAAAGTCGGTGGCGAATACATCAATTTTACTTTCGGCGGCGATGCCAAGATCAATCCTTTTGATCTGTCAGCCCTTTATGAGGAGGGCGAGAACGAGCTGGGACAAAAAATCCTTTCGCTGCATGGATTACTGAAGGTAATGCTCGGCGACATGACTTCACAACAAGAGGCCTTGCTGGATCGAGCACTGGTGGCGACCTACAAAGCCAAGGGCATTACTCCTGATCCCGCCACTCAGACCAATGAGCCACCGCTGATGGAAGATCTCTATAAAACCCTGATCGGCATGGAAAACAACGACGCTGATGATCTGGCTGCGCGGCTGGAGAAGTTCATCACCGGGTCGTTCCGCGGGATTTTGGACAAACCATCCAACATCGATATCACTAACCAATTCACTGTTTTCTCGGTCAAAGAAATGGAAGAAGAGCTGCGCCCGATCGCGATGTATATCATCCTGGATTTCATCTGGACGAGGATTAAAAAGAACCTCAAAAAACGCATGCTTGTCATCGACGAGGCCTGGTATTTCATGCGCCACCAAGACAGTGCTTCGTTTATTCACGCCATGGTCAAAAGAGCCAGAAAATATTATCTGGGAATCACTACTATTACTCAGGACGTCGAGGATTTCTTGCACAACGACTACGGCAAAGCAATCGTCAGCAACGCCTCGATTCAGTTTTTGATGAAGCAATCAACGGCTTCGGTGCCCGTTTTGACTGAAACTTTCTATCTATCTGAGGGGGAAAGGCAGTTGTTGGTGGCTGCCGATGTTGGTGAGGGAATCTTTTTTGCTGGACAAAATCATGTGGCTATCAGGGTAGTAGCCAGCGATGAAGAACACGAGGTAATCACTTCCGATCCTGAAGAAATTTTGCGCCAGCGAGCGGCCAGACAGCAGCAAGCAGCAGAACAAGTAGTTGGTGAGGGTCAGCCAACTCAGGTTAAAACACAGCAGCCGACTCAACAACCAGCCCAACAAGCTGGTCAGCAACAAAAAGTAGTTTCGGAACAACCCAATCAAGCTCAATCAGTAAGTAAATCCCAAGAAAATGAGCAGGGTGAGGAACAAAAAAAATCTACTAAATACTCTGGTTATTACGACATAAATGACTATTCTCCGCCAAACTCCCCTTGACAGATTGTGGGAAACTATGTGTATAACTGTGCCCAGCAAGCAGAGTCATTTTTCTTTGTTTCCAGCTTGCTAAGTAAATAAGCCGCCCGCAGAAAGCGAAACCTATGTTCACCGACACTCTCTCAGAGAGCGAGGTAGCCAAAGTATGGCAAGCAGCCCAAGAAGAGCTGAAGGGTCAGTTGACGTCGGCGGTTTTTAATACCTGGATCGTTTCCAATCCGTTGACAAAAGTCGAGGTTGACAAACAGGGTCAAGCACTAGCCACCATCGTTTGTCCCTCTGCCTTTCACGCCACCAATCTCAAAAGAAATCTCTATACCCAGCTTAAAAAAACCCTGGAAAACCAGCTGCAAAAAAGTGTCGAGCTGTCGTTTTTAGTCGGTTCTCCCAGTCTAAAAAAAGAAGATAGTCAGGAAAAAAAGAAAAACAGACAAAGTAAGGTGGAAGGAGAAAAATTACTGGACGAAGCAGCAAGAAAATCCCCCTCCCCCACCGTAGATGAGTTGTTTTCCGCCCACACACTGCAAGCCACCATCCAAGATAGAGTGAAGGCTGCGGCGAAGAGAATCGGCCTGCGTCCCGATTACACCTTCAAGACTTTTGCCGTCAGCAGCTCCAACGAAATGGCCCACGCCGCAGCCACTGCAGTCTCTAGTAACCCTGGATCAGCCTACAATCCTCTATTTCTTTACGGCGGCGTCGGGGTTGGTAAAACTCACTTGATGCACGCCATCGGCCACAACATTCTCCAACAAAATCCAGAAACCAACATCATTTACCGCACCGGCGAGGAATTTACTAACGAGATTGTCAACGCCATCCAGACTAAAAAAGCCTTTGACTTCAAGAAAAAATACCGCAACTCCCAGATTATGATGATCGACGACATCCAGTTCATCGCCGGCAAAAACACCGTTCAGGAAGAATTCTTTCATACCTTCAACACCCTCATCAAACAAAGCGCCCAAGTAATTCTAACCTCCGATCGTCCACCCCACGAAATCAACCTACTAGAAGACCGCCTGCGCTCTCGTTTCGAGGCTGGTCTAATGATCGACATCCAGCAACCATCATTCGAGCTGCGCACCGCTATCTTGCTGATCAAAGCCCAAGCCAACAACATTGATCTACCCATGGAACTAGCCCAGCAGATTGCCTCCAAAGTAGACAGCGCCCGCCGTATAGAAGGTATCGTTCAGCAGCTGCGATCTGAAGTAGAGCTCAAAAAACAAGAAATCACTCCCGAGCTGATTCAGAGATTGGTTAAATCAGAAATGGTACCCAAAGCCAAAGTTCTGCGCGTTAAACCCCAAGAAGTAATTAAGACTGTGGCTAACCACTACCGCATCAAGCAAAGCGCTATAAAAGGTAAGCGCCGCACCAAGGAAGTGGTCGCCGCCCGCCACGCCGCGATGTTTGTGCTCAAGAAAGAGCTCAACATGCCTTTGGAAGAGATCGGCAAATGGTTCTCGGGGAGAGATCACACCAGCGTACTGCACGCGGTGAATAAGATCGAGCAAGAAATAAGTGAAGAAGACTTGGTGAGACAGGATATTTCCGCTATCACTACGTCTTTAGCTGTTCTTTCAAAGTCATAGTTATCCACAATTGTGAATAACTTTGTAGAAAACTCTGTGGATAGGGTTGGGAAAAGGGTGGAAAAACTAAGACCAATTGTGAAAAGAGGGTCGATTTTTCCTCGGTTTTACCTCACAATACACAAAGTTTTGCAGATTGGAAAACGGAGAAATTAACAACGAAAAATAAGGAATTTATTGAGAAAAACTGGCGAGATATGCACTTATCCACCGCTTCTATTACTACAACAATTACCTAATATATATACTTAGAAAAGAGACATGAAACTAAAAGTTTTACAAGAAAATTTAAAAACTGCTTTAAACAATCTACAAAAAGCAATTCCCAGTAAGCCGCAGTTGCCCATTCTCTCGTCGGTATACCTCAAAGCGGAAAAAGACCAACTGACTTTAGCAGCCACAGATCTTTACTTAGGGATCAAATGCACTATCCCAGCAAAGGTCGAGAAAGAAGCCACCCTCGTGGTTCCCGGAGATATTCTTAAAAACCTAGTGTTTTCCTTTAGTGCTGGAGAGATAGAGATTACCCAGAAAGATTCTTCGCTAATTCTCAAATCAGATAACAGTACCAGCTCCCTCCCCCACCAGTCAGCAGAAGAGTATCCTCAGTTTCC
>OMJP01000027.1 GCA_900299405.1 bacterium | reverse complement strand
CGACAACATCACTATCGCCGGTCAGAACTTGCGAGATTACATCCAGGGTATTGTCGATCAGACGATTGCGAGTTTGCCTGAAGATTACTTCGGCGGCGATGCAGAGCTACTCTCCCCTGTCCCAGGAGAAGACGTTACGATTCAGTTGGGAGAAACTGACCAGGGTGATGCCAGTATTCTGCAGGTTACCAACGAAGAGGATGAAGCTGTGCTGACCATCGACAATGAAGGCAACGTCACCGCTCTTGGCCGAATCGCCGCTCAGAAAATCGAGGTCGAAGATGCTACTGTCTCTGGCACTTTGACTGCCGATGAAATTGAGGCCGAGACAATCAACGCCACCTCTTCCAGACTAGACTACCTCGAGGGTAGGATTGCCCAATTTGAGGAGGTCAAAGCCACGACCCTGAGCGTCACTGACGCCACTATCTCCGGCACACTGACGGCCAACAACATCGCTGATCTGGAACAGAAGATCGCCGCCACTTTCGAGCAGCCATCGTTCATCAACACTATCCTGGGCAACATCAACGAGGCCGAACCGTTCGATGGTTTCGAGCTCGATGCTTCGAATGCTCAGGCCCTCAACCTGACGCTGGCTGATCTGGAGCTGGACGCCGAAGACGTAGCGATCAGCGCTTCCGCCCTGTTTATCAACGATTACTTCAAGGTCAACGGCGCCGGGTATATCGGTGGCTCACTGGGAATTGGTCAGAACCTGGTCGTCGGTGATGGCATCCAGGTCGGCAACGGCGCGATCGCCTACCGCCCGACTGATCCTGAAGCCAACCAAACCTTCTACATCCAACCTGACAGAATCGGCACCCTATCATTCTTGGGCAACCTGATGACTCTCACCGCTGATGGCCAAGTAACGATCGATGGTGATCTGCGGGTAGCTGGTGACGTCGATGTGGCTGGCGAAACCACTACTACTTCCCTGCTAACTGATCTCATCAAGCAGCGCGATCCCAATAAGCCGCTACAGGTACAGCTAGCCGGCAGTGCTGAGGCCACCTCATCTGCCAACGCTCGTTTCGAAATCACGGATCAGCTCGGCACCCCAGTCGCCACAATTTCTGCCGCTGGTAGGGCAAGATTCTCTGGTGTGGGAGTCGATACTGGCAGCATCCAGACCACTTCTCCAGGAGTGTTTGTCACTACCAAAACTGCCGGTAAAGCCTACATTCCTGCTGGCTTGAAACAGGTCGTGATCCGCTCAGAAGACATCACCGAAGATACTTTGATCTATGTCACCCCAATCACCAGCACCAACAACCAAGTCTTGTACGTCAAGGCTCAGAGCCCAGAAAATCCGAATACGCTTACTAAAGAAGGCAACTTCATCGTCAGCCTCGACTTCCCGCTGACACAAAACGTGGAGTTCAACTGGTGGATTGTGCAGTAAAAAAATTACTCGCAGACGTAATACGCCGCCTCGACTGGATCGTCTACCTGGCAACGAGAAACACTAGCGGAAATATCACTATCGGAAGCATTTTCTAGCACGACATACAGGAGAAAATCATCGCCATTGCTGGTCTGAGTGTAGTCGATATCGGCTGGTAGTTCTTTCATGTAAGTCACGCCATTGGTGCCCGTCGTAGTCAAAGTCGCGTCACAAGCGCTATCTGCCGGCGTCGCTGCGGGACCGCAACCGAGAATGTCACCACTACCATTGTCCTCTGGATAATACTGATAATCGTTGTAAAACAGCCGCAAAGCATTGCGCAGTTCCGCCAGCTCTGCTTTGGCGTTGGTATCTCTGGCACGCTCACGAATCCCGAGCAAGTTCGGCAACAGCACCGCCGCCAAAATCCCGATAATCGAGATCACGACCAGCAGTTCTACCAAGGTGAAGCCTTTGAGTTTTAATTTCATTTTATTCACTTATCAAACTATGACCCGTGCTGGGGTCAATATTAGTACTAGCAATACCATAGTTACAAGTGCCGCTGCCACAGTCTGTGGTGAAATACACCATCACCGCGTTGTCGCTATCTTTAGTCAGCGAACCGTCATTTTCGTTTTCCAGCCTGGCGTAGAGCTGAAAATAGCTACCATCATCAGAATCATAGTAGTAGCTATAACCGCTAGGATCGGTCGGCAGCAGGTTCATGTATAAGGTAGTAGTGTTGTCTGGATCGACAAACGGATCGCCCCACTCCTGCCCAGCGATACCAGTACTACTGCCTGGGTCGGTCGGATATTCACCATGGTCGTTGTAATAAATCTCCAAAGCCTGAGCGATATGCTGCAGATCAGTTTTACGCTGAGAATCTCTGGATTTGGTCTGAGAACTAAAGAAATTTCCCAAGCCCACCGCCATCAAAATCGCCAAAATCACGATCACGATCAGTAGCTCAATCAGGGTGAAGCCCTTGTTTGTTGTTTTTGCTTTAAATTGCATCGCTTTAACTATAAACTATCTTGCACAGCGTAGATACAAAGGCACGTCGTCCTCAGTACAGTTGCCAGTACAACCACTGACAGCGAAGCACTCGTCATAGGTTTCATACTCTGCCGGACAGCCAGCTGTCGGTAAATATTCATCTGTGTAATAAGCACAAGTGCCATTGGGAGAAATAACCCAAGCTCCAGGCTCAGGCGTGGGGGTTGGTGTTGGTGAAGGAGTCGGTGATGGACTCGGAGTTGGACTTGGGCTCGGAGTAGGCGAAGGAGTTGGACTTGGGCTCGGAGTAGGCGTTACACTTGGAGTTGGAGTAGGACCAGCCTCATATTCCCATCCAGTACCATGCAAAATTCCACCCATAGCAATACCATAATTGTAGGTTGGATCTTCCTCATAATAACAACCAAAAACTGAATCACAACCAATGCTCTCGATTGCCGGATCGTTAATATTTTCCAACTGAGCCAACACTCGATAACCACTACACACCCCACCGCCTAGTGAAAAATACAAATAAGGCTCTTCATCACCAGGATCACAGGGAACTTCTTTGAGGTATGGCTGCAAATCGTCTCCGCCACAGTTGGTCAGCGTGTCCAAGGTCGGATAGCAGCCATAATCATTGTAATAATCTTCAAAACTCACCCGCAAATCTTCCAAATCTCCTTTGCGCTGTGCGTCACGCGCTTTGCTCAGTTGTCGGGCCACGCCGCTGAAAATCAAAAAACCCAAGATAACAATCACCGCCATTACTATCAAAATCTCGATCAAACTCACTCCATTCAAATTATTTTTTCTCGAGAAAGATCGACTTATTTTCGGGTAAAATTTGTCTTTTAATTTGACCAGACTATGCATATAGTGGATTCAGGCTATTTACTATTCAGTATAAAGTATTTACTATTATCTTACTATGAAGAACAACCCTGTCCTCAACGCTGTTAATCAAGTAGTTCAAGGCTCTTTTTATGGCTTGGTGTTTCTCGCTCCTTTGCTTGTACTGCCTTTCACTAGAAATCTCGTCGTCGATACCAAACTATTGATGCTGTTCGTCGCCACTTTGGTGGTGTTACTCGGCTTCGCTGTCAGAACTTTGCTGCAAAAACGCTGGGAGCTGGCGATCTCGCCTTTCACCGCTCCCCTGTGGCTGTTCGGCCTGACCGTCGCTTTCTCGACTTTCCTCACCAACCGCTATCCGGCTGAGGCCTTGCTCGGTTTGGGCGGAGCTTACTTTGCTTTGGTGCTGCTAGGAGTTTTCGGCAGCTCGCTGATCAAAGGCAACCACACTCGAGGAATTATCACTACTTTGGGTGCCTCTGGTTCATTACTGTCGATCAGCATGTTGCTCCAGCAATTCGGCTGGGGTCCCACCAGATTGATCAATAGCATCTCTGCTTTCAACTTACCTCACAATTTGTTGTTCAACCTCAGCGGCTCATCTTTTGTGGCCATCCAAGTCTTGGCACTGTCTTTGGTCGGTCTGATCGGTTGGTCGATGCTGAAGAAAAACGTCTCAGTGCTCGATGCCACTATGATTGCCATCAATACTATTGGTTTGGCACTCGGTGCTTGGTCGGCGATGCCTGGCAATGTCGCCGCAGTGACTCTCACCCCGCTAGCTGCTAGCTGGACGGTGCTGATGAACAGCTTGTCTACCCTACCCGGCGCTTTGATCGGTCGTGGTCCTGCTTCTTACAATGGCGCCTACGCTCAGTTCAAACCCCTGTGGACCAATGGCCAAGATTACTGGCAGTTTAATTTCGGTACCGCCACCGAAACCATCCTGACTTTGGGAGTGACTTTGGGACTGTTGGGTTTGGCTGCTTGGCTGTTTCTCGCCTGGCAAGCTGCTCAGCAAACCAAAAATACCAACAACGACAGCAAGCCTTTGTTGTGGATGTTGCTCGGTACTTTCTTGATCCAGGTTTTGGTGCCCACCAATGTCGTGGTACTGACTTTGCAGATCGCTTTGCTAGTGTTCTGGGTAGCCGCCAATCAAAATCATTTCTCGCTACTGCAGTTCAAAACTGTGCGCTTCCGTAGCTATCCAGCGAAGTTTGAGTTTGTCAAAAAACTCACCAGCAAAGCCAACAAAAACAACTGGTTTATCAACATCAGTGGTGCAGTGATGGTCGTTTTGGTAGCTGGCTTGGGCTACTTACTAACCAGAGCTTCTCTGGCAAATTACTACATGTACCGCTCCAATGTGGCCCTACAAAACAATGACGCTATCGAGGTTTACGAAAATCAGCGTCTGGCTGTGAGACAGAATCCCTATGTCGACAGCTTGCGCCGCGACTATGCTTTGACCAACATGCAGGTGGCAATCGCACTATCGAACAATGCCGACATCACCGAAGAAGAGCAACAGCAGGTCATCCAGCTCATCAGCCAAGCCGTTCGTGAAGGACGGGCTGCTACCGTGCTGGACAGTGATGACATTGACAACTGGTTGGTGCTGGCAGAAGTCTATCGCAACTTGATCGGTGCCGCTGATGAAGCACAAAACTGGGCTGTCAGCAGCTTGGTCAATGCTGTCCAGATCAACCCCATCAACCCCCTCCTCCGTCTGGAAATCGGGCAACTGGCGCTCACTGGCGGTAGTCCACAAGACGCCATCAGATTCTTCTCCCAAGCCATCGAGCTCAAGCCTGATCTGCCAGCTGGTTACTATCAGCTAGGTATCGCCTATCGCGAGCTGGGTCAGTTGGAAAACACTCGGTTGGCGTGGCAACAGGCTTTGACCTTGCTAGCTGAAGGTTCACAAGATCATGCGGCTCTCACTCAACAACTAGCTACTTTGGAAAGCGAGATCGCTACTCCGGCAGTACTGGAAGATGAAGATAGTGAAACCACCCCCAATGTCACTGAACAGAACGTTCAACAGACCGAGAGTGATGTCGTTACTCCTGGGGAAGATGCGCAACTGAACTAAGTAGTTCTTCCAAACCTTTACCCGTAAAACCGCTGAAAACATGTAGTTTTAGGTTTTCTGTGGTGAAGCGTTTTTCGATCGCTGCTACCAATTCCGGAGAATAAAGGTCGAGTTTATTGAGTGATACCAGGCTGGGTTTGGCTAGTAGTTCTGGATTATGTTCTTTGAGTTCGGTGCGCAGTTGCTGGTATTGTTCCCACACTAGCTCCGCTCGCTTTTCGTCGTTGAGACCCTCGTCGCTCACTACACTTTCTTCCAAAAACAACACAAAAATCAGCGCCTGACTGTTCTCAATGTGGCGCAAAAAGTCATGTCCTAGGCCTTTGCCCTGACTGGCGCCTTCGATTAGTCCAGGAATGTCTGCCACGACTAAATCCCTGCCTTCTGCCAGGTTTAGGACGCCCAAATTGGGCTCGATCGTGGTGAAAGGATAATCTGCTGTCTTGGGGTTGGCGCGGGTAATTTTCGACAGTAGCGTCGACTTACCGGCATTGGGCAAACCTACCAAGCCAATGTCTGCTAACAGCTTCAACTCCAAACTAATTTTTTTCTGCTCACCAAAAGTACCGTACTCTGCTTGCAGCGGCGTGGTGTTGGTTGAGGCTTTGAAAGACACATTTCCCCGACCGCCAAAACCTCCCTGACAAAGAATGATTTCCTGGCCTGCTTCGGTAATTTCCGCTAGCTGGATTTTCTCAGCCCCCTCGGCCAACGGCTGTAGTTCATCCTCCTCACGGGGCGGAATTCCCTGGCCCTCTTGCGCCAAGTGGTACTGCTCAAAGGTTACCTCTCCTCTGGTGAGATGATGTTCTGGGCTGTATTTTTCGCGTCTTTTATAACTGGCCTGATTCTCTGCGAGCAGCCAGACTGTGGTACCCACTGGCACTTCCAGGACAATGTCATCGGCATCGGCACCAGTTTTTTGTCGCACACCACCAGCGGCACCATTTTGCGCCACGATTTCTTTTTTGCCAGCGTAGTGTTTGAGAGTATTAACGCGAGAGCTACCTACTAATCGCACGTCACCGCCACTGCCACCCTGGCCACCATCCGGACCACCTTTGGGAACATACTTCTCCCGACGAAAAGAAACGCGACCGTGCCCGCCATCGCCGGCTTTGACTAGTAAAGAAACGAGATCAATCATGAGGGTATTATCTCAAGAAAGTCAAAGGATTCAACAGCGCTCCACCTTGGCGAATCTCGAAATGCAAATGCGTACCTGTCGACCGACCAGTGGAACCCATTTGTCCCAAGACATTGCCGCGGTTGACGCGCTGGCCAACTCTCACCGAGATCGAGCTCATGTGAGCATACAAAGTGGTGTAACCATTGCCATGATCGACTATCACTCGGTTACCATAGCCAGAGTTGTCGACCCAGCCAGCGACGGTCACTACTCCCGCATCGGCCGAAAGAATCGGTCCACCACCGCGGTTGGAGATGTCCAAAGCCTTGTGGTAAAAACTGTAACCCTGAGAAATTCCCCCCGAGGCTGGCCAGATAAAGCTGCCAGTGGCCGAAACACTGCCGGCATCCGGCGTGAGGGTGGTAACCACGGTTCTGGTAGTGGTGGTCGAGGTGCGAATGATGCCCTGCGGCACCATCAGGTACTGACCGATCACCAGCTCAAAAGTCTCGTCATTCAAGAACTCATTGAACGGATAGTCGACGATTACCTGCACCTGTGACTCATCCAGTCCGTAGCGTTTTCCAATCGAGTAAATCGTTTCTCCTCTGGTGACTTTATGACGCACACCATCGACCGGCAAAATGTGCAGTTCATCTCCCGGCTGGATTTTGCTGGTAGCAGTAAGGTCGTTTTCCCACAAAATAGTATCGACTTGCAGACCATAGCGCTCAGCGATGCTGGATAGCGTTTCGCCCTCCTCCACTACGTGGGTGATGATCTCTCCTCCGCGGTATTGCTGCACTTCTTCTGCCTGGAGAGTGTAGAAATCAGGGGCGTAAGCAGTGGCAGTGTTGAGCACTGGACCGATGGCGTTGGGGTTATCGGTTTCGTTGTTGTCCTGCAGCACTAGCGGGCCAACCGTGATCAGCAAAAACACCAAACTAATCGTGCCAAAATGCAGAAATGGTCGGGCATAGCGGCCGCGCTTGCGATACAACAGGTCGACCAGAAAGTCTTTGCCTCCCTCGAAACGAGAAAACCAACCATAGCCGCGCAGACGAAAATACATCCGCAAAAACGAACCATATTCTCGAAGATCTCGAGAAAATTGAGAGGGTTCTTTGGTAGAGTCGCGCTTTTGCATAAACTCGGTAAGTTGACAAACAACTTTGCCAGAGCTTCATTGTAACAAAACTGACCAACTATTAGCTATTAGCCTGCCTTGAGGCTCGCCAAGAACTCTTTGTTGGTGCCAGCGCGTTTCAGCTTCTGAATCAGTGTCGAGGTGCGCTCGTCTTTATTGAGCATGTCGAGCATCCGGTGCAGGGTGGTGATTGATTGGTAAGTAACCGAGTCAATCATCAAATCATCACGTCTGGTGCCAGAGCGTTGGACATCGATGGCGGGAAATATTCTCCGCTCGGCCAAAGAACGATCCAGGTGTACTTCTTGGTTGCCAGTGCCTTTGAACTCTTCGTAGACCAGGTCGTCCATGCGTGAGCCGGTATCGACCAAAGCGGTGCCGACAATCGTCAGCGACCCAGGGATCTCGAAGTTTCTTGCAGCACCAAAGAATTTTTTCGGTGGGAACAAGGCTGCCGGATCGAAACCGCCAGACAGTGTTCTACCAGAGGTAGGCATAGCGAGGTTGTAGGCCCGAGCCAGACGAGTAATCGAGTCTAGTAAAATCATGACGTCTTTACCACTCTCTACCAAACGCTTGGCACGCTCGAGAGCTAACTCAGCCACCCGCACCTGATCCTGAGCGGATTCATCAAAGTTGCTGGCAGCGGTCTCCCCTTTGCCTTTGGTGATTTCTTCGATGTGACGCTTGATGTCAGTCACTTCTTCTGGACGTTCACCAACCAGGACCGCCATCAGGTGGATCTCAGGATTGTTGCTGGCCACACCGGTAGCAATATCTTTCAGGATAGTGGTTTTACCTGCCTTGGGAGGAGAAACCAGCAAACTGCGCTGACCTTTACCGATCGGCGCCACCATATCGATGATACGCAAAGACAGCCTGTCTTTATCGGTCTCAAGCTTGATTTGCTCATCTGGATAAACCGGAGTGAGATTATTAAATTTTTGGCGATCTTGTTTCATAAATTCTTCGGCTGACATGTCGTTGATCTTGTCGACTTGGAGCAAGCCCCAGAAACGCTCATTCTCTTTGGGACGACGAGCGGGTCCTTCGACCACATCTCCTGGGCGCAAGTTGAAGCGACGCAGTTGTGAGTTCGAAATATAGGTGTCGTGATCGTCTTCAGAAAAGCTCACTCGCAACACTCCGTGTCCGTCACGTGAGTTATCCAAAACTCCCCGAATCACTTCGGAGTCAGAGTTCTTTGCGGAGGTTTTTGAGGATGATCTTCCTCTGGATGGAGCGGTTTTTGCTCCGGTACTTTTTTCTTCGTTGTCACCGACTACTTCGTCGGCAGAGATTCTTTTTTTAGCTGGCATACAGCAAATTATCCTTTTTACTAATTACTATTAACTCTAAACTATGAACTACAAACTAATTAACTCTAAACTATTAACTAAAAGATGTGGGAAAGGTCAATGCTAAAACTGTAAAAAACGTTTCTTTGGGAAGAACAGCGATATTATGACAAGCGACTAGGTGTTTGTCAATCTGGCTCGAGGAAATCGCTTACAAAATCCCCAACGGTGTCTCCTGCTGACTACGATCGAGTTTGGCATAACGGAAAACTCTGATGTCAGAGCTAAGGTGCTTGCAGGTGTAGAGAATCAAATCAGCGTCGTAATCGGTGATCTCGGTGCCTTCGTCGGTAGCGTAGATCTCGTAAACGTATTTGCGTTTTTCAGAAATGATCTCGACCGTGTCGCCCTCCTCTAGATCTGGCAGCAAATAGAAAGAGTGATAGCGCCAGTAGTCACTCTGCCACCACCATTTGAAGCCAAAACGATGACCAGCGATGATGATCGGCAACTCCCGCTCCCCTGGTCTGCCAAAATCAGGGACCAGCCACAGACCGGTTTTCAAGGCTTCTTCATAGTTCTCGGTGGGTTCCAGCGCCGAACGCACTCCGATGCGGGGCACGATCAGCCAGTCGCCTTCAGGAAGATTCTCGTTGTAAGGTGGTTTGTAGTTGCGCTCCGAGGGGGAAAGCTCTGGGCGATCTGCCAGGCGAGCTTCGTCAACGGTTAGGTCAAAGTTGCCTGATAGTTCTTCTGCCTGCGCCTGCTGCTCGCTGGGGCTGAAAACCATGGCAAAAAGCCTGGGACCAAACATCACTACACTAGCAATAATCGCGATACCGATCACGGCATTTAGGGCCCCATGAAGGGTTTTATGAGCGATTTTCTTGGTGATGGTCTTGGCTTTTTTGATCAGCTGAGTGTGCCACAACACGAAGGGTGAAGGGCGACGCTTGCTGCGGGCCTTGGTCGAGTTGTTTGCCGCTCCCAGCCACAGATCGCGGATGTCAGTGAAACGTCTGAGAACCGGATTAAACTGGTAGATGATGGTTTCGTTATTCATAGAACTTGAGGGCAATATTATATCCTAGATAATTAAAATTAACAGTATTATAGGATTTTTAAATATTTTAGTGAGAAAAAAACGTGAATTTATGTCATTTTCAGGAAAAATTCACGGTTTATTCATATATTTGCGTGAATGTGGTACAATCAAACCATGGCACTCAACCAGTCATGGCAAACAACGATCAATGAATTGAAACAGCAATACGATTCGCTCAAAAAAGGCAAAGAGTCGTTGCTAGAATTGCTGTTTGAGGCCGAGCTGCCTGAGTCGGTTTATAACTCCAATGCCATCGAGAATTCTACCCTGACGATCGCCGAAACCGAGCAGATTTTACTCGAGTTGGAAGTGGCCCGAAAGATCTCACTGCGGGAGGTTTTCGAAGCAAAAAACTTGGCCAGAGTTTTCAACTACGTCAAGACGAAGCTAAATCAAACTGAGCTCAATGAAGAGTTGATTTTGTTCCTCCACCGGATGCTGATGAGCGGGATTGACGATGAGATTGCTGGCCGCTTCCGGGAGAGTGGCGAATATGTCCGCGTCGGCAGCCACCTTGCTCCCGCTCCAGAGCACGTCAGCGCTCTCGTGGAAGCGGCCCTACTCGATTATTCCAGCGACTTCACCAGTCACTTTATCGAAAAAATCGCTCGCTTCCATCTGGAATTCGAAACCACCCATCCTTTCAACGATGGTAACGGCCGCATCGGCCGGGTGCTGATCAATTACCAGCTGATGGAGCTGGGCTTTCCCCCACTGATTATTCGCGACAAAGAAAAAGCTGATTACTACCAAACCTTTAAAGATTTTCGCAGTAAAAACCAAACCGAGTCTTTGGAAAAAATTCTCTACCTAGGCCTGCTGGAGTCACTGCATAAACGGCTCGCCTACCTCAAGAGTGAGCAGGTGATTGACCTAGCCGATTACGCCAAAAATAAACGCTCTTCCACCAGCTCAATACTCAACAAGGCCAAGCGACAAACGATCCCCGCCTTTCGAGAAAAAGGTGTCTGGAGAATTGGAATTTCGGAAAAACAAGCAAAAAACAAAAAAGCCCTGAGTTGAAGTTCGGCAGCCTGCCCAACCGACCGAACTTCAACCCAAAGCTCGTTTCTGCAACCTAGTTTTTAACTCCTTAACTATTAACTTTCAACTGATCAATTATACACTAGTTTAGCTAGTTATATCCATTGTTAAACGTTAATAAGCAGTAATACCCAGTTTACCGTGTCACAGGAAAGTGCTATCTTTATGTCATCTTATTGGGGCTCGTCCCCAACTAGAATTAGCAATATTATTCGAGGTTTTCCTGCGGTAATGTTGCGCCCTAATCCATCCTGTTTGTAGTCTGCCTGCCATGTTACGGTCACTACAAGCAGGTGGATTTTTTTTAATTACCTCAATATAACTCTTTTTTCGGACGATTGTCAACCTATAATTAAAAACTCTGCGAAATAACAATGTCTTATATAACTATTTTTAAAGTAAAACCAGGCTAAAAATATTGTTTTTCAACATGATTAGCAAAATAAAGACAGAGTTTGGAAAACTTGGGAAAACTAGTATTTTCGCCTTAGCTAGCCTTGTTCGTCAGCTATTAACGAATATCCCCTGCCTGAGGTATACTAGAGAGCATGGCGACTCCTCACACGGTTTTTGAGCTACGCACCGGGCGGGATGCTGAACACACTCCAGAAACAGCGGTCCAGTTATTCTCGACTTTGCCCAAGCTACACAACAATTTGTTCTATCAATTGATCGGTCGTGACGAGCATTTGAGCTTTGAGCTGATGGTGCGTAACCAAGTGATTCGTTTCTTGTGCTATGTGCCCACCAGGCTGGCTGAGTACCTGCGCGGCACGATTCTCGCCAGTTATCCAGAGGTGCTGATCACCGAGCCGCCAGCTGACCCAATTTTGGATTTTTTTACTCCAGACGGTCAGTTGCAGCAGCCAAACGCAGTCAAAACTGGCCAAATCGGCCTGGCCAATGCTGAATATCTGCCGATGAAAACCTATCTCGATTTCAAAGAAGTCGATCCACTCGCTTCTCTGCTGGCGTTTCTCTCCAAAAGCAAGCCAGATGACCTGGTTCATATTCAGTATTTGGTGCGCGATGATGGTGAGTGGTGGAAAACCAAGGGTTGGAGCAAAATCCAGGGGAAATCCAGTGATGACAGCGCTCAAACCTATCACCACCAGAAGTCACTGATTCAAGAAAAACTAGACAACAAAGGTTTGCGAACAACCATTCGCGTAGCGGTGCAAAGCGAGTCTGCCCAGCGCAGTGAACTTATTCTGGAAACCCTGGCCGCTACTTACAACTCGATCTCGAAAAGCGAGGGGAACTCACTGGTACTGCGACGCAATCTGTTCTCCAAGCAAAATTTCCTCAAGAAAATGCTCGGTCGTAAGTTTTCCTGGCCGCCCACTGCGGGCTGGCCTTTTTGGAGAAAAATGTATCTATCGCTGGGTGAACTGGCGACTCTCTATCATCTGCCGAATGAAAAACTGTCAGTCATTCCGAATATTGCCTGGGGCAAAAACTTGCTCGGCGAACCACCGGAAAATTTACCGATCATTACTCGAGATACTCCAGCCGACCTCAAAGATCACACCAATGTTTTTGCCCAAGCCATCTACAAAAACCAGGCAGTGAAATACGGTCTGCGGCGCTCAGATCGTCGACGCCACTTCTACGTGATCGGCAAAACCGGTACTGGCAAATCTACCCTGCTGGCAAACATGGCGATCAACGACCTCAAGCAAAACGAGGGTTTGTGCGTCATCGATCCTCACGGAGATCTGGTAGAAACTTTGCTGGACTACATTCCTTCACGTCGGATCAATGACGTGATCTATTTCGACCCCAGTGATCCTGAGCGGACGGTGCAGATCAATCTTTTTGAGGGTGAAAACGTGGTCCACCGCGAGCTGATTGCCTCTGGTATTATCTCGATTTTCCAGAAACTTTATGGATATTCTTGGGGTCCGCGGTTGGAATATATTTTGCGCAATGCTCTGCTGACTTTGCTCAAAAGCGACAATGCCAAACTGTCTGACATCCTCGAACTACTCACCAATCGCAAGTTCCGTGACAAATATGTCGAGAAGCTCGATGATCCGATCTTGAAGAGTTTTTGGGTCGATGAGTTCAATAAAATGCAGGAGCGTCAGCGCACTGAGTCGATCGCCTCGATTCTCAACAAAGTCGGTCAGTTTGTGTCTTCTCCTCTGGTGCGTAACGTAGTGAATGCTCAAAAAAGCTCTTTCAGTGTCGAGGAAATCATGGATGAGGGCAAAATTCTGCTGGTCAATCTTTCTCAAGGAAAACTAGGTGAAGACAACGCCGCTCTACTGGGAGCAATGATGATCACCAAGATCCAGCTGGCTGCCATGGCTCGCGTGCATCAAGAGGAAGAAACCAGGCGTGATTTCTATCTCTATGTCGACGAGTTCCAGAACTTTGCCACCGAGGCCTTTATCAAGATTCTTTCCGAGGCGCGCAAATACCGTCTCAACCTCACTCTGGCCAACCAGTACATCGCCCAAATCCCCGAGGAGGTCCAAAAGGCAATCTTTGGCAACTGCGGCAGTATCGCCAGTTTCGTGATGGGTGCCGAGGATGCGGCGCTGTTTACCCGCGAATACGGCGAGCATTACACTCCTGAAGAGCTGGTTTCCCTCGAGAAATACCAGATTATCAACAAACTCTCGATCGACAACGTGGTCAGCCAGCCATTCCCGGCCTACACCCTGCCATTGGCCAGCAGCACTAATCAAAATCGCGACAAAGTGATTCGCGTCAGCCGCGAGCGGTACGCGAAAAAGCGGAGCTAATTAATTTTTCAGTAAATCAAACTTCTTGAGGACTTCCCTGACGGATTTGGCGTTCTCTCTGGAGATGATGGTCTTAAAACCGAGTCTCTTGGCTTCTTTGATGCGACGATCGAGGTAATTGACCTTGCGCACTTCGCCCAATAGGCCAACTTCGCCGATGAAAACTGTTTTTTGAGGTATTTTTTTGTTCTTCAAAGAGCTGGCTATGGCTACTGCCAGTCCGAGATCAACCGCTGGTTCTGTTACTCGAAAACCGCCAGCCGCACTGAGGAATACGTCATTTGTGCCCAGTGGTAAACGAGCATGCTTTTGCAGTACGGCACTCAAAACCTGAATTCTAGACAGTTCGATTCCCCGACCTACTCTTCTAGGCATTGCTAGTTGGGAGTTGGTTACCAAAGCCTGTACTTCGATCAATAGCGGTCGGGTACCCTCCATCACACAGACGGTGGCGTTGCCTGGAGTATCGGTGTTTTGGTCTTCCAGAAACAGCTCGCTGGGGTTGGTCACTTCTTTCAAGCCATGCTCCACATGCTGGAAAACTCCCACTTCATCAGTGGCGCCAAAGCGATTTTTCAAGGCGCGAACTAATCTTAATTGTCCTGATCTTTCACCACTTATCTCAATAACTGAGTCAACAATATGTTCAAGGACTTTGGGTCCAGCGATCGAGCCCTCTTTCGTCACATGACCGACCAAAAACATCGGAATGTGTAAAGCTTTCGCAGTTTGGGCCAAGCGCTCCGTACATTCACGTAACTGACCAATACTGCCGCCCGCGCCGGTCAAATCTTCGGTCGTCATAGCCTGGATACTGTCGACTACTACCAGTCTAGGCTTTTGCTGCCTGATAACTTCCACCAGCTCGTCGACGTCGGTAGAGTTCACAAAACTTAGCTGACTCAGCTGATCAGCAGTTTTTTTGCTGGTTTTCGCTTTTGAACTCTTTTGTTGTGCATTATCCAAATATCGGTTGATACGTAATGAAATCTGTCTGGGACTTTCCTCACCAGCGACGTAGAGAATCGGCCAATCATCTTTTTTGCTGCGCTGGTCGTTGAGCAGCAGGCTGACGCAGGTCTGTGTCAGTAGGGTCGATTTACCAATTCCCGGCTCACCACCGATCAGTACCACTGCTCCCGGCACCAAACCACCGCCCAGCACCCGATCTAGCTCCGCAAAGGTCGTCGAAAAGCGCTTTTTGCCCTCTTCTGTGAGCTTCACCTCTGGAAATTTAGTCAAAACATCGCCCACTTCACGCCTGATGGCTTTTTTATCCCCCGCTTTCGCTTGAGTCTCTTCCGCTAAAGTATTCCATTCACCACACTCATTGCAGCGCCCCTGCCATTTCGGATAAGCCGCGCCACACTGTTGGCAAACAAATTGAGTTTGAGTTTTAGGCATCCTGTTGGTTCTTTATAACACTAATTATGAGTGCTAAACCGTACCGCAAGTGTAACATTTTGTGAATAGAAACCTATGCTCTCTCCCAGAAAGCGCCATAGCACTTTTGCTATGGGGTGTTTGGGAAGGATGTATAGAGTTCTTAGCTCTCAATGATTTTGGTTGAGGAAACTGCCGGATTATGCCGGTGAACCACTCGCAACTCACCGCCATATTTTTCCATCACTGCTGCCTTGCGATCCTGATGTAAGGTATGAGAAGAAACTGCCAAAATCGCTGGTTTCAGGCGGGCAATCAGGGATTCCTGATGCTCTTTTCTGCCGAAATCCTCTGGTAAAACGAACAATGCGTCGGCAATTTGCCAATCGTCGAGGTTTTTGAGGCGATTCTCAATTCCATTAACCGGACGACCTTCGCCTTTCAGTAATTTCACTCTGGCATCTGGCTCTAGACCAACTATTAACAAGTCGCCTGCTTTTTTAGCTGCTTGGAGGAAGTTGCGATGCTCATCATGCAAAACATCAAACACTCCAGTGGCTAAAACAATCGTCCGCTGATCTTGAAGGGTTTGGTCAGCTAGTTGTTCGAGCTGCTGCTGAGAAACGATACTCATTTGACTGCCTTTCGATATAACCTGCGCCAATTTTTCAGGATTTTTCCTCTGGTAGAGCGGGGGTGGAAGAAAGCGCCGTGCTTATCGGCTCGTTGGTGACCGTGGCGTAAAGTGCGGTAGCCGATCTGTAAGTAGAATGCCAGCCAGTCAAACAAGTTAAGGAGATCAAAAGAAGCTGTTCGCTGTTTTTCTGGCTTGGTTTGGCTGTTTTTCCAAGTTAGTAAATAGTCGCTTACCCAGGGATTGGCTTGGTAAAAACGCTGCTGGAGACTGTCGCGGTCAAAAACCCACTGAGTCTGGAGCACTT
Organism: bacterium; assembly: GCA_900299405.1. Taxonomy (GTDB): domain Bacteria; phylum Patescibacteriota; class Microgenomatia; order UBA1400; family PJMF01; genus UBA10119. The sequence goes on along the minus strand of OMJP01000027.1, from coordinate 657 downwards.
CGTAGGCTTCATAGAGAGTTCTTTTGGTCGGCGGCAGGGCAAGTCTTTCCTCAGTCAGCCAAAAATTCAAATCCCAGCTGTGACTAATGTCCCCGCCTGGTAAATGAGGCCGCCGACCCCGAAACCACGACTGCAACAGCAACCACAACCTCGTCAGCCACAACCTATTTGTCTTAGTAATCATCAAAAAATCCACGTCATCATGTTCCCCCGCTCCACCCACGGCACAAGAGCCTGTCAAAACTACTGCTGATACCCAAGGGGTTTTTTTAACTAAGCCGACCAACTCCTCCACCAGTCTTTGCTTGTCTTTCTTCGAGGTCTCAGCTGTTTTCCGCTGCCCAAACGCCCGCTCATTACCCACCAAAGTAAACCAGCTTCCCTGCTTGATCAGCCGACCATCCTTGACCAATTCCTCTAAAAAAAATTTAAGAGGCTTTTTGGCGGTAGTTCTTAACCCCAGCTCCCCTAGCGCTTTCCTCGTCAGCAGTCGCTGCTCCACCTCCGCCGCCGTCAGCGGATGAGCGAACTGCGCGCTGTACGCCAGTACTGCCAAAACCGCTTTTTCCTCTGGAGATACTCGTTTTGCTTGCCTGGTCATTGTCTTGTATTCTAAATGAGGGTGAGCTTCTGTGACAGAGTCGGTATAATCCTTTT
>OMJP01000026.1 GCA_900299405.1 bacterium | reverse complement strand
CTAGATAAAACAAACTTTATTCTTACTGTTTCTGACGATGGTATTGGGATACCCAAGAATCAACAAGATAAAATTTTTACAAAACTATATAGAGCAGATAATGTTAATAGAGTTGACACGAACGGAACGGGACTTGGTCTTTATCTTGTTAAGGCTATTGTTGGGGTTTTGGAGGGTCAGATTTCTTTTGAGTCATATGAGGGGAAAGGTTCCACTTTCACTGTCTTATTGCCAAAAAAAATGAAAGCTAAAGAAGGTGATAAAAAATTAACTTTACTTTAAATTAAAAACATGACTAAGCCTAAAGAAAATAAAGTTCGAGAAAAAGATATAAGAAACTTCATTGGTGCTATGAGTGGAGATACGAGTAAGGGTATTTTTGTAACCACCTCTGCCTTCGATGATGCGGCGGTTAAAAAAGCAAATGAAGCACACCATAAAATCATTCTTATCGACGGCCGAAAACTTGTTGGTTTGATGCATAGGTTTGGTGTCGGTGTACAAGTAAAAAACATGTACGAGGTAAAAGAAGTTGATGAGGACTTTTTTGAGCAAGAATAACCATGAAATTCATACCAATCATCATTTCAATACTATTTGTAAGCACCCTCGCTATTCCAGTCGAGCTGGTTTTTGCGCACCAACCGAGAATTGTGGAGGGTGAAGAAACTGTTGTGATTGATCCAGAAATCTCCAAAGCATACTACGGCACCCTTACTGGCACACCGCATACCTACACTATAAACTCGGATGAGCGGTTTGATTTGTATGTCGGCATTCTTGTACCTGATACTGCTAGTGCGCAAAAAGATGTAACAGCAAAAATTTACAAAGAAGATGACGTGCTCGCGACTATTGGTGGAGAGAATGCCGAGTGGAAAACGTTTTTTGAACCATTTGGCCAAAGTACCTACTGGGATGGCGGTGAATACAAAACGCAAGCAAAGGCAGGGACATATCGCATTGTTGTATCAAGCACAGACAATGACAGTAATTATTCCCTTGCTGTGGGAGAGATAGAGGCGTTTGACGGCGAAGAAGGGCTCAATGCCCTTAATCTGATTCCGGATTTAAAGCGTGATTTTTTTGAAGAATCGCCCATCAGTTTTATTAAGTCACCTTTTGGTTGGGGATATATTCTTATTATGTATATCCTTGCCTTTATTGTTGGGTTTTTATATCGCTTTTTGTTAAAAAAGTTTGCCAAAGGGTCGGTTAGAGGAGCGCACAAAAATATTGGTAAGTATGACAGGTTGATTAGATTAGCAATTTGGATTGGCCTTCTAATTTGGGCGATCACAACGTCGTGGAACCCAATATTATTATTCTTCTCAGGTTTTGCCCTATTTGAAGCACTGTTTAGTTGGTGCGGAATTTATGCGGCCATAGGAAAGAACAGTTGTCCCATTTAGTAATTAATACATATTAAAATTATGCCTACACAAGAATGGTACTCACAATTAATTAAACCCGATTGGGCTCCACCAAGCTGGCTTTTTGGACCGGTTTGGACCGTCCTATATACAATAATAGCTATTTCTTTTGGTACGGTTTTTTACAAAGCATTTACGGGAAAAATTGGCTGGATCATAGTATTGCCATTTGCTCTTAATCTTGTTTTCAATTTTGCTTTTACACCAATCCAATTTGGATTGAGAAATAATCTCCTTGCTTCTATAGATATTTTGCTTGTAGTCGGAACTCTCATTTGGGCTTTTGTCGCGCTCTGGAACGCTGCACCAGAATTACGCTGGATAGTGTATGTGACCATTCCCTATTTACTGTGGGGTTCATTCGCTACCGTTCTTCAATTAACAATAACGTTCTTGAATAAATAATATGTTTTTGAAATTATTCTTTATTGCTCTTCCTGTATTCTTTGCCATCGACATGGTCTGGCTTGGCTTGGTGGCAAAAAAATTTTATCGTGATCAGATTGGTTTTCTAATGACCCCAAATATAAATTGGATAGCAGCCATTATTTTCTATCTTATTTTCATTGCAGGTCTTGTATTTTTTGTTATTACACCTGCGGTTGAAAAGGGGTCTTGGGTCTATGCGCTTGCTATTGGTGCTTTGTTTGGCTTCATCACATACGCAACATACGATCTTACTAATCTAGCTACGTTAAAAGATTGGCCGCTACTGGTGACCTTGGTTGACTTAGTATGGGGAGCAGTGCTCGGCGCACTTGTGTCTTTCGCAACCTACAATATTTTTACTAAATTTTTTGGAACATAAAATTGTATGGATCTACTTACTGCTTTTATTATTGCGCTCGGACTAAATATTTTAATGTTTATTCCCGCATACATATGGAAAACAGATAAACTGACTGATATTTCTTATGCTGTTACTTTTACACTGCTTGGAATAATGGGCCTACTGATTGGCGGCATTACAATTCCTTCAACCATTCTTGTTACCGCCATACTACTGTGGTCAATTCGTCTTGGGGCCTATCTTCTGATAAGGATTCATAAAATGGGTAGAGACAATCGTTTTGATGAAATGAGAAAAAGCTTCTGGAGATTCGGGAGATTTTGGGTATTACAAGGCCTGACTGTGTGGGTGGTGCTCCTACCCAGCATGCTTTTTCTGGCTAAATCACCAGCCAAGTTGCCATGGTACGCATATGTTGGTTTAATCATTTGGGCTTGCGGATTGCTCATAGAAGCAGTTGCAGACATGCAAAAGTTTAAATTTATTAACAACCCCGAGAACAAGGGAAAGTGGATCGAAAGTGGTATCTGGAAATATTCACGGCATCCAAATTATTTCGGTGAAATTATGCTCTGGTTTGGGCTCTATGTTTTTGTTTTTGGAAACCTATCAACGGTTGAGGCGTTTGTCGGATTAATCGGGCCACTTTACATCGCTCTCTTGATTATATTTGTCAGCGGCGTTCCGCTTTTGAAAAAAGGAGCTGAGAAAAAATGGGGCGATAATCCTCAATATAGAAAGTATAAACAGAGAACCAGTATGATAATTCCCTGGTTTAGAAAAAATATATGAGAGTATGGGACATTCATGTAAAACATCTTTGCAGAAAGCACTTGCTTGGGGAGCATAGAGAGCTTCACGGTCTTTGGAATATCCTGACGAAGCATGGCGGTAAAGGTGGATACTCCCAACATCCAGAAACGAAACGATGGGTAGGTAAAACACGTGCGCTTTATGAGCGCCATGAGGTGCGTCAGGAGTTTCTTTCAAAATAAGTTCGCGCAAAGGTTAATATTTCTCCGCCAAAGATTGATAAATTTTGCTCAAAATGATTTAATACTCCCTGCATCAAGAAAGATGGGTAGAGATTTGGCTCGGTAACCCATCAAGCAACCGATCTAACCATAGTTAGTCACGGTGCTCAATCCAACTTATCAAGGAAGATGCGGCCAGAAAGGCAAACATGTCTTACCAAACTACTTTTACTTCTGAATCTGTCTGCGCGGGGCATCCGGATAAAATGTGCGATCAGATTTCTGACGCTATTCTGGATAGTGTACTGACAAAAAACCCCCATGGACGAGTCGCTGTAGAAACCTTGGTGACAAAAAATCAGGTAGTCATTGCAGGAGAAGTTACCGCCAATCATCAAGTTGATTATCAAAAAATAGCTAGAGATCAAATAATAAAACTAGGATACACCAATCCAAAATGTAATTTCACTGATAAAGCCAAGATCAATGTTTTTGTCCAAGAACAATCTCCAGAAATCGCCCAAGGAGTCGACCAGCAAGGAGCGGGAGATCAAGGCATAATGTTCGGCTATGCTTGCTCGGAAACAGATTCACTGATGCCCTTGCCAATTACCCTGGCGCACCAGTTGGCAGCAGCAATCGATAAGGCTAGAGAAAAAGAAAGACTCTCATACCTAAGGCCAGATGGTAAAACGCAAGTAACTGTGGCTTATGAAAACGGCAAGCCAAAAGAAGTGGTTGAAGTAGTGCTTGCAGTCCCTCATGAAGAATCAATCAATTTAGAAACCGTCAAAAATGATGTTTATCAAAAAATAGTAACTCCTGTTTTGGAAAAGCATCAGTTTTCTATCCCCAAAGAAAAAGTGCTGATCAACGGCACAGGAGTTTGGCACGTCGGAGGGCCATCTTCCGACACAGGCGTGACCGGTAGGAAAATAGTGGTAGACACTTATGGTGGATACGCTCGAGTCGGTGGCGGAGCCTTCAGTGGCAAAGATCCTAGCAAGGTCGATCGCTCTGGGGCTTACGCTGCCAGATACATCGCCAAAAACATCGTGGCACATGGTTTGGCAGAGAAAGCGGAAGTAAGACTCGCCTATTGCATCGGTCAGCCAAAACCTCTAATGCAGGAAGTAGAAACCTTTGGCGCAGCCAGGAAAAAGAATTCGGTGATAACAGATTTCGTCCGACAATTAATCGACACCAGTGTGAGCGGAATTATTGAGAGTTTGGACCTCAGAAAACCTATCTACCTGCCTACTGCTGCCTATGGCCACTTTGGCAGAGATGGCTTTAGCTGGGAAAAAATTGCTGATATGTAATGCAGCGGGTACTCAAGAAATTGATTTCAAAAACCCGCTTGGTCTGGAGTAGGCATAAGCCTGCTTTACCCCATTTTGCACTGCATAAACAAAGGCTGCTTCGATAATCTGGGTTCCTAGGGATGCGTCTGGCTGGATGGCAACTGAGTCTGGGAGCTCGGGGTATTTTATCATCACACAGTAGCCCAGGGCTTCGACGTCTGCGGGGCGAGCATTGACGATGGGATAGAGAACTGAAGCTCCCTGCTGCATACCTGCTTTGGCTTTGGCGTGGAAGCTCAGGACTGGATCAGTGCCCGATGCGAGATGCTGGTCGATTTTGCTGGGAGCATCTTTGAGCAGCGCTTGGTAACTGAGATCATCTGCAGTAGTACTCGGAGAAAAAGGCTTGCCAGCGGTAGAGATTGTGACCAGTAGCAGCGCATCACCCTTATCAGTATGAGGTTTGAGGGTGAGATTGCCTGTTGCACTAGCATAGTTACCGAGCCAATCGGCTTGATGCTCGACATCTCTACCATGAATTCTCTCCGCAAAAGCTGAGCCCGCTAATTGATCAGTTTCTTTATCAATCGCGCCAATCACGATCCCATTCGCTGCAGCCTCTGTCGCAGTCTCAATATCAATACCCAAAGCCTCTCCCCACCTGGCATTGTGAATCTCGACAAGTTTGGCAAGGTGGTCAGTATCAAAAGGCGTCAAACGACGGAAATAGTGATTGTCGATTTCTGCAATCAACTCGAAGATACTCTGGAAGTATTCTTTGATTTTTACCCGCTGGATCTTGCCCGTAGAGGTTTTGGGCAGGCTATCTAATGGAGCTGAAAAAATATATTTGGGTGACTCATATTCTGCTACACCTTTAATCTTGCTTTGCTGGGCGTCTTGTTTAAGTTGCTGTAGAACTTGGTCCTGAGTGCCTTGATCAACAGTATCATCAAAAGCCACCACCAGACCAATCTCTTCTCCATAACGCTGATCCGGACAACCAGCCGCAAAACAAGTCGAAACCTCAGGATAATTTTCCAAAATCGCGTGTTCAATCATCAACGGCGAAATATTCACTCCCCCTTTGATAATAATTTCCTTTTGCCTACCGCTAATAAAGAAGGTTTTTTCGCCAAGCAAGTCTCGCCAATAACCGACATCGCCGGAATGAAACCAGCCATCGATGAAAGCTTCTTCGTTCGCCTGATCGTTGGCCAAATAGCCTTTGGTTACAATTGGACCCCGAATACAAATCTCGCCCCCTTCGTCAGCTGCCGCCTCGCTGCCATCAGTTTTGAGAATCGCCAGGTTATTCCACTTCAGTTCTCGTCCAATAGCATTGGCTTTTACCAGCTCTCGGTACTGCTCATCATTCAGGTCACTAAAGCGATTACCCGCCACCCGCAAGGCAGTTTCTGTCGAGCCATAGCCCTGTACCAAACGAATGCCATAACGATCGACAAACTTCACCGCATCGGTAGAAGTAACCGGTGCCGAACCGATCTGGATCCTGGTTACTTGTGATAGTTGATCCTGATATTTGGCAAAATTTTCGCCCTCACTGAGCATATCGAAACAAATCGTCGGCACGATCGAGGAGAGGGTGCATCGCTGCTCCGCCATCACCCGCCAGAAATTCGATTTGGAATAGCGACTAGACAAGATAATAGTTCCGCCTGCCAGCAAAGTTGCCAGCGACATGGTGGTGGAATTGATGTGATGTAGGGGCAGCACGATATGGAAACGATCTTCCTCAGTGATTTCCAGCCATTCTTTGATGCCCTCGGCGTTCAGCAGCAGATTCGCCACCGACAGCTGCACCCCTTTGGGGAGGTTGGTAGTGCCAGAAGTAAAAAGAATCAGCCCTGTGTGATGTGGGTCTTCCTGGTAATTGGCCTCTTGTTTCGTCTCGCTCACCAATTGCTGCCGCATCTCGGCTGACATCGGCAGTAATTTTAGATCCGGCATTAACTGCGTTAGCGAATCAATCTCCTGCCTACCTGCTTCCGTGTCACTGATCACTACTAAATTACAATCAGTTAATTCAAGCTTGTACTGCTTGCGCTCATCATCATCTCGTTTGAGATCGAGTGGCACCGTCTGACAACCAATCAGCCAACAAGCTAAATGAAAAATCAAAATCTCTGGAGCATTTTCCAAATGCAACCCCACCGAATCACCTACCTGCAAACCATGCTGGTGCTGCAACAAACTCGCCACCGCTTTGACCTGATCAAAAAAATCCTGGTAATTCAAAGTTTCTTTCACCCCTTCACCAGGCTCAACCGCCAATAAAACTTCCTTTTGGGGATTCTTGTTCGCCAACCCATTCAGCAACTCCAAAACCGACAATTGCTCAAAATCAGGCACTATCTCCTCCCCATCTTTGAAAACCCGCTGGTGATCGAGTACATAAGCCATGGATAAATTGTATCAGGTTTGCCCACTCCATTGGTCAAGCTCATGATTCATCAGTATAATACTTCCCATGAACCCCAAACGCATTCTTCTCACCGGCGATGATGGCTACAACTCGATCGGTATTCGCTTGTTGATTAATGCTCTCAAGGATGATCACGAGCTTCACATCGCTGCCACCAAACATCAACAGTCTGGTGTGGGAGGGAAAATTTCTGTCTATACTGACAGCTCTTGGGAAGAAATCGAGGTTGATGGCGTGCCAGGCATCGCTGTAGAAGGCACCCCCGCCGACGCTGCCGAGTGTGCCAGTGTGCATTTTTCGGAAAAATTTGACCTGATTCTCTCCGGCATCAACTTGGGACTCAATGTCGGTGCCGTCATCATTTCCTCAGGAACCTATGGTGGTATGACCAGAGGTTTTGCTCTCGAGTTGGCTCCCAAGGCCATAGCCCTTAGTTGGAACGTCCCCTATGAACTGATGCTCAAAAAGCATGACGAAAGTGAAAATCTCAAAGAATACCAAGAACATTTTCATAAAATCTTGAAACCGCTGTTCAAAAAAATCTTTGCTGAAAACATGTGGGATGTCGACATTCTCAACATTAACTTCCCTGAAAAACCCAGCAACAAAATTCGCTTTACCAAAATGTCAAAATCCGTCCGAAAAGTCTTTGAGCCTCTGGAAGTAGACCGAGAAACTAGAAAGTTCTCTTACAAAACCAGTCTGCTAAACATCACTGAAGACAACCCTCGTTACGACGCTGGAGCTTTAAAGCAAGGGTATATCTCGATTACGCCCTGCGCTTTCGATCCAACCCACTTTACCACTTTCGAAAAGCTGGAAAAAACCAAGTTGAAAATTTAAATCCCTAAATGTCAAGTTTTTGTCAGGTTTTCTTGAGAAGCTCTAGGTATGGTAATTTTGGCTGTTTTACTGGCTTTTTTGCTATTTCCTACTACAGTTGCTGCTCAGGTCATAGTCAACGAAATCTACCCCAATCCTGAAACTGTCGAACAGGAATGGGTAGAGCTCTGGAATGGCGGCAGCAGCGAGATAAGCTTGAGCGGCTGGGAGCTCTGGGACCAGCAATCATCACCTAGCCTACTGCATCAGTTCAACAACACCATCGCTGCCGATGAGTTTTTCGTCATTACCCTGCAAAGCGTGCTCAACAATAGCGGCGACAGCGTGATCTTGAAAGACAGCAATGGAGTAGAAATCGACCGCCTGGACTACAGCTCCTCTACCAAAGGCAAAAGCTGGTCGCGCAATCCTGATAATCTTGGTGAAGTGGTCTTAACTGCTCCAACGCAAGGAACAACTAACTCAATTCCCACTCCCTCACCTACACCAGTAATCAACAATTCCCCACCACCAGCACTATCCGAGGTCATGGCTTGCCCCGATAGTGGCAACGAGTGGATCGAGCTGTTCAATCCCCACCACCAAACCGTCAACTTGGCAGGCTTCGCCCTGCACGACAACAAAAGCCAGGTCGCTTTGCTGGAAAACGAAACCCTCGGTTCCCAGAAATACTTGACGATCGAGCTGACCAACGTGCTGAACAATGGCGGGGATAGCGTCAACCTGATCTCGCCCGACCACGAAATTCTGGAAAGCTTTACCTACGAAAGCTGTGACTCTGGTTTGTCTTGGCTGAAGAGAAACAATAACTGGGAACAAACCAGTCTGCCGACCAAAGGCTCCGCCAATATTTTCAACGAGCAAGCCGAATTAATCGACAGCCCCGTCGCCAGCGCAGCCGGAGTAGTCGACCAGCGGCCGGCCAGTGATGATTTCCTCTACCCACCCACCGTGCTGAAACCCAAGCTCGATTACCGCTTCGATCCTTTCCCCGCCGCCCACAACATCGTCTTCCACGATCCACCCAAACTCGAGAAAGGTGCCACCAGTGTTATAATGGGAAGCATCTTCCTGCTCATTCCAGGTTGGCTGTATGTCAAAGAAAAACAACAACATTTTTAAAGTGATCGTCGCGTTTCTGCCCGCAGTCATTTGGGCCAGCTTCATTTATTTTCTCTCCGCCCAAAGTGTTTTGCCCAGCCTAGCCCTTAGCACTTGGGACTTCGTCTTCAAAAAAACCGCTCACGTAGTCGTTTATGGCATCCTCTACATTCTGTTTTTCCGAGGGTTTCAGCAGACGACCGAGCTCAAAGGCAATCAGGTTTGGCTGCTACCCCTAATCCTCACTCTCGCTTACGCCGCTTTTGATGAACTCCATCAATCTACCGTTCCCGGACGCCATGGATCGCTGCGCGACATCGGCTTTGACGCCCTGGGCTGCAGTTTGGTCATCATGAGAAAATTTGGATACATCTGACTTCTTTTCGCCAAATATCCTCTTGACTCTGACCGATAAAGCTCTACACTGACTCTACTTATCCAATATTTTGAAAGGAATTCATGACCAAATCTCAATTAATCTCGATTGTCGCCAAAAAATCTCATCTCACCAAAAAAGCAGCCACCGAGGCCGTCGAAACCGTTTTCGATGAAATCTCTCGGGTGCTAACCAAGAAAAAAGGCGAAAAAGTCGTGATCTCTGGATTTGGTACCTTCTACGTCAACAAAGTCGACGACAAACACGTCGAGCCATTTGGCAAAAAAGACAAACGCACTTTAGTCAAAGGCCACAACGTGGTGAATTTCCGCGCTGGCAAACCCCTAAGAAGAGAAGTTTGGTAAAAATCTTTACCGTTTTGGAGATTGTCGCTGACGGCGGGCTTTACCACCCATGCCGATTTTGCGAGTCTCTTTCATCCGATCATCACGAGTGAGCAAGCCTGCTCCCTTGAGGAAGATCTTGAATTCTGGATTATGTTTCACCAAAGCTCTGGACAAACCATGAACCAAGGCGTCCAACTGAGCGCTGATGCCTGAACCTTTGACAGTTGCGGTAAGGGCAAACTTGTCTTTGGTACCGGTCAGCTCAAAAGGTTTGTTCAAAATCGCCAAGGCCATCTCGATGCCAGCAAAATAATCTTTGGCCAGCATGTCATTGACCACCAAATCACCTTCACCCTCGTAGATTCTCACTCTGGCAGTAGCGACTTTGCGACGACCCACTCCCTCAACATATTTTTTGTTGAGGATCTTGAAATTGGGAGTTTCTTGACCATTGTTATTGGTAGTAGAAACTTGCTTCGCTTGATTGGTGGCTTTTTTCACCACGCGCTTTACTTTATTCTGGCGTTTCTTTTGCATTTTCATTGCCATTATTTGCCTCCTAGCTGACTTTGATGAGGATGTTCCTCACCAGTATAAATCTTTAATCTAGCCATTCTGTCCTGGCGCAATCTGTTTTTGGGCAACATGTTCAGCACTGCCAAACGAATAATTTCCTCAGGATGTTTGGCCTGCATTTCCTTGAAACTGCGCTCTTTTACTCCGCCAGGAAAACCAGTGTGCCATTTGTAGACTTTTTTGTCTTCCTTGCCCCTGCTCAAAGCGATCTCGCGGGCATTGGTCACCACCACATAGTCACCACCATCGATGTGAGGGGTGTAGGTAGCTTTGGCCTTACCGATCAGCTTTTCTGCAATCTCAGTCGCCACTCTGCCCAAAATCTGATCCTTCACGTCAACCAAGTGCCACACTCTGGTGACATCTTCTTTGCGCTGCATAAAGGTTTTTTGTCTAGCTTTCATAATTAGTTAATAGTTAATAGTTTAGAGTTATTTGCTTTTTGCCTTCTTGGTGCTTTTCTTGGTATTTTTCTTGGTCGATTTGGCTGCGGCTTTCTTGGCTGGTTTAGCTTTGGGCTTGCTGGCGGCTTTCTTTGGAGCAGCTTTTTTGACTGCTTTTTTGGCCGGCTTTTTGTAAGTCTTGCCGCTCTTGAGCGTGCCGGTCTCTTTGGGCTGCTCTACCAAGCTCAACTTTACCATCTCGACATTGTCTCCCCGGCGTTTGCCCAGTCTGACAATACGACTAAAGCCAGATTTGCGCTTGCTCATCGCTGGCGCAATTCGCTCGACCAAGGTATTAACCACGTCACGTTTGCCAAAAAAACGGTGCAGCAGGCGACGAGCGTGTAACTCATCACCCTGGGCGGTACTGATCAGGCGATCGGCCCACTGTTTGACTGCTTTAGCCTTGGCTTCGGTAGTAGTGATCTCACCTTGCTCCACCAAAGCACGCACCAAGTTACGCACTAACATCTTGCGATGGTTCGTGTCTCGGTTGAAATGCTTGTTGGCTCGACGATGTCTCATGGCTTCCTACCCAGTTTGGAAAAGATTTACTATTCCAAACTAACACCTTTCTTGCTGAGCGCCTCATTGATCAAATCGACACTCTTGCCTCCCAAGTTTTTCACTTTGGAAACGGTGTCTCTAGGAACACCTACCAAATCACCGACTGTTTTGTAACCACCCTTGCGCAAAGCGTTGGCGATTCTGGTCGGTAGATCTAGCTCTTCCACTGTGAGACGCAAGACCTCAGCTTCTTCTGGAGAAAGCTGAGTTTCTTCAGTCTCTTCCTCGATCACCACTGGGTCAAAGACCTGAGTGAACTGCTTGGCCAAGATTCTGGCTGCCTGTTCCACTGCCATGGCTGGAGTGATGGTGCCGTCAGTCTGCACATCCATCACAATGCGATCGAAGTCAGTGCGACGACCAACACGAGTGGACTCGACTTTGTAAGAGACTTTTTCTACTGGAGAGAACAAAGCATCAATCGCGATTTGACCAATCATTTCTGATTCGGCTTCGCTAGCCATGCGGTAACCAGTGTCGGTCTCGACTGTCATTTCCACTTCTAGTTTTTTGCCTTTGGCAACAGTAGCGATGGGCTGATCGGTATTGACTACCGAAAAACCTGCTTCTGCTTCAATATCGGCAGCGGTAACTTCTGCAGGGCCACTGGCGCTGAGGCGTAAAATGCCAGTACCGTCATGGTCTGCTTTGACTCGCACTTGCTTGATATTGAGAATCAGCTCGACGATGTCTTCGCTCAAGCCCTCCAAGGTGGTGAACTGGTGGTCAACTCCGTCAATACTGACAGAGGTGATGGCAGCACCTGGCAAAGAAGTCAACAACACTCGGCGCAAAGCATTGCCCAAAGTGTGTCCGTAGCCCTGCTCTAGGGGCTCAATTACTAAGCGAGCTCTCGAGGCAGTTGCCTCGGCTTCAGAAACCGTGAAAGACGGATTCATGTATGAATATTGTTTGAGATCAAGTTGCATATGTTCCTTTCGTTTCTCCTCCTCCCTGATTAATACTGTGTGGGAGAATCTGTATCGAGAATGGTTTGATCCTTTTTATACTTTTTACTACTTACTAAAATACTAGCGACTGTAGAACTCCACAATTAGCTGCTCATCAATCGCTTCATTGATATCATCGCGCTCCGGAAAGCGCTCGATTTTTCCTACGGTGGCTTTACGACTTAACCAGCCAGGAAGAGTAGGCTCTTCCTCGGCTTTTAGCAGCTCATCTACTGCGGGGATCTTGGCTGCCTTATCTTTGAGAGTGATCACGTCATTTACTTTGACCGAATAGGAGGGAATGCTCATTTTGCGACCGTTGACCGTCACATGACCGTGACCAACCATCTGTCTGGCAGCAGCCCTAGTAGGAGCCCAGCCTAGACGGTAAACCACGTTGTCCAAACGACGCTCGAGCAAACTGAGCAGCACCGCACCAGTAGCTAGCGGATCCTTGCTGGCCTGGCTGTAAAGACGGTGCAGTTGTTTTTCCAACACGCCGTACATATACTTCACCTTTTGTTTTTCCTTGAGCTGCACTCCGTAGTCAGACAATTTGCGGCGACGAGTGCCGTGCTGTCCAGGTCTGGTGTGTAGACGACGAGCCACGCGCAAAGCATTGGTTTTCAATCCCAAATCTTCGCCGACTTGTCGTTGTAGTTTTTGTTTTGGTCCTGAGTGTCTTGCCATAATAGTTAATAGTTGATAGTTAATAGTTATCTGTTGTGTTTCGCTTTTCTTGGTCTGGTACCGTTGTGAGGAGAGGGAGTGGTGTCAGCGATCATGCTGATCTTGATTCCCTGAGCCTTGGCTACGCGCAAAGCGACGTCTCTACCTGGTCCTGGACCTTTCAAATAAATATCCATTTCGTTCATCCCAAAAGCCTTGGCTTTGTTGACCACGTTTTCGATAGTAATCGTGGCAGCATAAGGAGTAGATTTTCGCGAACCGGTAAAACCAGATTCGCCAGTGGTCGCCCAGCACAAAATATTGCCCTTATCATCAGTCACGCTAACTAGGGTATTGTTGAAGGTAGCACTGACGTACATTCTACCCTTGGGAACGACGCGGGAAGCTTTTTTGGCTGGTGAGGTAGTTTTGGCTGGCATGTTAGTTATGAGTTTATAGTTTATAGTTAATAGTTAAGAGTTATTAATTACTAGCTGCCTCCTTCGGAGCTTCTTCTTTGCTGACCGAACCGACAGTCTTGCGACCGCCGCCCCGCACTGTACGAGAGTTCACTTTGGTGCGTTGACCACGCACTGGCAAGCCAGCACTGTGACGCATACCACGGTAAGACTTGATTCTTTTCAAACGATTGATGTTATCGCTTACCTGGCGACGCAAATCTCCCTCTACTGGATATTCTTCCAACAGACGCTGAATCTTGCTGACTTCATCTGGGGTCAAATCTCTAGCCCTTTTATTAGGATCGATTTTAGCCTGAGCGATAATATCATCAGCCCGCTTGGGACCCACGCCATAAATTTCGCGCAAAGCAAAGGCGACTTTTTTGTGTTCTGAGATATCGATTCCAGCAATACGTGGCATATTTCCTTTAATTATCCTTGGCGTTGTTTATGTTTTTTATTGACGTCACAAATGACGTATAACTTTCCGTTACGTCTGACAAATTTACATTGGTTGCACATCTTCTTCAGCGAAGCTCTAACTTTCATTTTTCTTTCCTGGATTCTTGCTGGGCCAACCTTTTAATTACTAGCTGTATTTGTTGGCCGAGTATTCACCCGGTACGTAATTTTACACTTGGTTAGGTCGTACTTGGAAACGTAGCCTTTGACTACATCCCCAGGCATAACCCTGATGCGATACAACCTCATTTTGCCAGCCAAAGTACCCAAGAGCACCTTGCCGACCATCGGTTCTACCGCTGCTTCGGTCACTTTGACCCGAAACATGGTATTGGGCAAACACTCCTCGATCTCGCCGACGATCTCCAAACGATCTGTGCGGCCTGCTTTTTCGGCGGTAGTGTCTTGCTGACGCTTGGATTTCGCCGAACGCTTGTGATCTTGTACTTTACCCATAAATTGTTAAAAGTAAGCTGTAATTGTACCAGATATGACCAAATTTGTCACATCTGGGAGTAAGCTGTCGCTTATTTAGCTTCTTCCACCTTCCTGACAGCCTCCATGATGCTCTCAAACACTCCCTCGATTGGCTGTTCGCCATCGACCTTGACCAACTTGTCTTCTTTGTCATAGTACTCGAGGACTTCAGAGGTTAGCTCATGGAACAACTCGATCCGCTTGCGAATGGCCTGCAAAGTCTCATCCTCGCGGTCAGAGATTCTGCCTGAAATTCTCCAAAGAGCTTCTTTGTCTGATACATCAATCAAAATCACCAAATCAATCTCACCGTCTAAAACCTCTGCCTGGGCACCAGTGCGAGGGAAACCATCAAGAATGAAGCCATCGGCATACTCTGGTTTTCCCAAGTATTCCATCACGATTTCTACGGCAGTGTCATCTGGTACCAAAGCTCCGGAGTTCAGAGTTTCTTTGAGCCAGCGACCCAGCTTGCTTTTTTCTTTAGCCATGGAGCGGAAAATATGTCCCGAAGACAAATAAGGCACTCCCAGCTCCTCGGAAAGCTTGTTTCCCTGAGTTGATTTGCCTGCTCCTTGAATACCAACTAGTACTATTTTCATAGGTGATTTCCTCCCCCCTATTGATACCTGTCGTAGTCTTGGCCTACGAGCATGCTTTCTACTTGTTTTGAAGTCTCTAGAATTACTGATACGACGATCAGCAAACTAGTACCACCGATTGCCAGCGACTGAATTCCTGTGGCGATCTGGGCAAATGAAGGCAAAATCGCCAACACCCCCAAAAACAAAGCACCCACCAAGGTAATTCTCACCACCACATATTCCAAAAACTTCTTGGTAGCTCCTCCAGGTCTGATGCTTGGCACAAAAGCACCGCTTTTCTTCAGCTCGTCAGAGATATTCTCAGCGTCAAAGAAAATGAGAGCCGAGAAAAAGGTAAAGCTGAAAACCAGTAGGAAGTAAGTGATTAAATAAACTGGTGAGGTCTGCTCGAACCAGACACTGAGGCGCTGTCCCCAGGTAACCAGGCCAGGATTACTGGAAGCGGCCAGCACTCGTCCCACAAATGAAGGAGCCAGCATAATCGAAACAGCGAAAATAATCGGCATTACTCCAGCGACATTGACCTTGATAGGCAGGTGTGTCTGCTGACCACCATAGGTCTTGCCCCCGCGAATGCGTTTGGCATACTGAATCGCGACTTTGCGCACTGCCTCATTGATAAACACAATCAAACCAATCAAAGCCAGAGAAGCGGTCACGAAAATTCCCAAAGTCGCCCACTGCAGTGAGTCACTAGTGGCGAAAACCTGCGAAACTGCCGAGGGGAACTGACTGACAATACCAGCCAGCAGTACCATCGAAATACCATTTCCCAAACCATATTCCGTCACCAATTCACCCAACCACAACATAATCATCGCCCCGGCCACCATACTCAGCACCATCGAGACTACCATCAATAAATTCTGAGCTACCAGTAGCCCCTGAGAATTTAGTAAAGCAATAATCGAAATACTCTGAGCGATCGCGAAAGGCACAGTCAAAAAGCGAGTGTATTGGTTGAGCTTAGCTCTACCGGCCTCACCCTCTTTCTGCATTTCCTTGATATTGGGGAAAATCATGCCCGCCAGCTGCATAATAATCGAGGCGGTAATGTAGGGATTAATACCCACCGCTACCACCGAGAAGTTTGCCAAAGTGCCGCCAGCAAAAACATTCAATAAGCTCAAAAATTCATTGCTGGCAAATAGTTGCTGCAAAGCCAAAGTATTCACTCCAGGAACAGGAATATGAGCTAGCAAGCGGAAAATGAAGAACACTCCAGCAGTAAACAAAAACTTGCGGCGTAACTCTTCATTGCGCAGCATGGTTTGTAGTTGCTGTAATGCTTTTTTTATCACAATCTTTATTCTACCGATCCGCCCAGTTTTTCGATAGTCTGGCGAGCCTGAGCAGAAACGGCGATCCCTAAAACCTTTTTGGGTTTGGTCAATTTGCCAGTATTGATAATCTTGGCTTTTTTGAAGCCTTTTTCGATGATTTTGTGTAGTTTCAAAGTCTCCATGCTGACTTCTTTGACAGGCAATTTCTCCAGCTCAGATAAAGTAACTTCAGCAGTGTTCTGCAAGCTTCCAAAACGACCTTTACCACGAATCATGGGATATTTTTTCACCGCTGGCAGCTGACCGCCTTCGAACCACAGTGGGGATTTGTTGCCCTCACGGGAACCTTGACCTTTGGTACCTCGGCCGACGGTGTGACCGCCTTTGCCAGAACTATAACCACGACCAACTCTTTTTTGTGAGCGGCTAGTGATTTTGGTTAGTTTGTTTAGTAATGACATGAGTTACTCCGTTATTTTTTGCTGGCTTTTTTATTTTTTTTGGCCGCTGGTTTTTGAGCAGCGGGTTTGCTAGCTTTCTTGATTTTGCTTTCAGCTTTTTTGCTTGATTTTTCTTCTTTGGATTCTTCTGCTTGAGCCTTGGCTTTTTCCTGCATTTCTTTGACCTTGGCTTTTTCAGCCTCTTCAATCTCCACTGCAGAACGAAGCTTGATACCACGAATCTCGACGATTTGTTTCATCTGGCGCAAAGCCTCAAAAGTGGCGTAAACGCTAGAAGCTTGGTTTTCGCTGCCCAAAATCTTGGCTGAAATATCCCTCACTCCAGCAGCTTCGACGACGGCACGCACTGGACCGCCAGCAATCACTCCAGTACCTTTGGCAGCGGGCTTGAGCAGCACTCTGCCAGCACCTTCCTTAACTTCCATTTTAAAAGGAATAGTAGTGCCATCCAAAGGAATCTCGATCATTTTTTTCTTGGCTTTTTTGACTCCTTTTTTGATGGCTGACAATACATCGGGAGCCTTACCCAGGCCAACACCGACTTTGCCTTTTTTGTCGCCCACTACCATCAGAACCGAGAAACCAATTTGGTTGCCACCTT
>OMJP01000025.1 GCA_900299405.1 bacterium | reverse complement strand
GATTTCGTGAGGATGATGGGCGTAGTCATCGTAGCACTGCACGCCATTGATCACGCCGATATTTTCAAAACGCCTGGCAGTAGAGCGGAATTGATCCAGGTTGTGATTAGTGAGGGCTTCTTTGTCAATTTGGGCTGCAGCGGCAATAGCCATCAAGGAGTTCAGAGCATTGAATTTACCAGGGATCTGAAGGGCAAAATCATACTGCTCATTTTGATAGACGAAGGCGGCATGAGCGTGACCATGGTGAGCCTGATAAACAACTAGTTGGAAGTCGTTGTGATCTTGTTCACCGACAGTGATGACCTGTTTGTCGGTTTGTTTGGCAAGCTTGAGAAGCTCTGAATCGTCACCACTGATGATGAGCTGATCTTTGGTTTGGGAAAAGAACTTGGAGAAAATTTCCTTAGTGTGATCAAAATCACGATAAACATCAGGGTGGTCGAATTTGAGATTTGGACAGACCGTGATTGATGGCTCTAGGTAGTGGAATCTAGGAATAATTTCCTCGTTTTTGACAGTTGGATCCTCTACATATTCGTCGGCCTCGGCGACAAAGTAAGGTGAGTCAGTCCAGGCACCAGTTTTTTCCAAACCAGGAATGTTACCCACCCCCACAGAGAAAGAAGGGTTGAGGTTGATTGATTCGAGAGTCCAGGCAATCATGGCAGAAACAGTTGATTTGCCCCCCACTCCGCAGACAGCAATCCCTTGTTTTTGATTAAAGAACCAAGCCAAAGCCTGAGCGTGAGAAATCGTAGGAATATCATTTTCTTTAGCCCACTGTACTTGAGGGTTTTGCTGGCCCTGATGGGCGCCAGTGTAGACAACACAATCAATGTTCTTTAAGGGAGTAGTAAACTCAGTTTCTACTGGGATATTAAGTCTTTGTAGTTGGGTTTTGGTGGGAAAATCTTCAGCGACATCGCTGCCGATGACAGTTTTTCCCGCATCGATCAGCAGCTGAGCCAAGGAAGTCATTGCTACCCCCTTGATCCCGACCAGGTAGAAATTATCGTATTGCAGCATATTCATGTTAGTTGGCGTTGGCTAAAGCTCGCTCCACTACCTCGTGTTCACTCCAAGGATACTCGACCTTGCCATAAGCCATGCTTTTTTCCGGACCCTTGCCAAAGAAAGCCACCAAATCTCCCCTTTTGGCGAGATTATTGATCGCAAACTCGATTGCTTGGGCACGGTCAGCGATGGAAACAATGCGGTTATGGCCAGTCTCCAGCTGTTCCTTCATTTGGCGGATGATAGACCAGACATCCTCGGTGCGCGGGTCTTCGGCAGTAAAGACCACCAGGTCAGCCAGACGGACACCGATTTCGCCCATTAGAGGGCGTTTGGCATAGTCTCGCAGACCCGCGCAGCCATAAACCGCGATCAGTTTGCCAGTCATCTGGTTAGTGCGCATGTGCTTACGGAGTGCCTCGAGAGCCTCCTCGAGACCGTTGGGAGTATGAGCAAAATCAATCACCGTCTTGCAGCCACGCTTGTTGGCCACAAAATCCATTCTTCCCTCGACACCCTGAAAATTCTTAATCCCCTCGGCAATCTCGTCATCGGTGAGGTTGAGCTGCTTGGCCAAAGTCGTCACCAAGCGAGCATTCATTTGGTTGTATGGCTCTGGCAATCTTTCTGCCACCGCGTCACGAATTTTCTTGGGAAGACTTTCTTCAGCTGAGTAGGTCAAGACCTTGGCTTTCTCTGGCAATTGACGTTTGAGCTTGGAAAAAGATTGGTCGTCTTGATTGAGGACTACGGTCTTGGCTTTTTTGAGCACCATTGCTTTGGCTTCGAGATAATTTTGGTAATTGAGGTGGTAATCAAAATGCTCGTGAGTAATGTTGGTCACCCCACCCAGCAGTGGTTTAATACCCCACAAACGATTTTGGTAAGCACCGTGTGAAGTGTATTCGAGTACTAAATAGTCCATGCCAGCATTAACCATTTGTCTCATCAGTTTTTGTAGCTCGTGAGCATTGGGGCTAGTGACGTGTAGACCAGTATCGATTTTTTCGTCACCGATATAGGCAGCGACAGTGGAAAGCAGAGCAACTTTTTTACCAGCACTGTTGAGCACTTGGTAAAGCAAGCTGGATGAAGTGGTTTTGCCATCGGTACCAGTGATAGCGATAATTCTCAATTTTCTGGAAGGAAAACCATAGCGTAAACTAGCAGGCAAGCCTCGCAACAGACCAGTTTTTACCCAGTGATACCAGTATTTTAGCCAGTAAAGCAGTTGCTTCATGACTGGTCCATTATACCAGTGTTACGCTTCGTGTCAGGCAAGAATCCCAGACTAAAACTATATGTTAGCTAGATGTTCCTCGATGGTGATGACAGGTCTGGAGTGTACCAAGGTAGAGGTCGAAGTCGACGCTACCAGAGGACAGCCCAGCCTGATCATCATTGGTTTGCCCAATAAGGCTGTTGATGAGGCCAAGGAAAGAGTCAGCTCGGCACTGCAGAATTGCGGCGTGCGGATCAAAAGCATGCGCACCATCGTCAATCTAGCTCCCGCAGAGGTGCGCAAGACCAGCAGCGCTTTAGAGCTCGCCATCGCGGTGGGCCTACTGAAACTTTATGGAGAAATCACCTGGCGGACAGACAAAACCATGTTTTTTGGTGAGTTGTCTTTGGATGGCAGCCTCAAACCGGTGAAAGGTTTGTTGCCGATGGTGTTGGCAGCTCGGGAAATGGGTGTTGAGCGAATATTTTTTCCTGAAACTAATCAGTCAGAAATCTCGGTCATCGAAGGAGTTAAGTTTTATCCAGTCAGACATCTCCAACAATTGTTGGCTTTTGAGCAGCAGCCCATCGGAGTTTTGACACCTCAACCATATACTCATCAACCAAATGAAGAAGTCGATATTTTCTCGCAAATGGTGGGACAGGAACAAGCCAAGCGGGCAATTCAGATTGCGGCGGCAGGTCAGCATAACCTGCTACTGATCGGCTCTCCTGGTGCGGGCAAAAGTATGTTGGCGCGAGCCATGAAAAGCATCCTGCCACCGCTCACCAAAGACGAAGCCATCGAGGTCACCAAGCTCTACTCCATCAAAGGCTTAGCTCATCAAGGTTTGATTACTACTCGCCCTTTTCGTGAGCCGCACCATACCACTTCGTCAGTTGGTATCATTGGTGGCGGAGCCTTACTTCAACCAGGAGAAGTCTCGCTTGCCCATCGGGGAATTTTATTCCTGGATGAGTTTCCCGAATACGACAAATCAGTTCTGGAAGCTTTGCGCCAGCCGATGGAAGACGGCAAGATCGCCATCACTAGAGCAGTCGGCACCGCTGAATATCCTGCCCAATTTATGCTGGTGGCCGCTGCCAATCCCTGTCCCTGCGGTTATCAATTTCATGACACTAAAGCTTGTCGTTGTTCGGAAAATGAAGTCGGTCGTTATCAAAAAAAGATTTCCGGTCCGATCCTCGACCGTATTGACCTACAGCTGAAAATGCGCTCGATTGATCCCAAACGTTTTGCCAAGCATTCATTTGATACTAACCAGACAGCTTTGGCTAGAGAGTTGGTAGCCGAAACACAGAAAATTCAGCTTAGTCGTCAGGGCAAAACTAATGCCTTTTTGTCTTACAAAGAACTAAAACAATTGAAAAAAGCAGATGACGAAGTCTGGAATTTTCTCTCTGGTGCAGCCAAAAAGTTCTTACTATCTAGCAGAGGATATCTTAAAGTCCTCCGGGTAGCGCTGACGATTGCTGATTTGGAAGGTCATCCAAAAATTAAGAAGAAACACGCTGTGGAGGCCTTGGCCTACAGAATTAATTGAGCGATTACCACTAGCGAACCTACTGCCAGACAGTAATTGCTGAAAACTTTCAATTTGGCTTGTTCGACGAATTTTTTCAGCAGTCCCAAACTGAACCAACTAGCCACGAGTGCCGCCAGTCCTCCTGCCAGCAAATTTGCGAAGTTAGGGCTCTCCCCTGCCCCCGTCACTAATTCTAAAATCTGCAGCAGGTTTGCCCCCAGAATGGCGGGAATGCCTAGCAGAAAAGTAAAGGTAAAAGCTTGATTTTTTTCCAGATTTTGGCTTAGTACACCCATCAGGGTAGTGCCCGAGCGGGAAATTCCAGGCAGGATTGCCAATGACTGAAAAGCACCCACCAGCAGAGCCTTTTTTTCATCCAGCTTGGTGTTTTTCTGGGGAGGGTTGTCTAGCAATCTTTGACTGCGGCGATTAATCAAGCCAGTGATGATCAGGAAACCGCCCACCAGCAGGGGCGATGAAGTCAGCAGGCTGAAGCGATCTTCCAGCAGTAAGCCAACCAAAGCCACGGGAATGCTGCCAATCGCCAGCAGCCAATAATCTCTAACTTTTAGCTCCACAATCTGTTTCCAGAAAAAAATCACGATCGCCAGCAAACTGGCGGCATGCAGAAAGACATTGAAAAACAGTGTTGGCTCCTGAATCTGAGACCAAGCTTGAAACAGCGCTAAATGTCCAGAACTAGAAATGGGCAAAAACTCAGTTACCCCTTGCACTAGACCAAATAGCAAGGCTTGCCAGACGTTCATGGGTGTCTACTTTTTCTTAGATTTTTTGGTTGAGCCGGAAAAATTGTCGTACCAACCATCTAAAACTCTTTCGACTAGGTTTTTGCCTCCCAGACCGATTGCCACGCCAAAGCCCAGGGTCAAGGTTGCCACCAAGCCAATGAACATAATCGTCAAAAACTCTTCGGCGATCCCGAGCTCCGACAAAGCAGTCATTGAAGTCAGCACTACTACGAAGTAGCCAGAAACTTTACCCAGCATCCGACTGGCTTTTTGATCGATCGCACGGACAGCGCCTTTCACCAAGCTTTCTACCCAGCCGGCCACCAAGATGCCAAACAGCAAAATGAACATGGCTGAGATGACGTTGGGGATGTAGCCTAGGATTTTTTCTAAAACCAAAGTGGCGGAGTTGAGTCCCAGGATTGCGACCATGATATAGATCACGACCAAAACACTCATCCAGTAAAAGAAGTTGGAAACACTTTCTTCGATTATTTTACCGAGATTGTCTTCCTGCAAAGCAACCTGCAGTGGGGTTTTGTTGATGAACTTGGAAAAACTGATCGCTCGCAAAACTCTTTGGATAATGCCTTTGATCATTTTGGCCAAAATTACACCCACTACCAGAGCAGTTAGTGCTCCTACTACTTTTGGCAATAGCAAAGCCAAACTATTGAGAATAGTGGCCATTAGATAATCCCAAGAATTTTGCAGGGAGGTTTGAATAGATCCGTTCATCGTACCTTTCAGGGCCTTGTTACTTGATTGAGTATATATGGAAAAGGTTGTTGCGCGCAACTCGTAAGCCGGATTCTGTTTAAGCAAGATTTATCTATGCCGAAGCTTGATGACCTCATCCCGCTAAGCGGGACTATAGGGAGTAGGTCCAATAAGGTCAAGTTCGTTCGTTGCAGCCGGGAGGATTGCCGCCCTTGGGCACCCAGTAGCTTGGTCGTTTCACGCGGCGCCACCCGCTTCGTCACTGTTGCTCTGACTGGCTCCCCGCTAGGCGGGGATCTCTGATTTTCATCAGACACCGTCTACTCTGCTGTCCGGACTTTCCTCTTTTCGCTTCTTTTT
This sequence comes from bacterium, assembly GCA_900299405.1. Classification (GTDB taxonomy): domain Bacteria; phylum Patescibacteriota; class Microgenomatia; order UBA1400; family PJMF01; genus UBA10119. Next base: position 66,939 of record OMJP01000025.1, on the reverse strand, counting down.
TTGATAAAGTCAAAAATTAAAGACGTCAAGTGCTTGCCCGGTTGCGCGCAGGGGTATTATAGCTTTTTCGACCAGTTTATGCCAGTTTTTTTCTGCCACCAGATCTGTTGTCGCCTGGCATATTGAGTTTCTTCCTGGATCCAGGCCTTTTTTAGTTCTTCCAAGGTAATTTTGTTGTTCAAGTGGTTGATGATTGGTTCGTATCCCAGAGAAGCTTTGGCCTGGAGATTGTTTGCTGGATATTGTTGCTCAAATTTTTTAACCTCCCCGATCACTCCTTGCTCAAGACGCTGATCAACTCGCTCAGTGATTGCTTGCTTTAGTTCTCGATCACCAAGCTGCAACCCGAACTGTTCGTCTAGTTCGATTCCCTCAACTTGTTGTTGATCTTCCCCTGCCCCAGCGATCTCGATCGCTCGAATGAGGCGGCGAGGGTTTTGCTGATCGGAATTGTTCATCGCCCGCCAGCGTTGGGGGTTAAGTCTCTGTAGTTGCTGCTGCAACTCTGCCAAGCTCAGTTTTTCTAGTTTCGTTCTTAACTCTTGGTCAGGTTTAACATGCGTAGTTGCTGCTGGATTGAAGATTTGCTGGTGATAGAGTCCGGTGCCACCGACAACTATTAGAACAGCTTTTTCATCTAGTTGGTCGTAAAGGTTTCTAAAAAGCTGCTCAAAATGAGCGACGGACCACTCTGCGTCGCCAGGAACAATCGAGACGCCATGGATTTCAATTGAGTCTTTAGCAAAATATCTGTAAAGATAGCTTTTATTCTCTTGAGCCTTAAAATCATTTGGCAGATCAGCGCCAGTCAGGATTTCCAATCCTTGGAAGACTTGTTTGGAATCGGCGGAGAGTAAGACTGCTTTGGAAAACTCTTGCTTGAAAAATTTGTTTGCCAACTTTAGTGCGTAGCTGGTTTTGCCAGTGGCGGTTTGACCGACGACGGAGATGAGAGTTGGCTTTGCCATTAGACGACCTTGGGGCGGACCGAGAGATTGTCTTTGTTGATGATTTGGTCCAAGACATCCCAGCGGTGTTTTTTTATTTTGTGCGGCACGTCGTCCTCATAGAGTCGATCAGCAGCAGTACCTGGTCGCGGTGAGTACATTGCCACAAAGCCGACTTTCCAGTCAGCGCTTTTGACTACTTCGACGGTTTCGGCGAACTCCTCATCTGTTTCTCCAGGAAAGCCGACGATGATGTCAGTGCCTAGCACAATGTCGGGATCGATGTCCTTGAGTTTTTTGGCGATTTCCAGATAGTCTGCTTTGCTGTAGCCACGGTTCATTCTTTGCAAAACGCTGTCGCTGCCTGACTGGATTGGCAGGTGGACGTAGCGGTCGATTTTTTTATTATTGCCGATTTCCTTGATCAGTTCGTCATGGAAGTCCCAAGGGTTGCTACTGATAAAACGAATCATGGTGATTTCTTCGAAGTCGCTGATTTTTCTCAAAAGCTCCACGAATGGTGGCGTGCCTTTGGGCTTGAGATATTGGGAGGCGTTGTCGGGCAGCATCTCTCGGGTTAGCTTTTCATCGCTCATCAGCATTTTCCTGAGGCCAATGCCGACTTTTTCCAGACCCCAAGAATTGACGTTTTGTCCCAGCAGGGTGATTTCGCTGTAGCCTTGGTCGACCAGATCTTTTACTTCTTCCAAAATTTCCTCCATACTGCGCGACTGCTCTCTGCCTCGAGAATAAGGCACGATGCAGTAGGTGCAGAAAGAGTTGCAACCGGCAGAGATGGGCACCCAAGCGTGTTTTTTGTCTTTACGCACCGCGGCCTGGTTGAAGCCAACTTCATTGACAGGTAGGACTTCATCGATCTGCGGGATCATTTCCATGATTTTATTTTTGCCGTGATGGAGCATACAGCCGGTGAAAATGATCTTGGGGCGTTTTTTATCTTTTTCCTGGTAGTACTGCACGGCGTTGTGCACGAAAGCGCGAGCGCGGTGCTCGGCTCGCTGGCGAATGGCGCAGCTGTTCACAATTAACTCATCGGTATCAGTCCAAGCGTTCGCTTCGGTATATCCCCTAGCCTCATAGTCACCCGCGATTCGCTCGGAATCGCTTTTATTCGACTGACAGCCAAAAGTCTGAATGTAGTAAGTTTTTTTCATGGAGGCACGGATGGGATTCGAACCCACGAACGAAGGTTTTGCAGACCTCGCCATTAGACCACTCTGGTACCGTGCCATAAGATTACAGCTGGATTATAACGGGAGAGGATGTAAATATCGAGTTGGGACTATTGATTATCGATAGCATTTTCTTTGACAAATTGGGCGGCATTTTGTTGGTCTTGAGAGCTGTTTGCCAGATCAATATGTTCGGTATCCAGCTTGATGATTTTCACTCCATTTTTTTCCAACTTGGCAAGCATTGCTAGATTGGCTTTTTCTAGGCTTTGTAAATCTTTTGTCACGATTCCCGTCTCATACTCTCTACCCCTTTGAGAAATTCTCTTCAAAATGGTGTCTGTTTTGGCATGCATGTAAATCACGGTAGAAACTAATTGCCAGGGGAAAAGCTTGTCGAACAATGGTTCATAAATTTCTTGATATTCATCCTTGCTAATATTGTCTTTGTTGGTTCTGTCCAGAGCATGAGCTGCGTCTCCACCAGGAGCCATGTCGAGAATGCTGGTTTTTCCTTGCTGAAGAATCTCCATCACTAGCTCATGTTTTTTGAGCAAAAACCATAACTGAGATTTCAGGGCAAATTTTTCTGGCTCTGCATATGAGCCAGCGATATAGGGATTGTTGCCGGGGTCTTCGTAGAATCCTTGGATTCCTAGCTGGCTGATAGCTACATCCACCAGAGTGCTTTTTCCCACTCCAGTTAGACCCATCAAACCAATCAGGTTGATATCTCTAGGATCCTTGTTCATCAGCTTTTTTACTAGCTAGCTTTTCCATAAACTTGAGCTTGCCGCCTTTTTTGCGCTGGCTGTAAAACCAGAGAATGCCGCCAGCCATAATCACCGCCAAAACTACATAACCAATGGACTCAAAACTATCGAGGCCTTCATTGATAGATTCCAAAGCGCCGACACTGGTGTAGCCGAAATAAAGATAAACCATGTTTCTGACAATGTTCCCCAATAAAGTAGAAACCAGATAGGTTCTCAGATTGATCTTGATCAGCCCAGCCACCAAGGACACCGGAGCAGTAGGCATGATGGGAATGGCACGCAGCAAGAAAATCACTACGTCATCGGTCCAGCTACCATTGAGATATTTACCAATCGACTCGACCTCTTTGTGAGAAACACCCAGGAATTTGCCAAACTTATTCAGTACCAAATCTTCACCCTTATCAGCTAGCCAGTATACCAAGTAGCTGCCTATCGTTTTACCAATCGAGCCAACCACCGCCAAGAAGAGTAACGCCAGCACCGCTTGTCCCTGAGAACCAGCCAGCGAACCAGCCAAAGTCATCACCAGGGGCGAAGGTACGGGAGCAATTACCTCTTCCACAAAAGCGCCGATAGCAGTGAACCACGGCAGCGGCAAAGTTTCCGAGAAACGATGAAGTAAATCTATGAAGGGGCTGATGATCGAAGAAAGCATAACAAGGAATGAGTATAGCAAAAAAATCTCTCTGTGACCCCACGGGGAATCGAACCCCGGTTGCCGGGATGAAAACCCGGTGTCCTAACCGCTAGACGATGGGGCCATTATGGCCAAGTAATATTTTCAAAGTGCTCTACTCTTCCAGGAGTAACCGCTATGATATCAAAACGGTAAAGATTTCGTAAGCCTTTGGCTCTGAGGAATTGGTTGGCAGCCTGCCTCATTGACTTGAGCTTGTGGTAATTCACCGCCCCGCTAGGGTTGCCAAAATCAGCTGACCAGCGGGTTTTGACTTCGACAAACACTACTTCTTGGTAACGATTGTCGAGAGCAACCAAATCAATTTCCTGAGTTTTAAAGACTACGTTTTCCGCCAGAATTCGATAACCTTTGTCGATCAACAGTTTTTTCGCTACACGCTCACCTCGAGCGCCCAGCCGAAAATTACGCAATTTATTCTGCTTTGGTGAAAGAACTCTTTTCTTTAACTCTAGTGGCGGCTTTACCGACTTTGTCACGCAAGTAATATAACTTGCTGCGGCGAACATCTCCTTGACGTTTTAGTTCAATTTTTTTGATTGAGGGCAGTTGCACAGGAAAAATCTTCTCGACACCAATAGTATTAGCACCGATTTTGCGAACAGTGAAAGATTTGCCAGCGCCACGATTTTTGATCGCGATAATAATGCCCTCAAAAACCTGGATTCTTTTTTTGCCACCCTCGACAATTTCCTGGTGCACTCGAACAGTGTCCCCGGCGGCGAGCTGCTGATCTTGATAAGTAAAGTACTGTGCCATAGGCGAGCATTCTATCACCTCAAGGCTAGATAAACAACAAAAAAACTATTTAGCGTGCTTACCAACTGCCTTGAGATATTCGATAAAGATCGGGTGCGGGTGTAAAGGTTTGGATTTGTATTCAGGATGAGCCTGGGTGGCCAGGAAGAAAGGATGGTCTTTCTGGGGCAGCTCGATCATCTCTACAAAGAAATCATCTGGAGTAGTGCCAGAAATGACGAAACCTTTTTCAGTGAGAATGTCACGATATTTATTATTAAACTCATAACGATGGCGATGACGCTCAGAAATCAGATTTTTCTTTTTGTCTTTGAACGCCTTGTGCTGCTCATAAATCTTGTAGGTCAGGGTTCCTGGTTTGAGCACGCAGTCATAAGCACCCAGGCGCATACTTGCTCCCACACCTTTGATTTTTTGATATTTTTTCTCGAAAGGAATGTCGTGAATGATCGGATCAGGAGTGTTTTCGTCCACCTCCAGAGTGTGTGCCTTTTCCAGACCGACTACGTGGCGAGCGAACTCGATCGAGGCCAGCTGCATACCGTAACAGAGACCCAAATAAGGAACCTTCTTTTCTCTGGCGTACTGAATGGCATCGATTTTCCCCTCGACCCCCCGCTCTCCCCAACCAATCGGCACAATGATACCGTCGGCCTTTTTCAGATTAGCCACGGCCTTTTTCTGCTTTTTCTGCAGCGCCTCGGCATTGATAAAAATCAGATCCAAACCAACTCCATTTTCCCAGCTGGCGTGATGTAGCGACTCGATCAGCGAGGTGTAGGAATCTTGTAGCTCGTAATCGCCGGTAGCAATATATTTGGCAATGATCGCGATCGACAATTTACGCTCTTTCTTGCTCATGATTTTGTCGACCAGCTCTTTCCAGGTTTTCATTTTGGTGCTTTTGATCGGCAGTTTGAGCTTCGACAAAATTCTTTTATCCATTCCCTGCTCATGAAAGATCAAGGGAATTTGGTAAATACTTTCAACATTGGGATTGGAAATAACGTCTTCTTTATGCATGTTACAGAAGTACGCCACCTTTTCTTTACGTTTGTCATCGATATAGGAATCGGCTCGGCCGACAATTATATCTGGCTGAATGCCCATCGCTTGGAGATTTTTGACCGACAGCTGAGTAGGTTTGGATTTCAGCTCGTTGATGTGTGAAGGAGTCGGGAAATAGGTCACGTGCACCAACAGCACATCATCTGGTAGAGTTTGTTTCATCAAGCGATAAGCCTCGTAATAAACGATGTTTTGGTATTCGCCAGCAGTTCCGCCCAGCTCGATCAGAATAATGTCATAGCCATCGATAGCTTCACGAATACGGCGAATCACTTCCTCGGGAACATAAGGAATAGCGTCGACTGTTACCCCTTCGTACTCGAGATTTTTGGCTTTTTCAATGACCGAAGAATAAACCTGCCCCATGGTAATAAAGTTAGTGTAACCGACCTCTTTGTCCAGGAAGCGCTCGTAGGTGCCCAGGTCCAAGTCGGCCTCCAAGCCATCTTCACAGAGAAAAACATCGCCATGTTCGATGGGATTGATGTTGCCAGAGTCGAGGTTGAGATAGTTTTCGCACTTGAGGTTGGTGACAGAATAGCCGTGGTCTTTGAGTAGCACCCCAATCGAGGCGGCAGTAGCTCCTTTGCCCAAACCAGACAACACCCCTCCAGAAACGAAGATGTATTTTTTTGGTTTTTTGCTAGAAAAGTTCAATAACCCGTCTAATCTCACGGGGTCAAATTCTACCAGCAAAAGAGATGGGTTACAATGAACTAATCCGATGCTCAATGTCTCTACCAAAACCGGCGATAAAGGTGAAACTTCTTTGGCTGACGGCACTCGTTTGCCCAAAGACGATTTGGTTTTTGAAGTAGTAGGTATGATCGATGAGCTTAATTCACACTTGGGTCTGACAGTCAGCTGGTTGAAAAAATTGGATAACAAAGAACTCAGCAAGCAGGTGAAGTTTTTAGAAACTATTCAGCACGAATTATTCAATTTGGGTGGCAACATCGTCGGGGCAAAAGTTGAGGTCGATAAAAAATTGCTTAGCAACTTGGAAAAAAAATCAACAGAACTACAGCAGCAAATGGCTAAAAACTGGCACCACCAATTTGTGCTTCCCGGAGGTCACGAAATCGCTGCGCAACTGGATATTACCAGATCAGTGTGTCGCAGATTGGAGCGAAGAATGGTGTCTTTAAAAGAAAAACGAACAATTTCTGTACAAAACATGAAATTGATTAACAGACTGTCAGACTATCTGTACGTACTGCGCTGTTTTGTGAATCAAACCGTCGGTAACAAAGAACAATATTTTCAAAGTGCCTAATAGCGGAACTTGCGAATCAAGCCCACTACCCTGCCCTGAATCTGGACATTGGTAGCATATATCGGACTCATAGTAGAGTTGGCTGGCTCCAGTCTGACACGAGTGACTTCTTTGTAGAAGCGTTTTAGGGTTGCCAAGCCGTTGTCTAGCAAGGCCACCACAATATCGCCGTTGTTCACGTCCTGGGTTTCTTCGATCACCACGTAGTCGCCATCATCGATGTGGTCTTCGATCATTGATTGACCTTTGACCTGCAAGATGTAGGAACGTTTTTTGGCACTGACCATTTCTGGAGAAACTTTGAAAGTAGCTTCGTCATCGGTGTAAGGCTCGATTGGTGAGCCGGCAGCGATAAAGCCCAAGATGGGTAGATCAATACTGTCAGTTACTCTAAGGAAGGTGCGATCAACCATTTCGATCCCACGCACTGTTCCTTCGTGGCGCTTGATGACATTTTTTCTTTCCAAAGCCTGGAGATGTTCGTGAACAGTAGCTAAGGAAGAAACTCCGATGGCCTTAGCAATTTCCTTCAAGGTTGGGGAAAATCCATTTTTTTGAATATACTGAGCGATGTAATCAACGATCTGGCGTTGACGTTTGTAGAGGGTGACTGCCATGAGTTTCCTTTGCTAAATTTATTACTCTTTTGTTAATTTGGTTCAAAAAATAACCAAATAAATCCCAAATATTACCCAGAGTATATGCAAGGAAAGCCCGAAGAGCAACAATATCTTTATATACCAAAAGATATCAAAAACACTAAATTTACCTTAGCTTGAGTTCGGGTTAACTGCGGCTGAACAATTTTAGTTGTTTTCAACGGCGGGCTGACTGGAATCGGCAGCTGACTGCTCTGTTGCCATTGGCTGAGGAGTGCTAGCGGCAGCTCCAGCGTTTGGTTGCGCACCAATTTCCTCCAAAGTGCTATCAATTGCTTTTTGAGTGTCAGCGGCTGAGGCTTGTTCTTCATCTGCTGAGGGTTGTGCCGGATTGTTTTGTGTCTCCCCTCCTTGAACTGGCGCCATAGGCGCTGCTGCTGGTGGAGTGTTGATGGGCGCTTCGGTTGGAGAAGGCATCTGGGCCTCACCTGCTTGAGCTGGTTGATTTGCAGCCGGTTGATTGACAACAGGTTGCGAACCCGCCGCAGGATTTACGGCTGGATTCCCAGAGGGATTAATGTCTGGTTCCGGATTGGTTGTGGGATTGTTGCCTGCAGTTCCTGCCAAGCTGACTTCATCATTGATCGAGGGCTGGCTGGTGGGAGCAGGAGTTTGTCCGCCAGTTGGCTGTTGGTTAGTTGCTGGCTGGGCCGGTTGGCTTGGTTGGGCTGGTTGCCCTGAGGATGCCGGCGGCTTCAAAGCATCATCTACAGGTGCTTGAGGCTGGGCTGCTGAAGCTTGACCTTGATTTTGATTCTGAGCTTGGTTCTGATCTGGGGCAGCGTCAGCTGCGGGAGCATCAGTGGGCTGAGGGATATTGGTTTGGGTTGGTTCGGACATTGCTGTTCCTTCCTGATTATTATTTTCTAATGCCAGATAGATATCTGCCAAACGATTGTATTTGGCGACTGACTCACCTCGGCTGACTGGTCCTAGTTTGATAAACTCGGCACCAATACCGACCGCGAAATCTGCCAGGAAATCGTCATTGGTTTCTCCGGTGCGTTGGGAAACGACGATATTCCATCCAGCTTCTCTAGCTATTCTGACTGCTGAAAACGTTTCTGTCAAAGTGCCGATCTGGCTGGGCTTTACTACCAGGGTATTGGCGGTTTGCTGAGCGACTGCTTGCTGAACCAACTGTGGGTTGCTGGCGGTAGGAATATCACTAGCAATCCTGGCTGCCTGTCCCAGTTCGGCGGTCAGTTGTTGCCACTCCTGAGCGTCTTTGGCGATGAAGGGATCTTCAAAATAAGTCAGGCTGTAGTTTTTTTGCAGATCCTTGTAGTACTCGCGTAGTTCGCTACTGGTTAGGCCATTGTTTTTGTCCTTGAGAGTATATTTACCTTTATCCTGCAGCTGGCTGGCACCAGCGTCGATGCCGAAAAAGAAATCTCTGGCCAAAATGTAAGGAGTTTTTCGGGCAGCCTCGACAATAAACTCAAAAACGTCGGTATTTTTTTGTAAAAATGGCGCGAACCCACCCAGTTCACCAGTGGCGTAGTTGGCACCTTTTTCTTTCAGTACTTTTTGCAATTCGTTTTTGATGGCACTTTCGATCTCCAAAGAAACTCGGAAATCGCTGTGACTGGCGGGAATGATTAAAAACTCTTGGATATCCAGATTGCCAGCGCCATACTGTCCCCCATTTACCAAGCCATAAAGACAGACAGGAATCTGGAAATGATCCGTCAGTTGGTATTTTTGGGCAATGTAGTCGTAAGGCTGCAGGCCAGACACCGCTGCTCCAGCTTTCAGGACAGCTTGGGAGATTGCGGTCATCGAGTTGGCACCGACTTGAGCCTTATTATTGGTGCCGTCCAGTTTTAGCAACAACTGGTCTATTTGTTCTTGTTGAGTAGGATCTTGGCCGACGATTTGCGGTGCCAGGGTCTGATTGATCAGCAAAACTGCTTTTTGTACCCCTTTGCCACCCATGTGGTGCGGGTCCTGATCATAAAGATTGTTGGCTTGAGTAGGATAGTGACGAATGCCGTTGGGGATGCTGGTCTCGACTACTTCTCCGGAATCAACCCACAAAGCTAAATGCAGAGCAGGGTTGCCTTGAGCGTCGAGAATTTCTTTAGCGCGCAGGCTTTTGATGGCAGGCATAGTTACACTATAGCGGTTTTTACTTTTCTTTTCCTAGTTCATCTTTAAACCAATCCACAAAAGGAATTGGTGCTGGGTTGATGCCCTCCAGCATGGCTACATAGAAATTGGTGTAGGCCATCAAGGCAATTACCTCGAAAGCTTGAGTGAGCTTACTGGGTGAGCGTAACTCGATATACATGGTTTCGATGTCGTTTTTCTCTACTACTTCCTGGGTGAGCTTGATCCGCTTTTGATTTCTGGGCTGGTAAAGATTTGAACGGAAGAAGATAAAGAAATGAGATCCGTCGTTGCTTTTGGGAAATTGCAGGCCTTCCATCAGGTGATGATTGAGTTCGGGAACTACTTTGTAATCAGCAAAAATCTTTGCGTTTTCGTTGAACTGGTTGGTGGCAGTGTGTACCGCACCAACCAAAAACTCACTAGCTACCAAGATTGGCCGCCGCTCAATGGTGCTGAAGGCCAAAAGTTTTGCCTTGTTTTCTTCCTGTGAAGTTTCTGGCGAAAGTTTTTCGCTAGTAGCGATGATGGTATTGATGACTTCTTCGATTTCTGTCTGGCTGATAGTGACCAGTCCGGCTTTGACCAGCAGACCAATCAGTCCAGCGATAGCGTAGCCGATTGCCATTCTTGGCTGGTTAGAGGGATTGTGGACAGGATCAATGCGGTAGATAGGATAGTTTTCCTGCTCGGCAATTTCTGCCAGTTTACCGCCAGCAGCAATCACCATTACCTGTGCGCCAGCTTCTTTGGCCTGGGTAGCACAGCTCAAAACCTCCTCCGTGGTGCCTGAGTAGCTGGAGAGTACTACCAAAGTTTCATCGTCCACATAGGCGGGCAAATCATAGCCGTTGTAAATCTCGAAAGGTACTTCCAGCCGATCGACGAATAAATGTTTGAAAACATCTGGTCCCAAGGCTGAACCGCCCATGCCTGCGATCACCACGTTGTCGATGTCATCATCGAGCTCGAACTCCAGAGCCTGAGTAGTTTCCCAGGCATGCCGCACTTGATCCGCCAGCGCTTCGATCGAACCGAGCACATTAGATTCGTCCAGCTTAGCGATCTCTTCTCGTGAATCCAGAATATTGGTGTTTGATTGAGTCATAAAAATCCTTATGAGCGAATCATTGCTAATACTTCATCTCTTTTTTCGGCCATTAGCTGTGGAGAATTGGCTTCGAGATTGAGGCGAATCAAAGGCTCCGTGTTTGAGCCGCGAACATTGAAACGCCAGTCGCCCATCTCGCAAGTGATGCCGTCGATTTCGATGACCTCATTGGCGTCTGGTGCGTATTTTTCTTTGATGGCCGCGATAGTGGCCTGCACATCTGCGACCTTGCTGTTGATCTCTCCTGAAATATGATATTTACTCTCGTACTGATCGAGAATCTCGGCCAAAGACTTGCCCTCTTTGGACAACAAGTCCATCAAGTAAACCATGGGGGCCAAACCAGAATCACAGCCATAGAAATCTGCAAAATAATAGTGGCCAGTGACTTCTCCGGCAAAAATGGCGTCTTGGTCCTGCATTGATTTTTTGATGTATGAGTGACCCACGCGGTTGTAGGATGGTTTACCGCCCTTGGCTTCGACAGTATCTTTTACTGCTAGTGAGGCGCGAATGTCGTAAATGATGGTCGATCCAGGAAAGCGGTCTAAAAAGTAAGAGGCAAGAATAGCGGTCATAAAATCTCCTGAAACGAACTTGCCTCGATTGTCGATACAAAAGAAGCGATCGCCATCAGGGTCAAAAGCAAAACCCAAATCATAGCCCTCGTTGGCCACCCGCTCCATCAGTTCGCGACGGTTTTCTTCTTGCAGTGGATCACCACCGTGGTTGGGAAAAGTGCCGTCGACCTCGAAATACATTGGTGTGAGTTCTACCTGGGGGATTTTTTTGAAAAGCTCGACCAGTGAGGGGCCAACCATGCCGTTGGCGGTATCAGCAATCACTTTCATGGGTTTGAGTTGTGATAGATCGACTAGTGAGGCAATTTTCTCGATAAAGCCATCCATAATCTCCCATTTTTCTACCGTTCCTGGAGTTTCACTGGCAGCTGGGTAGTCGTCATTTTCGATTGCTTGGCGAATGTCCTGAATTCCTTCGTCACCAGAAAGTAACTGAGGAATTTTCTTTACCATCTTGAAACCGTTATATTCTTTAGGATTATGGCTGGCAGTGACCATGATGCCGGGAAGCTCTTTGGTGGCACAGGCATAGTAGTACATGTCGGTCGAAACTCGGCCTACATCAATCACATTTACTCCCACAGAAGTAAGGCCTTCGATTAGAGCTTTGGTTAGAGAAGGACTGGATACCCGACCGTCTTGGCCGACGATGATTTCTTTTGTTTCAACTACTTTGGGGAAAGCCTTGCCGACTGCTTGGGCAATTTCTTCATTGAGGGTTTCACCATACACCCCACGAATGTCGTAGGCTTTGAAAATTCCGGGATCAACTTTGACTGGCATAGATTTACCTTTCTTTAAAGTGCTTATTAACTCTACAAATTTATGATTAAAAGATCAAGCTCCTGACCGAGCGTCATGAGATTTTGGGAAGTTTTGCTGGCTATGTCCAGCTGGAAAAGTTTTTCGTGGATTTTGAGCAGCTGCTCCATAGTGAAGTCCTGAGCTTGTTTTTGAAGCTTGCTGATCACGAATGGCGGTCCGGCTGGTCTGCCGCCGTCACTGATCTGAATCATTAGCCGCACCTGCCTAGCGAGCATCACAAAACACATCTGTTCGCCATTGGTTTGCTGAGCGTCTTGCAGCAGCTGGAGCTGTTTTTTGGTGTCGGTTCGAGGGCTAAAACTATCGAGCCAGTTGAAAAGACTGTTGGTGATTTTGAAATGCTCGACCTCAGCTTTGGGGAACTGTTTGAGCATGGTTTTGGTCAAATCGCGTTTTTCCCACAGCAATACTTCGACGTTGGCGTCCTGGACGATTTCTATCAGTTGGTTTTTCTTTTTGGAGCGCGGCAGGGAATGTAGTTCTTCGATGACCACTAGCTGCTCAGTGCCAAATAAGGAGGTTTTCTGCAGCGCAGTTTCTAGGCCCGCTGGATCTAGTTGTTTGGCTGATAGTCTTTCGACCTCTTTACCAGCTTGCTTAGCCTCTTCGATGATTTTGACCAATTTGTTGCGGGACTTCACTAAGTTTTCGCCATGCAGAATGATCATGAGCAGATAATATCATTAGTAGTCATTTCAGTGAACGCCGATTCCCTGTCTTTTCAGCCAACCTTGGTGAAGCTTGTGCTCTGGACAGAACTTGGCCACCAGCTGCCAAAAATCTGCCGAATGATTGAGGTGTTCTAGGTGTGCCAGCTCATGAATAATGACATAGTCGATTACCTCTGGAGGAAAATGAACCAACTTCCAGTTGAAACTTAGGGCTCCTTTGCTGCTGCAGCTGCCCCACCTGGTGGTTTGAGCTCGGAAGGAAAGCTTGCTGAATTTGACCTTCATTTTTTTCGCCAGTTGGTTGGTTTTGGTAGTCAGATAATGAATGGCAGTATTTTTGAGAAACTTTTCAACCACTTGGTTTTGGTCGGTATTGTCGCTGTGTAAATTGATCAGCACTTTATTTTTACCAATCAAGACTTTTGAAGGCTGGTTGCTGTCGATAGTAATTTCTTTTTGATAGCTTCTGCCAAAGATCATCAATTGTTTATCGGAATTAAACTTGTCTTTACCTGCTGTCAGTTGCTGTCGGTGTTTATCGATCCAGCCTTGGTTTTTGGCGACGAATTTATTGACTAGAATTTTGGGGGTGAAGTGTGGAACGGTGACGATTGGTTGGCCATTTTTATCCAAACGCAGCGTGATTTTTTTGGCTCGCGGATGAGTACGCAGTTGGTAGTCCATATTAGAGAATGGTTTCGATCAGCGGTTCGATCAGCTGAGCAGAGCTCTGGTTTTGCAGATATTGGTTGAGCCAAAGATTGAACAGCACCGCCACAACCCCCAGAGCAGTTTCCCACATTTGGTTTCCCTGGCTTCGTCTCCTGCCGAACCAAGTGGCGACCAAAATACTGATGATGCTGGAAATGACTGACAAAATGGCGTCGTTGACCAGTAGGTTTAGCTCTGCCTGTCCCGCGGTTCCTGCAGCTAGCTGAGCTTCGCCGGTGGGGAGATTGATGAAAATGATTTTGATCGATTGATAAGTGGCCCAGAGAGCTTGTACAACCAAACCCCAAAACACTACTTCATTGAGCCAATAGCCCACTTTGGTAAATACTTGAGAAAAACTACTATTTTCGCTTTGCATAACCTCACCTACTCTATCATAAAGAAGGCGGTATAATTAACTGCCTTGCCCAGGTGGCGGAACTGGTAGACGCGCACGGCTTAGGACCGTGTGGAGCAATCCTTGGAGGTTCGACCCCTCTCCTGGGCACAAATTAGGTTATACTTTGTTTTATGCAGCGCATCATCAACTTCATTTCCACTCACCGCTGGCCCATTCTCATCATCCTTTTTGCCATTTTGATTCGCTTTTATAATTTCCAGGAAGTTTCTTATTTTACTTACGACAACGGCCGCGACGCTCAGGAGATTCAGAAAATCGTAGAGGGTGACCTCACATTAATTGGCCCCACCAGCGGCTTACAGGGGTTTTTTATTGGCCCGTTGTGGTTTTATGCTGGCGTGCCAGGAAACCTGCTTTTTGGCGGCAATCCCTATGGCTTGATTGCTTGGTATATTTTTACTGCTACGCTGGCTATTCCCCTATTTTATTGGCTGAGCAAATTGCTATTTCCTGATGAAAAAGACAACCGTTGGCGCTGGCTGACTTTCTTACTGCTGGCTTTTATTCCCGGCAGTGTTTGGGGCAGTGTGTTTGTCTTGAGTCCGATGCTGGCATTTCCGATCATTACGGCTGCGCTGCTGGCTCTTTATTACGCTCGTAAGTCCCGCTGGTGGTTGCTGGTTGGCTTTTTCCTCCTGGGCTTAGTCCTGCAGGCGGAGTTTGCTTATGCGATTTTTATCGTGCCGGTGATCTATCTAGCAATCGCTTGGATCAGAGGGCGGTTCAATTTCTGGGATTATTTAGTGGGTGGCTTGGGAGTGTTTATTACTTTGCTTCCCCAGTTGGCCTTTGAGCTTCGGAATCAGTTTTTGATGTCAAAGTTTCTTTTCCAAGGATTGACCACTACTGCTGACACCAAAGAAACCTGGACTCATTTCTTATCGAACAGAATTCCCCAGCTTTTTTGGAGCACCAATAGTTTGTTTTTGGGTAGTAGTAAAGCCACGATCGTGATTGGTCTGGTGCTGATGATCGCTATCGGGGTGGCGGCCAAATATATCTGGAAAAACAAAGATTTCCTCAAAGACAAAACCGCTAGCTTTCGCTGGCAGTTAATGACTTTATTTGCGGTCGCTCCTTATTTGGGTTTCTTGTTGTGGCGAGGAAATCATGGTCACTTTTTTGGTTATTATCTCGCTCCTCATTTTATTTTCTTGGTGCCTTTGCTGGTCTTGGGGATCAAGCAGCTGCCGGAGTTTCTGAAAACTACCCATAAATGGTTCACCAAACAGCGGGTGTGGTTTATTCAGTTAATCCTGGTAATTACGCTGTTTTATACCTCTTGGCTGGAATATCACTCCACGATCGTTGAGGTCGATAACCAGGCTGGTTTGCAGACCATCGAGCAGGCTACTTACACAGTGCTTCATTGGTGGCAGGAGGATTTGAAGTTTACCGAGGGTAAGGGCTATGTTTTCCCCAGTAGCGTCGCTACTTTTACTCCGAACTACCAGACAGCTCAGTATGATTATGTGATGCACTGGAAAGCCAGGCAGTTGAGTCTGGAGGTGCCTCATACCCAGGTACTGCCAGAGCATGAGGTGGTTTATGTAATTCTGGAACCAGATCGTGAGATTCCTGAGAAAAGATTTACTCCCTGGTATGACAAGGTCAAAGAAAACCGCATTCGAGTCAGAAGAACTCGAGTGGGTATTTTGATTGTCGAAACCTGGATGGATAAGGGCTTTGCTTCTTTCAATGGCTATTTTGAGCACGAAATTCCTATCGGTGAACAGATGGGGTGGCGGTAATCTAGCCAAGAGCTACAAAAAAACCCGCCTAGTGGCGGGGTTTTTTGTCTCAGAACGTACTTCCCGGTGAGAGAAAACCTTCTGAGTTATCCTCTAATATATCAAAATAGGTCATAATGTCAAGTCCTATATTAAATTAATCTCTTGTTACGCTTTTTGTCAGATTTGTCCAGCAGAATGAAGTTGTTCTGGAAGTCGTTGTATGCCGCCGAAGGTCATGTAGAGGACTGCCGATTTTGTCAACTCGGAGGTGGGAGTGTAAGTCTCCTCGGCGGCTCCAGAACTTTATTTTGCTTGACTTTTAATATTAGGCAAAGTAATATCCAAAATATCCGAGTTGACAAAAAATGTCCTCTGCCGAAATGACTTTCGGTTAGGAACAAAAAGGCTTCCGCCCAAGGCGGAGGCTTTTTTGATTTTATATAGAATAATTATTGAGCAAATTCCAGGACGTTCGTAGCATCTTCCTTCAGCTCTCTTCCCAAGTCTCGATCATCGTAGCGCATTTCTGCCATGAATTGGTTCACCCCATCTGCCCAAGTAGGACTACTGGCGTACTTCTGCCCGACCATTTCAGTAGTAATTCTCCCCTGGTTGACGTAATAAGCTCTGATTTCTTTGGCTGCTCTCTCGAAGCCTGCCAGATAGCTGTCGAAGTCCAAAGTTCCCTCGGAATGAATGCCAAAGCCTAAACAGTTATGGGGTGCTTGGGAATGGGTATTGCGGCAGAGATTGCTCTCTCTCATGGCGATGGCTGGCAACAGGCGGAAATCGAGGTTGTATTCATCAGCGATGCGGACTAATTCCTCGGCGTAGTAATCATAAGGTTCCATGGGTGAGTTGTGCCGCTCGAGAAATTTGGCCACGATTGCTGATCGAGCGTCATCGCTTTCCATTACTGTTTGCACGCCTTTTACTCCTGAACCAAGAGATTCTGAATCCCCTGTTTCGTTGATTGCCACCTGTGATCCGCTTTGGTGAGCAAACTCTTTTTTCTGGCTGAGGTTGTAATAATGAAAGCCAGCCATGGATAGCAAAATCACTCCCGTGGTGGCGAGCATCCACGCAAAGGCAAAAAACATCGATTGCAGTTTCATTTTTTTGAGTAGCCCCATAGCAAGCTGAGTATAACAGCTCTCGAAGTGATTCCCAGTGTCAGGCCGAGGGTTGGTTGTTTTCCTCAAGAATTATGGTACATTTGGAATATAAATTGCGGGTGTAGCTCAATGGTTAGAGCTCCAGTTTTCCAAACTGGCGACGAGGGTTCGATTCCCTTCACCCGCTCATACGATTTTATTTTTAAACACTTTGTATTTTGTAGTTGCTATACTTTTCCAATGAGCACAACTATAAGCTTTGCCAAAATTAACGATAAAAAGATTTTTAATATTCTTACTGAGCCTGATAAGTCTGATAAAAAAATTGTGATAATGTCTCATGGATTTAGGGGCACATCAATTGGTCCAGCAAGAAAATTTGTTGATTTTGAAAGGTTGCTACTAGGAGAAGGGTTTTCGGTGTTGAGGTTTGACCAGCCATGTTCTGGAAACTCTGAAGGAGACTATCTTGATTCTTCTTTCAACGAATGGATTTATACACTTTCTCATTTCACAGAAGAGTATTTAAACAAGGGTTATAAAGTTTCTCTATTGGGTCAAAGTATGGGTGCGACAACAACAATGGCTGTAGCAGCTCAACAGAGATTTAAAGGAAAAATTCCGTGCATAATTTTATGGGTTCCTGATGCAAAAACCAAAGTAAATGTTCAAAATGATGAGGTTTATGAAGAAGGTGGACAGCAATATAGAGGCAGCTTTTGGATTGAAGCCAGAGATTCTGATTTTTTCAAATCATTAGAAAGCTATTCTGGAGGAATTCATTTAGTTTATGGAGAGGAAGATAAGTACGTTTCTCAAGAACTGAGAGATCAGACCATAGATGCGGTTGCAAGAAAAAATCAACCATATATGATTTTGCCAGGACAAGACCATAGTCCTTGGAACTACGATGAGGCGCAAAAAGTTTACAAGCAAGAAATTGAGTTTCTAAAAAAATATCTATAAAAAAATGTCAAAACTGTCCAAATTCACTTTCACCATTATTTTCATCTGGTCCATTTACCACCTCTATCGAGATATTTCGACTGACATTTTGGGCATTCACAATCCGTTTGTTGACTTTGGCCACCGTGAGTATCTGACGGCGCGCTGGTGTGATCCTTACTGTGACTACACCACTTTTCCGCTGGAGATTTTTAATATTGTGGCTTGCTACATTGTGCTCAAGCGCGAGCAGGTAGGGCTGCTAGGCAAAATTGTTTTAGGATCGCTGGTATTGCTGTGGCTGCCCCTCTACTTTTACGGCGGTCAGGGTCCGATTTTTGGCATTGGCTAAAGCGTCTCCCCTGCCCAAGTTCTGAGAAATTTGCTTTAATATAGCAGTGCAACAAATCGTAATTTTCTTTCTTGGTCTCATTGGCTTGTGGCTGGGGGCGGAGCTGGTGATTCGGGGCGCCCTAGGTTTGGCCAGAAAGTTCGGTCTGAGCGAAAACTTCATCGGTCTAATTGTGTTGGCGCTGGGTACTGGGCTGCCAGAGATCATGGTCTCGGTCACTGGTGCGATCGAACATGGTAAAGGAGTTGATACTGCGGGAATTGTGGTTGGTAACATCATTGGTTCCAACATGAGCAACATGGTGTTTGTGCTGGGCTCGGTGGGAATACTGGGCGGTTCCATGGTGATGAAAAAACAGGAAGTGTGGCGCCAGGGCCTGGCAGTGGTGGCAGCGACCTTGTTGTTTTTGGTATTTGCCTCAGATGGATTGATTAGTCGTACTGAAGGATGGGCATTTTTGGTGACTTACTTGTTTTATTTTATTATTGTCAGTCGCTCACAAGCCAAAACTCCCGTGAAGAAACGCAAGCACAAGCAACCTCCATGGAAATTGGCCTTGATTTTATTGGCTGGAATAATTCTGTTGGGCGAGGCTTCCAATAGAGTGATTGAATCCGGAATTGAGATTGCTGCCAGCTTGGGAGTAAGCCAATTAGTGGTAGGAGCTGTTTTGGTTGGAGTTGGCACTAGCCTGCCCGAGCTAGTGGTCTCGGTAAAAGCTGCCATGCAGGGAGCCAAGGATCTTTCAGTCAGCAATTTGGTGGGTAGTAACATTATCAATATTCTGCTGGCCTTGGGACTAGCGGCAGTGATTTCTGGTTTGCCGATCGAACGTCACGTAGCCCAGTTCGATCTACCATTCTTGTTATTTACCATGATCGTGGTGGCGCTATTCTCACTCTCTCGTGGCAAGCTGGAACGCAAGGAATCCTGGCTGCTCTTGGGGCTTTATGGCGTTTATGTATCCCTGAAACTCCTCGGTTGGTAGTCTGAATTTGCTATAATCAAAGTATGAAAAAGTCACCTCTTTTACTTGGGTTTTATCAGGCCTTGGGCTTGGGAGCTTACATCAGTTTGGTGGTAGCTTTTATGCAAAACGCCGAGAATTTCCTGGGCGATGTACCCGAGGCTATGGTGGCCGCTACGGGTCTCACCCTATTTGTTCTTTCTGCTTTGATGTGTGGTTTTATTGTTTTTCGCCAGCCATTTTTGCTATGGACCCAGAAAAAAAATAATCAGGCAGTCGCTACCGTTGGCTATACTGCTTTGTGGTTGGTGATTTTGTTTTTGGCCATCATTACGGCTAGCTCTTTTTTGTAAAAACTCCACCTTTTACGGGTTTTACTTTGGGGTACAATTCCCGCTATGGCAAAAGTCAAAGCTGGCAATATCAAAAAAGGAATGTACATTCTGCACAATGGCAAGCCTCACGCGGTTACTTGGACTCACTTTGGGTCCATGGGTCGGGGCTCGGCTTTTATGCGGACCAAACTACGCGATCTGAAGTCCGGATCGACGATCGATTACACTTTCAAATCACATGATATCGCCGAGGAACTAGATATTGAATCAAAAGAGCTGCAGTTTTTGTATTTGGCTGGGGATGAAGTGGTGCTGATGGATAATCGCAGTTACGAACAAATCTCGGTGCCGGTAGCAATGTTTGATGGTAAAGAATTGTTTTTGGTGCCTGAGATGAAGGTTTATGTGCAGATTTTTGAAGACAAACCGATCGGCGTCAGTTTACCTCCCAAAGTTACCATGACAGTAGAAAAAGCTGAGGAAGCAGTGGCTGGTGATCGCCAGACTGCCGGCAAGAAAGCCGTGACCATGGAAACGGGTTTGATTGTCCAGGCTCCCCTATTTGTCAAAACCGGTGATAAATTAATTGTCGATGTCGACAGCGGCGAATATATTTCTCGAAAAAATTAATTGGCACAGGCAAAACCTCGCTGTCTTGGTATAATGTTGTCTTTGCACGAGGGTCCGTAGCTCAGTCGGTTAGAGCGACAGCCTTTTAAGCTGTGCGTCCCGGGTTCGAGTCCCGGCGGACTCACTTTAATAAATCCCCATTTTTGGGGATTTTTTATTTCCATAACAAAAAAGATCAATTTGAAGATATATTATGATACAATAATGATGGTGTTTCTCTAGTGAGATTGCTTCGCTAAATACATGAAACACCGGAGAAAAAAATGAGCAATACTGTGATTAGATAGAGAAGGCTTATTTGGCTGCTTATCATTTTAGCTCTACTCATGCTTTGCGGTAGTGGACTAAATTGGTTTTTCGGCACTCAGCTTGGGCAAGTTGTTTTGGCAATCGGCGTTATTGCTATTGTTTGGCAGTGCGCTCCGGTAATTCTGATCATCTTCGGAATCCTTGGATTGATTTTTTCTGTTCAAATCCTCGAGTTTTTCGAGCGATTAGGTCGAAGGCTGAAACGAAAGAAGAAATAAGCAACCATTAAAAAGGTTTGACCGGCGCCTTAAGCCGGTCTTTCTTTTGACTAATAATGATTTGTTTTTATATTGTTAGTTTGGTATATAAAAGTATTGGATTGGATCTTTAATTCAGACTATTTTCTCTGTATTATTTTATTAATCCGGTTTTCATAAAAAGCTTCCATGAGTATATTAAATATCATTAGGGACTTATTTGTTCGTTCTACTAGCAAGTTTTTGCCTTGGTTTGTTAAGAACCTAAGGTTTTTGGGTTTTCAAAGAGGTTTATTGGGAACTAGTCAGGATAGATTAGCTAAAGCTAGGTCAATTTATCAGAGAATAATTAAAGATAAGTTTTATGATTCTTTATCTAAGATTGAAATAGAAAATATTTTTCTTGTTCAATCTGGTGTTTTGGTTTTTTATCATGTTTTTCTAGAAGATAAGATTGAAGTTTTTGTTATTTTATTTGAAACAGCTCATCCAAAAAGATTTCTATGGAAACAACCAAAACTAATTTATGAATTTGGTAATTATGGCAATGAGTGGAGCTTTGTTTCTTTGAATAGAGTTTCTTCTAAAATTGAATCTGTTTGGAGATCAGAAACTAAAGGGTTAATTACTAAGGTTTATCCCAAGTACAGATTTAAAGGTGAAATAGAAGTTAAGCATGCAATTCCATTGCTGATCAAGCCTCATCATCATAATCCAATGATTAAACCTAAAAGTGCTAATTCATGGGAAGCATTTAATACTTTTAATCCGGCTGCATTTTATGCCGATGATAAAGTTCATATTCTTTACCGAGCTCAAGGTTTCGATTATGTCTCCCAGGTCGGTTACGCAACTAGTATGGATGGTTACACCATTGAAGATAGACATGTATGTCCTGTGTATAGTCCCTCTGAAAAATTTGAAGGGGTTAGTTTGCCACTGGGTGATCCAAATAATTCTTTTGTTTCTGGCGGTGGTTGTGGAGGAGTTGAAGATCCAAGAACAACAGTAATTGATGATAAGGTTTATATGACCTATGTTGCTTATGATGGTTGGAGTCCTCCAAGAGTAGCTTTGACTTCAATTGCCTTGAAAGACTTCTTGGATAATAACTTTATTTGGGAGAAACCAGTTCTTATCTCCCCTCCTGGAGTAGTTGATAAAAGTGCTGTAATTTTTCCAGAAAAAATTAACGGCAAATATGCAATTATGCATCGGGTTTTCCCAAATATTTTAATTGATTATGTTGATTCGCTTGATGATTTTGATGGCAAAACCTTTGTTTATGGTGAACATAAAATTGAGCCAAGATCTAAAGAATGGTGGGATAGCAGAAAAATTGGAGCTGGGGCTCCCCCTCTTAAGACTGATGAGGGATGGTTGCTAATTTATCAAGCAGTTGATGACAAAGATGCTAGTGAATATAAGGTCGGAGCAATGTTATTAGATCTAGAAGATCCAACGAAAGTTATTGCTAGATCTGCTGAGCCAATTCTTCTTCCACGAGAAGAATATGAAAATGTTGGATTTAAGGCTGGAGTGGTTTATCCATGTGGTGCTGTAATTAAAGACAACACTTTATTTGTGTATTATGGAGGAGCTGACTCCTATGTTTGTGTTGCCACTGCAAATCTAAAAGATTTTATTGGTGACTTAAAGAAGACCGGAGTCACAGATTTAGACTCAGTATTAATGGCTGTCGATGAGGAGGCATATTATGAGTAAAATTATGGCTGAACGCTGCGAGCAAAATCCAGTGCTATCTCCAGATCCAAAATTATTGTGGCAAGCAAAAGCTGTTTTTAATGCTTCCACTATTGATTTAGGTGAAAGAATAGGTCTTCTTTTTCGAGCTGAATCTGAAGAGCAAGAGTATGAGGGCAGAAACTACCGTGTTTCAACCATAGGTTATGCCGAGGGAACCGAGGCTTGTGAAATCACAAATATTAGCCAGCTAATTACACCATCAGAGCCATGGGATAAGTTTGGTTGTGAGGATCCAAGGGTAACTAAAATTGGAGATCAGTATTTGATTTTTTATACTGGCCTTTCTGATTTTCCACCGAATGCCGACTCAATTAAAGTTGGGCTGGCTATTAGCCCAGATCTAAAAACTATTACCAGTAAACATCTTGTTACTCCATTTAATGCTAAAGCCATGGTTCTCTTTCCAGAAAAGATTAATGGGCAATATGTTGCTTTTTTGACAGTTAATACAGATAGACCACCATCTTATATTGCGATGGTTAAATTTGATTCATTGGAGCAAATCTGGGATCAGGAATTTTGGAATACTTGGTATCGTGACTTTGAAAAACATGCCTTACCAATTCCAAGATTGAATACTGATCATGTTGAGGTTGGTGCTGTACCAGTTAAAACTAGTGAAGGCTGGGTGTTTGTTTACTCTCATATCCAGCACTATCACAACCATGACAGAAGAATCTTTGGTATTGAGGCCCTGCTTTTAGACCTAGATGATCCAAGCAAGATTATTGGTAGAACCGAGGCGCCATTTTTAGAACCAGAGCTTGAATATGAGTTAAAGGGTGTAATTCCCAATGTGATTTTCCCATCAGGTTTGTTAATAAGAGGCAGTGAACTCTGGGTTTACTATGGAGCAGCAGATACGGTGGTGGCAATGGCTAAGTTAAAGCTAGAGCCTTTTCTTAGTTATTTAAAGCAAAGTAAATATAAAGCAGTACCAAAATTAAGAAGAGAAAAAAGAGAGCCAATTTTGCAACCAAATGAGAGTCAAACTTGGCAAGCCCAGGCTGTTTTTAATACAGCTGCAACTTTAGTTGATGATGAAGTTCATTTATTTTATAGAGCCATGTCTTGGGACAATACTTCCACCATTGGTCACGCAGTGAGTAAGGATGGGGTTAACTTTGAACAAAAATTTCACGACCCAGTTTATATTCCAAGAATGGAGTTTGAGAAAAAAGTTCATGAAAATGGATTTTCTGGTTGTGAAGACCCAAGAATGACTTTGTTTGGTGATAGATACTACATGTTTTATACAGCCTATGATGGTGTTCGTCCTCCGCAGGTTGCTTTAACTAGCATTAGTGCTAAAGACCTAAAAAACAATAATTGGTTGTGGAGTGAGCCAACTTTAATTTCTGATCCAACCACTGATAACAAAAATGCCTGTTTATTCCCAGAAAAAATCAATGATAAGTTTGTGATTCTTCACAGAGCCCTGGGTCATGACATTGCGGTTGATCTAGTTGATGATTTAGATTTTGTTGAAAGAGAGTGGTTGGAAAAGGAGGGTTATATTTCTCCAAGACCAGGAAGATGGGATAGCGCTAAGATTGGTATCGCTGGCCCCCCCATGAGAACTGAAAAAGGCTGGCTATTGGTATATCACGGAGTTAGTCAGGCAGATAAAAATTATCGTCTTGGTTATTTAGTGATGGATATTAATGACCCATTTAGGGTTATTTTTAGGAGCGAGTATCCTATTTTAGAACCTGTTGAAAATTGGGAAAAACAAGGCATTGTTAATAATGTAGTTTTCTCATGTGGATCAGTGATTAAAGATGGAAAACTATTTGTTTATTATGGCGGTGCTGATCGAGTAATTGGGGTTGCTTCTATAGAAATGGATAAACTTTTGGAGCCAGTTCCATAAGTTATTTAGTCGCCCGTTGATTCTCAAGTCTTTTTCCTCCATAATAGATCAAGACAATTTTCGA
Organism: bacterium; assembly: GCA_900299405.1. Taxonomy (GTDB): domain Bacteria; phylum Patescibacteriota; class Microgenomatia; order UBA1400; family PJMF01; genus UBA10119. The sequence goes on along the minus strand of OMJP01000025.1, from coordinate 42,842 downwards.
TTATTAGTCTTGTAAGGATCTCTTATTATGGCAGACACCTCTAAGAATTTTATTTATCTATTGCCAGACGTGGCATATATAGTTGAGTTAGTTAAAGCTAAAGATTCAGAAGTTTTTAAGATTAGCGACTATCTTCAAGTTGATGGTAATTTCATGAATGATAATGAAATTTTAGAAGAGAGTGTTAAAAAGCTTTCTGGTCGTATTCAAGCAAAAGAATATGAATTAGTTTTACCTGATTTCTTATTTACCAATACAGTGGTGAATGTTGATCAGACCGGCGAAGAAGCCGTGAGCAAGTATGTGATGGACGAACTAGTGCCAAGTTTGGGCATTTCTGTTGAAAGCCATGACATCGAAGCTTTTGTGCTGACCGAGCTGAAAGGCTCAGCCAAAGCCCAGTTGTCCGCCTTGGAAAAGAGTTTGCTGGAACCTTTGACTAAGCATTTTAAAGCTGGTGGCCCAACCGTAAACAGCGTTTATCCCCTTAGCTGGACTCTGAAATCTTTGATCTCGCTCGAACCATCGATCAGCGTAGTGCAGCTAGGCGCTCATCTGTATTTGGCTCAACACTACATCGGTGTGGATCAAGCCATCAATGCCGAGCTAGAAGATGCCGAGAAATTGGTAGAGACCATCAAAACCCTGAAAGGCGCCGAGCCCAGCATCCAGACTTTGTATCTGCTGTCCAACGCCGTGGTGGAAGAAAAGCTCAAAGATGGGCTGAAAGAAACCCTGCCACTGCAGCAGCTCGCAGATGACGGTGAAGAATCAGAAATGCCCTCATACGTAAAACAAGCGATCGAAGCAGGCGCGAAGACTGTATCAGTTGCAGATTACACAATTCCAGTGTTTACTATAGGTAAGGCAGCAGCAGCGCCAGCAACCGCCGCGCCTGCGCCAGCAAAGGAAACCATGGCAAAAGAAGAACAATCAGCCACCAACGAAGCAGAGCTCCCCACCCCAACAGAAGTGGGCGGTGAAGCCGAAGAATCTGCAGAACAAGAACTACAATTCGCCGACGTGCCCGAGACAGCAGCGCCAGCTGCAGCAGCCGAAGTCTCTGAGCCAGAAGAAGTAGACCTCAGTCAGTTTTCCGATCAGGAAAAAGCAGTAGAGGAAGAGCCAGCACCAGCGCCAGCAGCTCCAGCAGTCAAAAAATCCGCCACGGCGGATAAAGAACCAGCAAAGGAGGAAACAATGGAAACCCCAGAAACTACTCCCGTCCAACCAGCCAAAAAAGTCATCAAAAACGATGCTGGCACCAACAGCATGGTACGTATGATCTTCATCGGTTTAGTTAGTTTCTTTGTGACCGTTGGCATTGGCTTGGGCATTGGCTTAGGATTATTGAGTTTCACCCAGTCCGGCGATGAAGCCCCAGTGGAACAGACCGCAGAGGTCACGCCCACCCCAGAAGCTACCCCCACACCGACCCCAACTCCAGTGATCGAACGAGCTGAATACAGCGTCTTGGTAGTCAACGCTACCACCCAAGCTGGCTATGCCGGCGAGATCGCTGATGCTTTGGAAGAGGCTGGTTTTGAATCAGTTGATGCGGCCAACGCCCGCGGAGACTACGAGGAAGGCAATTATATTTTAATGGCAGAAGAAGATCAGGGATTGATTGATCTGCTGAGCGAGGACTCAGGTTTAGATCTGGTGTACTCGGAGGACAAGGCTGTTGAGGTGGCGGCAGAAGAGTATGATATAGTAATAGTATTGGCAGAATAGGTCGAAAACTTCTCTTGCGCTTCTCAAGATGCAAGGTATAATCGACCCTGTCTTTCTGTTTTTATTTTTAATTTTAGGCAGGAATTAATAGATTAACTAACAGCAAAACCGCCCATGGCTGCAGAACTACATATTTCTATCTCAGCGGAAAAAATCGCCTCTTTAGGACCGTTGAACATCTCGAACTCAATTTTCACCAGTCTGATTGTCAGTGCTTTGATGATTGGTTTCTTTTTTGCCGTCAATCGCAGCCTCAACCCCAAGAGCAAGAAGCCCAAGGGTCTGCAAAACTTAGCAGAATTCATCGTTCAAGGATTTTACGAACTGGTGCAAGGAATAACGGGTAATCACAAAAAGACCCGTTTTTTTCTGCCTTATTTCATGGCTTTCTTTTTGTTCATCATGATGAACAACTGGTTTGGCTTGCTGCCCGGCGTGGGCACTATTGGTTTTAAAGAAACTGTGGGCGGCACTGAACACGCAGTTTTACTACAAAAAGAAATCGATACTGTGAGTTCTGTTCAAGCCGCCACTCCTGCTGATGATCACCAAGATGTTCTGGTAGTCGAAGATGGCGAAACTCATGTCGAAGACGCAGCGCTAGCTGAAGAGCATGGCGAGGCTCACGAAGTCTTTGTCCCCTACTTGCGCGCTGGTACCGCTGATCTAAATACCACCTTGGCTCTTTCCCTGTTTACTATGGGTATGGTGCAGTTTGTCGGCATTAAATATCTAGGTTTGGCTTACTTTAAAAAATTCCTCAACTTCAAAAACCCGATTCTATTCTTTGTCTCGGTGTTGGAAACCATTTCCGAAATCGCCAAAGTAGTCTCGTTCTCTTTCCGTCTCTTTGGTAATATTTTTGCTGGAGAGGTGCTGCTAGTCGTGATTGGTGCTTTGTTGCCTTTGTTGGTGCCGATGCCCTTCTACGGCTTGGAGATTTTCGTCGGCTTCATTCAGGCCCTAGTATTTTCGTTGCTGTCAGTAGTGTTCTACAACGTCGCTACCGTCAGTCATGATGATCATTAGATTAGTTAATAGTTAAGAGTTAATAGTAAAAGTAATAATTAATTAAAAAGGAGGAAACACATGTATACCGAACTAGCTATTGGTTTAGTCATGTCTTTCGGAATGATTGGCCCAGGTATTGGCTTGGGTTTTCTAGTAGGAAAAGCGCTTGAAGCGATCGGACGCAACCCCGAAGCTACCAGCAAGATTCAGACAAACATGATTCTGGGTTTGGCTTTTACGGAAGCTATTGCTATTTATGCTTTGGTGGTCGCCCTGATTCTCAAGTTTGTTTAAAAAGGAGGCATTATGGATATTCAGTTACCACAAATTCTCTTTCAATTGGTGAACTTCTCAGTGGTGCTGGGCGCATTGGTCTACCTGCTTTACAAACCAGTCCAAAAAATTCTGGATGAACGTGCAGAAAAAGTGGCTGAGAGTCAGGCAGAGGTAGACAAAATTGCCACCGAAAAAGAACAAATCGAGGCTTTGAAGACCAAAACCAAGCGAGCTGCAGAAAAAGAAGCCGCTCAAATCTTGGAAGAGGCCAACAAAGAAGCGATTAAAAAGAAACAAAAATTAGTTGCTGAAGCTAAATCTAGCTTGCAGGCAGAGCTGAAAAAGGCTCAGGAAAACTGGCAAGCAGAGAGAAAGCAATTGCTAGCTGACTCCCAGAAACAAATGGTCGAGGCAGTGGTTGAGGTTAGCGGCATGGTGTTGGGCAAAAAACTCAACAAAACCGCTGATCAAAAACTAATTGGCAAGGGTTTAGACGAAGCTTTGAAACAGATGTAATTACATGAAAAAAATTACGCTTATTTCAGCTAGCAAGATCGAGCCAAAAACTTTGGCGGCTTTCAAGAAAGCGGCCACCAAAAAATATGGTGAGATCGAGCTGGATGCTCAGGTTAATGAAGCCATGATCGGCGGCGTCAAAGTGATCGTTGGTTCTAAAGCAATTGATATGACCGTGGCAGGCAGACTGGCTCAAGTGAAAGAGCAACTGTTGGCACAACTATAAACGGATGGAGATTTATGCCTAGGAAAAAAACTACCACGAAAAAAACCAAAACAACTACAAAGAAGGCTGCTGCCCGTAAACCCCGGGCCGCAAAAAACGTCTTTGCTCTTCCCTCTTTGCTAGACAAGGTCAAGCTTACCGATGGCGTCGAGTCAGTTGGTGAGGTAGTGGCCTACTCCGATGGAGTGGTGCGCGCCTCAGGACTAGATGATGTTCAAGCTGGAGAAATCGTTGATATCAGTGGTAAGAAATTTGGTTTGGCACTGAATCTGGAGGAAGACTCAGTGGGTGTGGTAGTGATGGGTGATCCCATGGGGATCGAGGTCGGTGACACCGTCAGTCGTACTGGCAGAATTTTGTCTGTGGGAGTCAGTGATGCAGTCATTGGTCGTGTAGTGGATAGTTTGGGCAGACCAATCGATGGTGGTGCTCCGATTGCCGCTGACAAGTACATGCCTTTGGAAAAAGTTGCCCCAGGTGTAATGGCTCGCCAATCGGTTTCTGAGCCTTTGCAAACTGGAATCAAAGCAATCGACGCCATGATTCCTATTGGTCGTGGACAGCGTGAGCTGATCATCGGTGACCGCTCGATTGGTAAAACCGCGATTGGCTTGGGAACTATTCTCAATCAGGATGACCAGGATGTAATTTGTGTTTATGTCGCCGTAGGTCAGAAAAGAGCTTCGGTGGCCCAAACCATGCAGATTCTGGAAGAACATCAGGCCATGGATTACAGTATTATCGTCTCGGCCACCGCTTCAGACAGTGCTGCCGAGCAGTTTTTGGCTCCTTACACTGGTTTGGCAATCGCTGAGTACTTTTTGGCCAAAGGCCGAGATGTATTGATTATTTACGATGATCTTTCCAAACACGCCCAAGCGTATCGGGAAATTTCTTTGCTACTTCGTCGTCCCAGCGGTCGTGAGGCTTATCCAGGAGATGTTTTCTATCTTCATTCTCGTTTGCTGGAAAGAGCTTGTCGCTTGAACAAAAATCATGGTGGTGGTTCGATTACGGCTCTACCCATCATCGAAACTCAAGCCAATGACATTTCTGCTTACATTCCTACCAACGTGATCTCGATCACCGATGGTCAGATTTATTTGGAAACAGACCTCTTCAATGCTGGTATGAAACCCGCTATCAGTGTCGGTCAGTCAGTATCTCGTGTGGGCAGCGCTGCTCAAGTAAAAGCCATGAAGCAAGTGGCTGGTACGATGAAGCTCGACTTGGCTCAGTTCAGAGAGCTACAGGCTTTTGCCCAATTCAGCTCTGATCTGGATGAGCGTACCAAGAGAACTCTAGACCGTGGTACTCGAGTGAATGCAGTTTTGAAGCAGGGCTGGGACAAGCCGCTCAGCATGCAGGAGCAAGTGGTAGTGATTTTTGCTGCTGTAAATGGATATTTGGATGAAGCCAAAGAAGACGTGATCAGAGATTGGGAAAAAGCTTATTTGGACTACATGCACACCAATAATCAAGCTTTGTTGGACGAAATTGCCCAGGAAAAGAAACTTAGCGATGAGTTGGTCGAGAAACTGAAACAAGCAGTCAGCAAATTTAATGACCTCCATCCCGAGATGATGATGGTCAAGGAAGAAACCGAAGAATAATCATGGCAAACGAGAGACAAGTCAAACGCCGCATTGGAGCAGCTCAAAACATTTCCAAGATCACCAAAGCGATGGAGATGGTGGCTGCCAGCAAGATGAAAAAAGCCCAAGATCAGGCTTTGGCCGCTCGTCCTTATTCTCAAGCTCTTTATGATTCCATTACCACGATTTCTCAAGCCGCCAAACTAAACGAGCATCCCCTACTCTCTACCCACGAAGAAGGCATTCCTTTGGTGGTAGTGATCGGCACAGACAAGGGCTTGTGCGGCGCTCTGAATGCCAACCTGGCAAAAGAGCTCAATGCTTGGAAAAAACAACACCGTAATGGTGAAGTAGTCGCAGTCGGCAAAAAAGCAGTTTTATTTACCAGATCAGTGGGTATGACTGTTCACGCTCAGTTCACCGATCTGCCAGAGCACTTGCGCTTTCAGGATGTGATTGCTGTGGTGAGCCTAGTACTGCAAGGATTTGTAGAACGACGCTTTAGCTCAGTTGATGTGATCTATACCGACTTTATCAACACTCTCTCCCAGAAACCCAAAGTGGCCGGTCTACTTCCTCTATCAAAAATCTTTAAACCAGATGTAGTCGAGGAAAAAGACAGTGATGAAGAGCCCAAGGAATATGTTTTCGAGCCTAACCCCAAAGAAATCTTGGCCCACTTACTGCCTTTTTACTTGGAAAACACTCTCTACCATTCTTTTTTGGAGGCCAAAGCTAGTGAGCACAGTGCCCGAATGGTAGCGATGAAGAACGCTAGTGAGAACGCTGCCGAACTGATGGATGAGTTGCGACTGATCTACAACAAGACCAGACAGCAAAACGTCACTGGAGAATTGTTAGATATTATTTCTGCCACGATGGCATTGAATTAAGGGAAAAAGGAACATATGGCAAAAAACACTAATCAAGGAAAAATTATCAGCATCGTCGGTCCTATTGTAGACACCCACTTCGATCATAACTTGCCTGATATCTACAACGCTTTGACTATTGATCTGGGTGACAACAACACTCTTTATTTGGAAGTTGCGCAGCAGCTGAATGATACTACCGTGCGCTGTATTGCTCTTGGTCCCACTGAAGGTTTGGTGCGCGGACAGGAGGTGATCGACACCGGTGCGCCGATTACGGTACCGATTGGCGAAGCTACTTTGGGAAGAGTGTTCAATGTGGTCGGCGAACCGATCGATAACAAAGGACCTGTTAGTGCCAAGCAAACTGCTCCAATTCACAAAACAGCCCCCAAGCTAGTGGAATACGAAACCAAAGCAGAAATGCTCGAGACTGGTATCAAAGTAATCGACCTGATTGCTCCTTTTGCCAAAGGTGGTAAGGTCGGTGCTTTTGGTGGTGCTGGTGTGGGTAAAACAGTGATTATTCAAGAGCTGATTCGCAACATTGCTGAAGAGCATGAGGGTCACTCAGTTTTTGCCGGTGTCGGTGAGCGTACTCGTGAAGGTAATGATCTGTACAACGAAATGAAAGATTCTGGAGTGCTGCCCAGCACGGTGATGTGTTTTGGTCAGATGAATGAACCCCCAGGTAACCGGCTGCGCATCGCTTTGACTGCACTGACGATGGCGGAGTACTTCCGTGATGAGCAAAACGAAGACGTGTTGTTCTTTATCGACAATATTTTCCGTTTCTCCCAGGCTGGAAGCGAAGTGTCTGCCCTACTTGGCCGGATTCCTTCGGCGGTAGGTTATCAGCCGAACTTGGCGACTGAAATGGCTGCCTTGCAGGAGAGAATTGCCTCGACGAACAAGGGCTCGATTACTTCGATTCAGGCTATTTATGTGCCGGCTGACGACTATACCGATCCAGCTCCGGCGACGGCTTTTGCTCACATCGACTCGACTATCAGTTTGGATCGTCGTCTGGCGGAGCAAGCGCTCTTCCCTGCGGTGGATCCCCTGGCTTCTGGTTCAAAGATTCTCTCGGCTGAAGTAGTGGGTGAAGATCATTATCGGGTGGCCAGAGGTGTTCAAGAAGTGCTACAGCGCTACAAGGAACTGCAAGATATTATCGCTATTTTGGGTATTGATGAACTGAGCGATGAAGACAAGCAGGTAGTGGCTCGAGCACGCAGAATTCAGCGTTTCTTATCACAGCCTTTCTTTGTGGCTGAGCAGTTCACCAACGTGCCTGGTAGATACGTTTCGATCGAAGAAACCATTCGCGGTTTTGATGAGATTCTGCAGGGCAAACATGATAGTTTGCCAGAGCAGGCGTTCTACATGGTCGGCACGATCGATGAAGCTATCGAAAAAGCCAAGAAGATCTAACTATGAAGACTTTTCCGCTGCATATTGTCTCTCAAGAGAAAGTCTTGATTACCGAAGACGTAGTTTCGGTGTCAGTGCCTACCTCTGAGGGTGAAATCACGGTTTTGGCGGAGCACATTCCCCTTTTTTCTCAAGTAAAAACTGGTCAGCTCATTTATCGTACTCCAGATGCCGAGGCCTCACTAGTGGTCTCAGATGGCTTTGTGAATGTCGCTCCCTCTGGAGAGGTGACGGTAATGGTCGACAACGGCATTTTGGATCGTGATATTAGCTTGGAAAAAGCTCAGGATGCTGTCAAAGCAGCCAAAGAGACTATGGAAAAGACTCAAGATCAGCGTGAATTGATGATGGCCGAGGCCTCTCTGCGTCAAGCAATGATGGAGGTCAAAGTCGCTCAGAAAACCAGGAAAAGCAAGATTTAGCGCTATTTTCCCGACAGAGATTGCACTTGCCTATCTATAAAAATTCTCTATACTAACTCCATTATGACCTCAGACAAAGCACAACTAACCAAAGAAGGCTTGGAAGAACTCAAAGAAGAGCTCAGGCAACTCAAGGAGGAAAAGCTTCCCCAGATTATTGATCGGGTGGCTAATGCTCGTGAGCAGGGTGATTTATCAGAGAATGCTGACTATCACAGCGCCAAAGAAGAGCAAAACTTCACCGAGACCAGAATCAGCGAGATCGAAGATATTTTGGCAAACTCGACCGTGGTCAAAAACACCAAAGGTCACACCACTGTTGGCATCGGCTCTCAAGTAGAGGTTTATATCAAAGGCAAATCAAGCAAGACTTTTACCTACGAAATGGTTGGCGAGTTCGAGGCTGATCCAGAGGAAAACAAGATTTCCTCCGTGTCACCAATCGGCAAGTCCTTGCTCGGCAAGAAAAAGGGCGATGAAGCCACAGTCAAAGCCCCGGCGGGCGAAGTAGTTTACGTAGTCAAAAACATTAAATAACAAAACAAACTAGAAACAAGATCCCCGCCACAAGGCGGGGTTTTTTTGGTTATAATGAATATTTGTAAAACAGAAAGAAATTATGTCGAGAATTGACGAAACAATTCAAGCAAAAATTGATAAAAGAAAATCACTAGAAGATCAAGGAATTAATCCTCATCCCTATTCTTTTGATAAAACACACACGGTTTCCCAGGCTAGACAGTCTGAGGGCAAAGAAGTAAGAACCGCTGGCAGAGTGATGGCGATTCGCGAGCATGGCAAGGTAATTTTTGCCGACCTTAGAGATTCTACGGACACTATCCAAGTGATGTTGAGAGCTCAAGAATTGGGTGATGAGCAATTCAAAACTTTAAACTTGGTTGATCCGGGAGACTATTTGGGAGTTGAGGGAAAGGTTGCTACCACACGCACTGGTGAGTTATCGATTTTAGCCACGAAATTCACTTTTCTGGGTAAGGCTCTTCGTCCGCTGCCGTCAGAATGGAACATGGCCGAGGACAAAGAGGCTCGTTTTAGAAAACGCTATCTGGATATTTTGATCAATGAAGACGTCAAAAAAACTCTGGACGCTCGTTGGCTGATTGAAAAAGAAATTAGAAGATATTTGCAAGATGAGCATGAATTTGTGGAGGTAGAAACTCCTGTGTTCCAACCTTTGTATGGCGGCACTAATGCTACTCCATTTACAACCTACATGAATGCCTTGAGCACTTATTATTACCTGAGAATTGCCCCAGAGCTTTATTTGAAAAGATTAATCGTCGGCGGATACGAAAAAATATTTGAAATTGCTAGAAATTTCAGAAATGAGGGTATTGATCAAACCCATCAGCCAGAATTTACAATGATCGAGTGGTATGAGGCTTATGCTGATTATCATCGAATGATGGATGTTACCGAGGGCTTGATCAAACACTTGGTGGAAAAACTCCATGGCGGCACAGAATTGAAAGTTGGCGAGAGCACTGTGGATATTGGTAATAAATGGCCCAGAATTACCATGATTGAAGCTTTAAAAAAATATGTGGACATTGATTTTGAAAATCTCAAAGATGATGAAATTAAATCTTTGTTGGAAAAACACAGCATTGAGCTAATGGGCGAATTTACCAGAGGAAAGGCTCAGTTTCAACTTTTTGATAAATTAGTTACAAAATCATTGATAGATCCTATTTGGATCATTGATTATCCTCGTGACGTTAGTCCGCTTTCCAAAGAACATCGCTTGAATCCTGATTTAGCGGAAAGATTTGAGGGATACATTGGCGGTAAAGAATTGGCAGATGGCTGGAGTGAGATTGTTGATCCAGTTGATCAGCGCAATATTTTCGAAAATGAACAAAAACGCATGAGGGCTGGTGACGAAGAAGCCCATCCTTTGGACGAAGATTTCTTGGAAGCGATGGAGTATGGCATGCCCCCTCTGGGCGGAATTGGTATTGGCATTGATCGCTTAGTAATGTTTTTGACCAACACCTGGAGCATCAAAGAAGTAATTCCTTTCCCAACCCTGAGGCCACTCCACCCAGTTGAGCCAATTGGGCCAGAAGAAACTAAAAAAAAAGTTGACAAACTAGAAACCTCCCAGGATTTACCAGAAAGAAAAACATCTGTTTCTTTAATGGAGCAATACGTCACCAACGATGCTTTGCGGCATCACTGTCTGATGGTTGCCAGAGCGATGGAGGCTTATGCCCGGGAACTGGGTGAGGATGAGGAATTGTGGTACCAGACGGGATTGCTGCATGATTTGGATTGGGAGAAATATCCTGACGAACATCCCAACAAGGCCGTCAATGAAATCCTGGCTGATGATTATCCAGTGGAACTGATTGAAGCGATTAAAGCTCATGCTCCAGACAGAACTGGAAAACAGCCGGAAACTTTACTGGAAAAATATCTATTTGCCTGTGATGAACTCAGTGGCCTGATGCATGCGGTGTCGCTGATGAGGCCCAATGGTTTTGCTGACATGAAAGCCAAGTCAGTCAAGAAAAAAATCAAAGACAAGTCTTTTGCTGCCAACGTCAGTCGAGAAGACATTCGCCAAGGCTTTGAGCTTATCGGCAAGACCCCCGACGAACACATTGCTTTTCTGATCGAAGTATTTAAGAATGAAGAGTAGTTATGTTGGACATCAATTACATTCGCGACCATGCAGACCAGTTAAAACAAGCTTGCCAGGACAAACAGCTTGATGCTCAGGTCGTTGATCAGTTACTCAAAGTTGACGAGCAGCGCCGTGAATTAATCACTCAGGTTCAGGAGTTGCGTAGCCAGGCAAACAACAATGCTGATGAAGTTAAAAAGCAAGTCAGCGAAGGTGGTAAGCCAGCCGCGGAGCTAGTTGCTAAGGGTAAAAAAATCAAAGATCAGCTCAAACAGCTAGAGCCGCAATTGAGGGAGTTGGAAGAGAATTTTACCCAACTAATGCTCGCTATCCCCAACCCTCCAGCCGATGACGTGCCAGTGGGAGCAGATGAATCAGGCAATCAAGTAGCTCGAACCGAGGGGCAGCTGCCGAAGTTTGATTTCGAACCCAAACAACACCATGAACTGATGGAATCCCTGGACATGCTCGACACCGAGCGTGGAGTAAAAATCGCTGGTTTTCGGGGATATTTTTTGAAAAATGATGGCTTGTTGCTGGAGAGAGCGCTGATGGATTATGCTTTAGATTTGATGGTGAAACATGGCTTTACTCCCATGAATGCACCAGTGCTAGTGAACCAAGAGATGCTGGTGGGCACAGGCTACTTTCCCTGGGGTAAAGAAGATCATTACGTCACCCAGGACGGCACTTATCTCACGGGAACTTCAGAGGTAGCCCTAACCGCCTACCATGCCGGAGAAACTCTGGCGGAAAAAGATTTACCGATCAAACTAACCGGTATTTCTCCCTGCTTCCGTCGCGAAGTCGGATCTTATGGCAAAGACACCCAAGGAGTGATTCGGGTCCACCAATTCAATAAAGTCGAACAAGTGGTTTACACTGTGGCCGACGAAGCAGAAACCAGAAAATGGCATGATCAAATGCTCGGTTTCTCAGAAGAGTTACTGCAAGGCTTGGGACTTCCCTATCAGGTGCTACTAATGTGCACTGGAGATATGGGAGCTGGTCAGCGCAAAAAATATGACGTCGAAACCTGGTTCCCCGCCCAAGACAAATACCGTGAGACTCATTCTGCTAGCTACTTTAATGATTTTCAATCAAGAAGGCTCAACATTCGCTACCAAGCCCAAGACGGCAGCTTGAAATATGTTTATACCCTCAACAACACCGTGGCCGCCTCTCCCCGCCTGGTGGCAGCGATCGTGGAAAACTACCAGCAGGCCGACGGCTCGATAGCTGTTCCCGAGGTTTTGCAAAAATATCTTGGCAAAGAAAAAATTGATTAGCTGGTCTGATTTGTAAGCTATCTCGCCTGAAAAAAACCCTGAGTTGTTCTATAATAAATTCTCTATGTTGAAGTTTCTTTCCAATCTTTTTGATGAAAATAAGCGTAAATTGAATGAGTACCAAAAGGCTGTTGATCAGATTAATGATTTGGAGCCAAAGCTCAAAAAACTCACCGATACTCAGCTAGCCTCCCAGACAGATAAATTCCGTGACCAAATCGACAAGGTCAGAGCGCAAGTAGAGCCCGGCAATGCCGAGGCCATGGAACAGGCAGAGAAGAACATCCTGAATGAATTGCTGCCAGAAGCCTTTGCGACTGTGAGAGAAGTTTCTCGTCGAGTCTTGGGCATGCGTCACTACGACGTGCAGCTGCTGGCCGGCATTGCTTTGCATCACAGCAATGTCACTGAGCAGCGCACTGGAGAAGGAAAAACCCTGACGGTTACTGCTCCGCTCTACCTCAACGCCCTGCTGGGCAAGGGAGCTCATTTGGTAACGGTGAATGATTACTTAGCGGAAATTGGTGTGGGCTGGATGGGCCCGGTTTATGACTTTTTAGGTTTGAAATCAGCAGTGATTGTTCATGACCATGCGAGGCTTTACGATCCCAGTGTCGATAGCGAAGATCGTGGTGACGAACGTCTGGAACACTTTGTGGAGATTCCTCGCAAAGAAGCCTATCTGGCTGACGTTACCTATGGCACCAATAACGAGTTTGGCTTTGATTACTTGCGCGACAACATGGTGCAAAACCTTGATCGAATGGTGCAGCGCCAAAACCATCCCCATCACTTTGCGATTGTTGACGAGGCTGACTCGATTTTGATCGACGAAGCTCGTACTCCTCTGATTATTTCCGCTCCCGATTCTGAGCCCACCGACAAATATCACGAATCAGCTCACATGGTGAAATCGCTGACCAAGGATCAGGACTATGTGGTTGATGAAAAATCTAAATCCGCCACGCTGACTGATTTGGGAGTGAAGAGAATAGAGCAAAAACTGGGCGTCAAAAATCTTTATGAAGAAAGTTTCGAGACTATTCACCACGTCGAGTCAGCCCTCAAGGCTATGACGCTCTATCGTCGTGACAAAGAATACATCGTTCGTGAAGGTCAGGTAGTGATTGTGGACGAGCATACTGGTCGGCTGATGTATGGCAGGCGCTATTCAGATGGCTTGCATCAGGCAATTGAGGCCAAAGAGGGCGTCTCGATTCAGCAGGAATCCCGCACTTTGGCCACCATCTCGATCCAGAACTATTTCCGACTTTACGACAAACTAGCAGGCATGACCGGTACCGCGGTTACCGAAGCAGAAGAATTCAATCAGATTTACCACGTCGATGTGCTCGATATTCCTACGAACAAGCCGGTGGTTCGTGACGATAGATCTGATGTGGTTTACAAAACTACTGCGGCGAAATATTCGGCAATCGTCAAGGAAATCGAGCGGTTGCATGAAAAAGGCCGGCCGATTTTGGTTGGTACGCGATCGATTGAACACAACCAAATCGTGGCGGACTTTTTAAATCGCAAAAAAATCAAACACCAAGTCCTGAATGCGAAAAACAACGAGCGAGAAGCTTTTATCATCGCTGATGCTGGTAAAAAAGGTGCCATCACCGTAGCGACGAACATTGCTGGCCGTGGAGTTGACATTGTTTTGGGTGGCTCCAAGCCAGAACTAAAAGATTATCGCAAAAAACAAACCACCAAGACTAAGAAGGCCTTGCCCAAAAAATACCAAGATCTCAATCTGCCGACCAATATCAATCCCAACAACTATAAGTTGGCTGAATATTCCAAGGCTCTGGAGAAATGGCAAAAAGCTCACGACGAAGTGGTAGAGCTGGGCGGGCTGCACATCATCGGTACCGAGCGCCACGAGTCTCGCCGGATTGACAATCAGCTGCGCGGTCGTGCTGGTCGCCAGGGAGATCCTGGTTCTTCACAATTCTTTGTGTCTCTGGATGACGAAATCATGCGCATTTTTGGTGGCGAGCAGATTGCCAAGGTCATGGATCTGCTGAAAATCGAAGAAGATCAACCGATCGAGCACCAAATGGTGAGCAAATCCATCGAATCAGCTCAGGTTAAGGTGGAAGGCTTTTTCTTCGATCAGCGTAAACGCCTGGTCGAATTTGATGACGTGATGAACAAACATCGCGAGATTATTTATAGCAGACGTCGCCGATTACTGGAGCAAGCTGAAGCAGAAGCCAAAGATGAAGAGGTGCTGGATCTGCCGCTCAAAGAACAGATTCAAGGTTTTGTAGATGATGAGATTTCCGCCATTGTGAACAAATGGGCTGCCGAAGGTTTGGAAGAAGATGAATATGATACTTTGGTTAAAGATTTTGTGATGATCATTCCTTTTGATGACGCCTCACAGAAAAAACTGACCAAAGAGCTCAAAGAACTAGGAGATTCAGAAAAAATCATTGACCGACTACAGGAGGTGGCTGACAAGCTTTATCGCTCTCGTGAGGAAGTGCTGGGTAAAGAGCAAATGAGAGTAGCTGAGAGGCTCACGATTCTCTCTACGGTAGATGAAAAATGGATGGATCATTTGGACGAGGTGGAGAGTCTGCGTGAGGGCATCTGGTTGCGCGGTGATAAACGCACGGTGCTTTCAGAGTACAAAAAAGAAGCCTTTGGTCTTTTTGAAAGCTTGATTGATTCTATTGATGCCACTATCGCTCGTCGAATTTTCCGCGTACACCCAGTGCAGCAGCCAGTACAGCCCAGAGTTCCAGAAAACATCGAGCTCAAAAAAGAAGACATCAACGAACCGATCGCCAAAGAAGTGGCTGATGCCACTCCTCCATCCCCTGCCGCAGCACCAAAAACTAAGTCTGGTAATCTAGCAGACATGGCTCAGGCTTTAGGATCAGCTAAGGCTGGCGGTGGTCGAAACCCAGGCTCTAAGAAGGCAAAAATCGGCAGAAACGACCCCTGCCCTTGCGGCAGTGGCCTGAAATATAAGAAATGTGGGCTGATTAATGCACCTGAGCATAAAGGTTAATAATGACCAATCAGCAAAAAGCACTGTGGGCTCTACTGTTAGCTGCTTTCCTTGGTGGTAGCACCGGAGTGTTTGTCAAAGTAGGCGTACTGGTTATTCCCCCTCTCACTTTTACTTTTTTGAGGTTTCTCCTATCTACCATTTGTCTTTTGCCTTTTATTTCGCTGAAAAAAATCGATAAAGCCCATTTGAAGCAATTAATTCTTTTGTCTTTTTTGCCAGTCACCAACGTAGTGTTGTTTGCTTTTGGCGTTAAAGAAACGACTGCTATTATGGGAGGATTTTTGTATGCTTTCACTCCGATTTTAGTAGCCCTATTTGGTTATTTGATTTACAAACAAAAACTTTCAACTCGTAAATCGTGGGGATTATTACTGGGAATGATTGGCGCCATTTTCTTGGTCGGTCTGCCTGCTTTGGAGCAAGCCACCCAGTATTCTGGAACCCTATGGGGTAATTTCTTGGTATTTTCGGCCGTGGTAACTTTTGCTTTGTATTCCTTGTTCATTAAAAAACACCAAGAGCACCACTCAGTTCAGTTTATTACTTTTGTTTTTGTGGCACTCACTACTTTAGTTCTATCACCAATTGCCTTGACTGATTTACTGAGCAATCCTGATTGGTTTGCTGGCATGAACATGATGACTTGGATCTCACTGCTATTTGTTGGTATCGGTGGAGGAATGGGTGTTTATCTCGTATATCAGTATGCTCTCAAATTTGGTGGACCGCTTCCTGCCTCAATGATGACTTTTCTTCAGCCAATCGCAGGCTCACTGATGGCCTTTTTACTGCTAGGAGAAAAATTAACGATTAATATTTTGCTGGGCTCGCTACCAATTTTTGTCGGTGCCTGGCTGGTGACGGTGAATAAAAAGGAGGTTAAGGGTGCCAGAGCTTCCTGAAGTCGAGACAGTTGTGCGCCGCTTGGCAGAGGTTTTACCGGGCAAAAAGATCAAGCGAGTGCGGGTGTTGCGCGACAAGAGTTTTCAGGGAAAGCCCAAAGGCTTGGTAGATGTGGCAATTGCTGAAGTCTCTCGTCGGGCAAAAATGATTCATATTCACTTGGATACTGATACTGATCTGCTCGTGCACCTAAAAATGACTGGGCAGCTGGTGTTTGTGGGTCAGGATACTAAAGTGGGTGGCGGGCACCCTACTGGTGACTGGATTGGCGACTTACCCAGCAAGCACACCAGAGTGGTAATCGATTTTGTGGATGGCTCTACCCTGTTTTTCAACGATATGCGTGTTTTTGGCTGGATTCGGGAACTGGACCAGGAATCGATCGAAAAAGAATTTGACCGCTATGGACCAGATGCCAACACCGACCAAGTGACTCCTGAATATCTCGAAAAATCTATGGGTCACCGTAGTGTGGCAATCAAGCAAGCCATCATGAACAACGCTCTGCTTTCTGGAGTGGGAAACATTTATGCCAGTGAAGCTCTGTTTTATGCCGGGATTCATCCCCAGCGCCAGGCCAAATCACTTACGAAACAAGAATGGAACAAGCTGACCAAAACCATCAAGCAAGTGATCGAAGAAGGCATTGAAGCTGGAGGTACTACTTTTGACGGTAAATACGTTGATGCTGATGGCTTGGCTGGCGGCTATCAGGAAAAATTAATGGTTTATGGACGAGATGGTGAGGCATGCCAAAATTGTGGCGCAACAATCGAAAAAATTAAACTCGGCGGGCGAGGAACTTTTTTCTGCCCACAGTGTCAAATCTAAATGAAAAAAGTTATTTACTCAGTTACCAACTTCTTGCACCACGGAGACGACTATCTCTTTGTTCATCGCACCAAAAAAACTGATTACAAGGTAGACAGTGGTCGGCTCAACGGTATTGGCGGCAAGCTAGAATCAGGAGAGAATTTTCTAGAAGCAGCCATTCGAGAAACAAAAGAAGAAACAGGGCTAGAGGTTTACGAACAAGATATCAAGCTAGCTGGCGTGGTAAGAATGACCGGCGGCTATGAAGATGACTGGATGATGTGTTTTTTCAAGATAGAGCTGCCAAGCAAAGAAATCCCTCTAGGAATGGAGAATCCGGAAGGACAGTTAGTTTGGTTACCCAAAGACCAAGTCCTGACCAGCGATTACGAACTGGTCGATGATCTGCACCACTGTTTTCCAGATATTACCTCCGGAAAGATTCCTTTTTTTGCTCACGCGACGATGAATGACGACGAAACAGTGAAAGACTGGAACGTTAGTTATTTATAAAAACTGTTTTAAAGTATTGACTGATTTTTCCAGTTGCTGTTTTTCTTCCCAGGAAAGCTTGATCTCGATAGTCTGCTCCACTCCACTACGACCAACGATACAGGGTACGCTCAGTGCCACACCACTGTGACCGTAGTAGTTATGCAGCGGAATCGAGACCGGAAAAACCTGTTGGCCGTTTCTGAGCACCGCCTCCACCAAATCTGAAGCTGCCACCGCGATTGCATAATAAGTTGCTCCTTTGCTGGCGATAATTTTGTAGGCAGCGTCTCTGGTTTTTTGGTAAGCATTTTTGGCTTTTTCTTCTGTCATGTTCGGCATCGAAAGCAAGCTTTGACCGCCAACAGTCGCACCACTGATGGCTGGAAAAGAGCTATCACCGTGTTCTCCAAGAACATAGGCATGAACGCTTTTGGGACTGACTTTCAAGTACTCCGAAAGATGAAAGCGAAATCTCGATGTATCAAGCGTGGTACCGGTGCCAAAAATTTGCCCTTTTGGTAGGCCGGAGATTTTGTAGGCTTCGTAGACCAAAATATCTACGGGGTTGCTGATGATGATAATGATTGCCTCGGGAGCGTACTTGACGATTTTGGGAATAACATCCTGGATGATTTTTTTGTTACCGTCAGTGAGATCTAGCCTAGTATCACCTGGCTTCTGTGAACAGCCAGCAGCAATAATTACTACGTCAGTGTCTTTGAGATCTTCGTAGTTTTCTGAAGCATGGACCCTGGCGTGACCTAGGAAAGACATTCCATGCTCGAGATCGAGCTCCTCACCCTTGATTTTTGCCTCAGAGCGGTCGATCAGTAGTAACTCATTGGGAATGCCGCGCAGCAGCAGTGCAAAAGCAGTCGACATGCCGACGCGCCCACAGCCAATAATGGCAACTTTGTTGGAATCGTATTTGGGCAGGCTCATAGGGCTATTGTAATACTTTTTGGACTTCTTTTTCTAGTTTGTCGTCCCAAGCCACTCCATAAGGCAACACCATTCTCTCTGGTTTACCACCGTTGGGAATCAAGACAGCCACTTTGGTGTCTCCAGGGTGTTTTTTGAGTAGTTGGCCTAGTTTTTTTAAAGTGTCTTTTTCGGTTTTGCGAGGAATGAATATTTCTTTGGCGTTGTCAGCGATGGGTCGACTTTCGTCAGCGCTAGGAGCACTGACCTTCTCTGCCACCAGCTTGAGCTCGTCTTCTCTGAGTTGTACTCTGGCTTTGATCAGCACTACCCCATCTTGTTGAATCAAGTTTTTTGCATCCTCATAAATTTTGGGAAAAAAGACGATCTCAATGCTGCCGGTTGAGTCTTGCAGAGTGCCAAAGGCCATTTCGTCACCATTTTTTTTGGTGTTGGTGACCTTGACCCTGGACAGTACGCCACCGAAAAGAAAACTTTTGTCTTGATGTAGGTTTTCGTCTAGTTCCGCAATGTTTTTGTTGGAACGACTGGCGGCCTCCTCTAGCTGATCTGCCAGAGGATTATCAGTCAAATACATACCCAAGAGTTCTTTTTCGAACGACAGCAGCTCTTTGACGGGATATTCTTTCATTTCCGGAAAAGTGTCCTTGATGGCCGTAGTAGTGGATGAAACTTTGGCAAAAAGGTTGTCCTGACCATCGATGTCTGATTGAAATTGAGCGGCTGTTTGACGAATTGATTCCAAGTTTTCCAGCATACTAGATCGAGTGCCAAAACAATCCATTGCGCCGACGCGCACTAGGCTTTCCAAAACTTTCTTGTTTACCTTACGACCGTCGGTTTTGTGGACAAATTCGGTAAAGGAGTGAAATTCGCCGCCCAGTTCTTTTCTGGTTTCCAGGATGTTTTCCAAAGCCGCAGTGCCGACGTTTTTGATGGCGGCAATGCTGAAACGAATAGCCTTGTTCTCCAGAGACTCTTTATTTTCTTCGATCGAAAAGGTTTCGTCTGATAGGTTGATGTCAGGGGGCAAGACTTTGATGCCGATGTCTCTACTGGCCTCGATAGCGACTGCTACTTTTTCGTCACGAGTGACCGAGGTGGCATTCGACTCGACGCTCATTAAGGCAGCCATGTACTCCACCGGATAATTGGCTTTGAGGTAAGCGGTTTGGTAGGCAATCATGGCGTAACTGGCAGCGTGAGCTTTGTTGAAACCGTAGTCGGCAAAGGCTTCGATAAAGCCCCAGACTTTTTCGGCCACATTTTTCTTGTAACCTTTTTTGACTGATTCTTTGATAAAGCGGTCACGATTTTTGTCGAGAATTTTGCGCTTCTTTTTACCGATTGCGCGACGCAAGTTGTCGGCCTCGCCCATGGTGTAGCCGGCCATATGATGCACAATCTCCAACACCTGCTCTTGGTAGACCATGATGCCGTAAGTTTCTTCAAGAATTTCTTTCAAAGATTCGTGAGGATACTGCACGCTTTTGGGATTGTGTTTGCCTTCGATAAACCGTGGAATCAGGTCCATCGGACCAGGGCGATACAGGGCCAAAATAGCTGAAATATCAGAGAATTGTGATGGCTGCAGGGTTTTGGCTACCCTTCTCATGCCGCCCGATTCCATCTGGAAAATACCAGTGGTTTCTCCAGAAGAGAGCAATTCGTAGGTTTTTTTGTCGTCTAAAGGTAACTCTTCTATGTCGATTTCTTTGCCTTGGTATTTTTTGATTAGATTTACCGCGGTTTGGATAGTCGACAGGTTGCGCAGTCCCAAAAAGTCGAATTTCAGTAGACCGATAGCGTCGTCATCGATGTTACAGTCCAAGGAATACATGTCGTACTGAGTAATCATTTTTCCGGAGCGGTTGTCTTTCTGAATTGGGGTATATTCTGGCAAAGGCTTGTCGGCGATCACGATGGCTGCGGCGTGAACACTGCTGTGGCGAATGGTGCCCTCTACCTGCTGTGCCAAGTCCATAAGTTTTTTGAAGCGCGGTTGTTTGTAGTACTCTCCCAAATCAGGTACGCTGCGAATTGCTGAAGCAATGCTGGTCTTTTTTCCAGGAACATTGGGAATTAGTTTGGCAATCCGGTCAGGATCTTCATAGGGCATACCCAGCACCCGACCAATATCTCGAACAGCCACGCGGGCCTCCATCCGTCCGAAAGTAATCACATGGGCGATGTGATCATGTCCATATTTATTGGCAACGTACTCGATGACTTCTTCACGGCGGTCATCAGCGAAATCGATATCAACATCAGGTGGCGTGGGACGCTCGGGGTTTAGGAACCGCTCAAAGGGTAGGCCGTGCTCCAGCGGATTAAGCATCGTAATTCCCAGACAGTAAGAAACCAGTGACCCGGCAGCTGAGCCACGACCTGGACCAACACCGATTCCTTGTTCTTTGGCCCAGTTAACAAAATCCTGGGTAATCAAAAAGTAAGTGGCATAACCTTTATCATTGATGATGCCTAGTTCGTAATCAATTCTCTCGGTGAGTTCTTTGCTGCGCTGGGAAAATTTTTGGTCTAGTCCTTCATAAGCCTTTTTCTCCAGCCATGATTCTGCGGTCTCGCCTTTGGGCAAAGGAAATTCAGGAAAGATTAGCTGACCGGTGGGAATTTCCAAGTCACAGCGTTCGGCGATTTTGACGGTGTTTTCGACTGCTTCAGGATAATCAGCAAACAGATCCTGCATTTCCTCAGTAGACTTGAGATAAAACTCTGGTGTATCAATCATTTTCATCCGTTTATCATCAGAGATTAATTTACGAGTTTGGACACACAGCAAGGCGTCTTGGCCCTCAGCTTCTTCCTCATGAACGTAATGGACATCGTTGGTAGCTACTAAAGGAATGTTTAAGTCACGGGAGATTTTCACTAATTTATCATTGAGCTCTTTGAGTTCTGCCACATTGGGATGATTTTGCAGCTCGATATAAAAACGATCGCCGAATATTTTTTGGTATTTTTTTATCTTTTTTAGCGCGGTTTTATCTTTTTTTTCTCGCAATAATTTATTGAAGACACTGTTCATGCAGCCGCTCAGCACAATCAAACCCTCACTAAGTTCTTCCAAAACTTCTTCATCAACTCTAGGTCGATAGGAAAAACCTTCCAAATTGGCTATCGAAACTAGTTTCATCAGGTTTTTATAGCCGGTGTAGTTTTGGGCAATGACGGTGAGGTGAGCTTGATCGTCACCCAGTTTAGTTTGTTTGTCTTTACGAGATTTTTCTGCCAAGTACAGCTCGCAGCCGACGATCGGCTTGATGCCTTTATCACGGCAAGCGTTATAAAAAGCAATTGCTCCGTACATCCCGCCATGATCAGTCAGAGCGACGGCTTTTTGTCCATGTTTTTTGACTTGCTCCAAAAGGTCAGGAATCTTGGACAGACCATCCAGCATGGAGTATTCGGTGTGAACGTGCAAATGGACGAAATCAGACATAAGCTACCTCAGAATGGCATAGTTATAATCAGTCTTCAAGAGCGGTTTGCAGGGCATTACGCACTTGTTTGGGATCGAGTTTTTTATCGATTTTTCCTAGCACCTGACCCATCAAGAAACCCAGTACTTGCTGTTCTCCGGCTTGGTATTTTTCGACCGCATCCTGATTGTTCTTGAGCACTTCTTGGATTAAGCCCGCCAACTCTCCGCCGTCTATTTCTTCAGTGGCGTGCAGACTTTCGAATCTCTTGACCACTTCTTCAGGAGTTAGTTTTTGAGTGACTGAGAGTTTTTTGTTAATCAGGTCATTGGCAAACAGCTGGATGTCTAGTTTTTGCTGATTGAGCAATTTCAAAATAGAATCAAGCCAGGCCAGCTCCGACTCTGACTCAACTGTAGATAATTGAGCGGCTTGAGCTGCAGTTAGCTCATAGTCTTTTTCCCACCTGCCGGCAACCTGCTGAGGTGTTTCTGGTAATGCTGATTTGATTTTTTCAACCTGATCTTCAGTGAAGCGAATTGGCGGAATATCTGGTTCTGGGAAGTAACGATAATCTTCGGCTTCTTCTTTGCTACGCTGAGAGAAGGTTTGATTTTTGGTCGCGTCCCAGCCACGGGTTTCCTGCTGAGGCGTTTCTCCTGAATCAAGAATTTTTGCCTGACGTTCTAGTTCGTAATCGATTGCCTGCTCCATAAAGCGGAAAGAATTGATGTTTTTGATCTCGACTTTGTAGCTGGGCAGCTCTTTGGTACCTTTTTTGCGCAGTGAAATATTGGCTTCGAGGCGCATGCCTCCTTGCTCCATATCGCAGTCAGCGACATCCAAGTAGCGCAGTAATTGGCGCATTTTTTTACCATATTCTTTGGCTTGAGCACCATTTCTGATGTCTGGTTCAGTGACGATCTCTACCAAAGGCACTCCGCTGCGGTTGAAATCAATGAGGCTGACATCTTTACCGTCGATTTTTTTGTGGAGCAATTTGGCAGTATCTTCTTCTAAATGGACACGACGAATTCCTATGATTCCCTGGCTAGTTTCTAGCTTGCCACCATAACAAAAAGGCAGGTCATACTGGCTGATCTGATAGCCTTTGGCCAAATCAGGATAGAAGTAATGCTTGCGATCAAATTTTGAAAACAGATTAACCTCACAGTCAGTAGCTAGGCCGATTTTTAGAGTCCACTCAATGGCTTTTTTGTTGGGCACTGGTAAGCCACCGGGCATTCCCAGACACACTGGACAGGTATGGCTATTGGGTTGTTTAGCGCCAAAAGGATCATTTACGCAGCCACAAAACATTTTCGAAGCTGTTTTGAGCTCAGCGTGTGTCTCCAGACCGATGACTGGTTTGTATTTGTCTTGCCAGCTCATGACTGCTTCCTCCAAGTATTCCAATCAGTGTTTTTTTCGAAAGCGTCAGCCACATGGAACATTTTTTGCTCTTCCCACATTGGCACCACTAGACTCATTCCCAAAAATAGGTTTGTTTGGGGATCATGATAAAAAGGCACGTTAATTCCTGGATAACCAGTGATTGAGCTTGGCTCCAAGAGCATGTCTTCCAGCTCACCAAACATGGCGGATCCTTCGGTAGCACCGATTTTTTTTGCAAAACCAGGAGAAGTTGCGGAAACCAAGATGTCATATTTACTAAACAGTTTTTTCATATCTTCCACAAAGAGGGTGCGCACTTTTTGTGCCAGCTGATAAGTATTAATTTCGGTCGCTCTACTGATGGTGTAAGTTCCTAGCATTTGTCTTTTTTTAGCTTCATGACAGAAATAAGAACGATCGTTGCCATAGCGAATGCCGTCATACCTAGCCAGATTGCTGCTCACCTCTGCTCGCTGCACTACTGTATAAACACCGATCGCATAGTGAGGATCTAGGGCTGAGGCCTTTTCTACTTTAGCTCCCAATTTCTCTAGTACTGGTAGTTGAGATTCTAGTTTTTCGTTTACCATTTCCAGGCCTTCAGTATCGTGGTAAATATAGCCAATCTTTAAGCCCTTAATACTTTTACCAATTAGCTTGGTAAAGTCTGGGGACTTCTCTTCGTTAGTGGTGGCATCCAAAGGGTCGTGTCCGGCAATAGCGTTGAGCAGCACGGCGCCATCCTCTACGGTTTTGGTAATTGGGCCTGGGCTATCGGTGGATGAAGCCATGGCTGCCACTCCATAGCGGCTAACTCGACCATAAGTTGGCTTAACTCCCACAGCGCCACACCAAGCAGCTGGCTGACGAATTGAGCCCGCTGTTTCACTACCAATCGCGGCGATACACATGTCTGCTGCCACAGCAGCTGCGCTACCACCAGAAGATCCACCTGGCAGATAATCGGTGTTTCTGGGGTTCAATGTGCGACCGTAATCACTGGTTTCAGTAGAAGATCCATGGGCCCAGGCATCGAGATTGGTTTTTCCTAGTACTACCCCACCATTTTCCTCTAGTTTGTTTACAACTGTGGCATTGAAAGGTGGCTGAAAGTTGTCCAAAACTTTGGAAGAGGCGGTCGTTCGCAGTTCAGCGGTACAGAAATTGTCTTTGACTGCAATTGGCACCCCCATCAAGGCCTTTTTAGACTGTTTTTTAGCGGTTGCTAGTGATTTTTCATTGAGGGTTAGATAGGCATTGAGTTTTTTGTTTTTTTTGCCGATGGCTTGATCAACTGCCTGATACAGCTCATCTAAAGAAAACTGATTTTTCTTTAACCCCTCGATAGTCTGAGTCAAAGTTAGCTGATTCAACATCAAGTGTCCTTGGCCTCTAAAATTTTTGGTACCACAAAATATCCTTGGTGGGTTTTTTTAGCATTTTGTAAGGCTTCTTTTTGAGAAAACATGACTTTTTTATCTACGGCATCTTCTCGCCAATTATTCTCCAAACCAGTTACCTGGTAAGTAATATCTGTTTGGCTGACATTTAGGGATTGCAGCTGGTCGATGACATTGAAAGTTTCAACAAACGCCTTAGCTAGCTCCTTGCTTTCTTTTTCGGTGATAGGAATTTGTGCTAGTTGGCTGATGTGATGAACGTCTTTTGCAGTGACTGATTTTTTCGACACGTCTGGTAGTATAGCAGATCTCTTGAGGGTTTTCAGGGGATTAGCTGATATTTTTCAGTGCTGCGACTCTTTCTTCTATTGGCGGATGGGTGGCAAACATCTTGGCGAACAAATGCACAGCTCCTTTGGAGTTTTTTAAAGGATCAGAAATATACAGATGAGCGGTAGCTTTGTTAGCGGCCTCTAGGGGCTCACGATCGCGGTCCAACTTCTGTAGGGCATTAATTAACCCTCCAGGGTTTTTGGTCATGGCTACCCCAGCAGCGTCTGCCAGAAATTCTCTGCGACGAGAAATAGCAAGCTTGATAAGCTGGGCAATCAATGGCGAGAGAATTGCCAAAACCAGCCCAGCGACGAAAATAATTGCTTGGATCTGTCCGGCGTCTCGATCTCTTCCTCTGCCCCGCCAGTAGGTCATCCGCAGTAGCCAGTCTGAAAGCAGGGCAACCAGACCAACCAGTACCGTGACGATCGACATTAGCCGAATGTCGTAGTTTTTGATATGAGCTAGTTCGTGAGCTACTACTCCTTCGATTTCCGCTCGGTTTAGTCGACTTAGCAGCCCTGTGGTGACACACACCACTGCATGATCAGGATCTCTGCCGGTGGCAAAAGCATTCATGGCACTATCATCGATGACATAAAGCTTGGGCAGCCTTAGCTTCTGACCACTACAGATATTTTCGGTGACGGTATAGAAATCAAAAAATTCTGCCCTGTTTGCTTCTCTAGCTCCAGATAAACTCAAGATAATCTTGTCAGAGAAATAATAGCTGCCAAAGGAAGTTATTCCTGAGAAAACCAGCGCCCAACCGACGACATCCAAGCCATAACCAAAAGCCTGGGTCATCAGATAAGCAGCCCCCACGATAAAGACAATAAACACCAGGACAATTGCCCCAGATTTATATTTATTCCGCGATACTAGCTGGTAATGAGTCATAGCTTGATCAAGCCACTATTCTTCGAAGTCGACTTTTGGTTCACGCATTTCCTGCTGACTGACAGACATGTGACTGCCAGTGGTAGGAGTAGCAATACCCGCCTCTTGTTTGAAGCCAAATAATCCGGCAATCAAATTGGAGGGAAAAACCACCAGCTTTTGGTTGTAGGATTGGCTGAGGTCGATGACTGTTCGACGAGCATAACTGAGTTTGTCAGCAGTGTCGGTGAGCTCATCCATGAACTTAGTGACGGTAGCGTCAGATTTCAATTCAGGGTTGTCTTCGACGGCTACCTGAATTTGAGGCAAAACTGACTGAATACTGTCCAAAGCTTTATCGATGTCAGAGATTTTACCTGATTTATCAGCTTTTTCTGCAGCTTTGCGGGCATCAGTCAGCATTTTAAAAATGCCCTTTTCGTGTTTGAGATAGCCTTTGACGGCATTGCTCAAGTTCGGAATCAAAGAAGCTTGACGTTTCAACTGATTACCAATCTCCTGAATACTGGCTTGGATCTGAGTCTTTAGAGTTTGTAGCGAGTTATAGACTCCTACTGCATAGAGAGCGACTAATACGAGCACGATGACTAAGGGACTGAACATGGTTTCCTTTGTGTTATTACTGTTTTCAGTATAACAAAATCAGCCGCGATTTTCCTGTTCTACTGGCAAAAACAGCTGTTTCTTTCTAAATTGCACTGCAATGTAGCTTAGCGTATAATTACGCCTTCGAGGGCCCGTGGTGTAGTGGTTAACATGCTTCCCTGTCACGGAAGAGATCGCCGGTTCGATCCCGGTCGGGCTCGCAGAGTTTTCCCATTGATTCTGCTTCACTTCTCTTGTTATAACCATTCCCACTAGTTGTTAGAAAGGTTTTATGGCAAATGATGATCCCCAATTAGAACAAGGTGAAGAGCAAGAGGCTCTGGAGGCTGGTGATGAGCAGGAACAGCTTGAGTCTGGTGAGGACTTGGCGAACAAGGCTTTGGATGAGACCGAGGAGTCTGATCAACTAGCCGAGACTTTGACTTCCCTACAGAACTTGATCGAGCGCCGAGCTAACCAGCTGGAAGAAATCAAAGACAATCTCAAAAGCACCAGAACAATGCTACGTGATGTGTTTGACAATGACGGCGATCTTTCTGAAGCTCAGGAGGAAATGAAAGCTCACTCAATCAAAGTTAAGGAGCGTAAGAGTCAGCTAAGTTCTAATCCAGAAGCCATGTCTCTCAAAGTGAAAATCAATGAGCTGCGCGAAGAGCAAAAAGAACTAGAAGAAACCCTTAGCAACCACTTGGTGAATTACCACTCGATGACCAACTCCAATAGTTTTGATACCAGTGATGGCGATCAATGGGAGTTCAGCATCAAAGCGAGAATCAAGCCTCGCAAGAAATCCAAGTAGAAAATTAAGACTTACCCAACTTTTGGTTGATCCGACTTATAACCTGAGGAGAAATATTCTTCATTTTCTTTAGTGAACGAGCGCGTCTTTTGAGACGATTGCGAGTAGCAGTTTTTTCCGCTCTCACTTTGGAAGGTTTTTTGTAATAGCGACTGTCCTTGGCTTTTTGTACCACACCAGAAGCGATGCTCGCTTTTTTGAATTTGCGAATCACGTCATTGGTAGAGTCGCCTTTTTTGGCTTTGACTACGATAGCCATGTTTCTCACCTCCCCTCTGGGTTACAAGTTGATACAAGGTGTGTATTGTAACTTACTCTTGGTAATCTGTCAGCCCTGGTGGCTGTTCCTGATATTTTCTGCCAACTCAGCTAGTTTTTCATCATCTGCTCGATGAGAGTCGTTGGATGACAGGTAGCCAGGATATTTTTCGAAATAGGTGTCGCTCTTGCTCTCGATCATTTGCCAGTCGGACATCTGGCCCGTGCCATGCATGGGGAAAAGCTTACTGTGCAGATGGTCTACCCCAAAGCCTTCAAAAAACATACCACAGCGGGAAACATCGTCGAAATAGTTATCCAGAATTTGGGCCACTTTTTTGGTTGCGAGGATTAGCTTACTCAAGACCTCATCACTTTGTGCGAAAGCGTAGCTGCCATGGTGTTGTTTGCTAGTTACTACGGTGAAACCTTTGGTGTTGGGAAAAATCGAGAGGAAAGCAACATGCTCGTCATCTTCCCAGATTTTGTGAGCTGGAGTTTGTCCAGCAGCTATTTGGCAGAAAATACAGTTAGCCATAGATTTCCTTGATCAAAATAACTACTTGTTCCAAAGTCAGTGGACTGGGAACCTGGTCACGATTCTTTTTGGAACCATTGAGCAGCATTTTGCCGCTACCATGGTAGAACCAAGTGCCTTTTTTATCTTCTTCGCTGATTCTTTTTTCCAGCTCATCCAGATTAAAAGGAGCGTCCGGTTGAGCCTTGATGCGAATGTGACCGAGTTTGGGGTCTTTACGAGCCACTAGCAAATATCCCTGTTTTTGGGCGACCTTGATGGTGTCGTCGTTGCGCGTCAGCAGTGCTAGCGCTTTACCATCTTTGATCGCTATTTCTTGACCTTTGTTTTTGATGATTTCCAGAGCTTTAAAGTGCTGAGTGAGAGTGGCGTAGGCATTGTCCAAACACTGAAAACCAAAATGCATCTGCGAGTCATCGTTGTGGGGATCGGTGTACTCATGGCCGCGAATCAAGTCATGAATCATGAACAAGTAACGGGGGTGCTGAGCTTTAGGCCAGTTGATTTCGCCAAAGTGATCGACATCATTGGCTAGATCTACGATTGTTTTGAGGGCTTGGTCGTCTTTGAGATCAGGGTGAATCTCACAAACGTGGTCATAGACCAAAGTCGCGGCACAGATTTTCTGTTGTGCTCTTTCTGGCTGATGATGATCGAACTTGCCATAGCCGGTATCGACGTAAGTGATTTCGTGCAGTTGGGAGCCGTAGGCTTGAGCATCTTCCAGGCTCATTTTTTCTCCAGGATTGACGAAGCCGATTTTGGCATCGGCAAAGTCTTGGGCATGGAAGCGCTTTAGCAGCCAAACAGCGGTCACGGCATCCAGGTCAGGAGCATGGTGGGTAGCAATAAGAGGTCGAGAATCCATGGAGGTATTATACAAGAAAACCCGGAAGTAGACGCCCACCACAACGTCCTTGGGGGGAGTGTTGCAGTGGGGTCCTCACCGGGATGTATACAGTAATATATGATGTGATTTAGAAAAATAATACAAGCAAAAAGGATTGATAGATAGATCTATAATTTTTTCGAATCAAGAACAGAAAATTCCTTATAGGTTGGAGTATTTCCAGCAATTTCTGCAAAGAATGAAGCTTAGGAGCTGAGTTTATCCAAGACTTGTTTGGCAGTCAGTAGCTCGGTTTTGTCACTGGCTCTGTTTTTCCACTCCACTTTGTCACCAGTTTTTTCTGAGACCACCAAGCGGACAGGTACGCCGATCAAATCAGCATCAGCAAACTTTTTGCCAGGCGACTCATCACGATCATCCCACAACACCTCCGCGCCGGCTTTGGTTAGCTGGTCGTAGAGACCTTGAGCTTGTTGTTCTGCGCCAGCCAAAGAAACGAGAACTAATTGATAAGGAGCTACGCTTGCTGGCCAAATAATTCCTCGTTCGTCATGAGATTTTTCGACAATCACTCCCATTGTTCTAGTTGTTCCCCAGCCATAGCAACCCATGATAGGTTGCTGCTTGCTGCCATCGGCGTAGACATAAAAAACCTCAAAATCTTTACTGTATTTCGTTCCTAGATCAAAAACGTTACCAACTTCTGAAGCCCTGGCCTCCAGCAACTCACCCTCGTTACATTTTGGACAACTATCCCCTACTTTTTGTTTGGCTATTTCGCTGTTTACACAGAACTCACATGAAGGGCAGTAATAAATGTCATCCTCACCGGCGTCGGTGAGCACCATAAATTCGTAAGAGATTTTGTTAGAAAATCCTCCTCCAGAAGCCTCAGTTACTTTGGCCACTAAGTCAATTTTGTCATAGGCTCGTAAGTAGGCTTTTTTCACTTCTTCATAAAACCTCTCAAAATCTTCTTGGTTTTCGTGGAAGCTGTACATGTCTTTCATTTCGAATTCTCGGCCGCGCAAAATTCCTGACTTTGCTCTAAGCTCATCACGGAATTTCCAGTGAATTTGATACAAAGCCAAAGGTAAGTCTTTGTAGCTCTTGATCATTTCTTTAGCGAGTGGGGTAACAATTTCTTCGTGGCTTTGTCCTAGGGCATATTCTTTGCCAGTGCGACTATCTAGTTTGAACAACACATCGACACTATCCCAAGCTCCTGTTTGAACCCAGTTTTGTTTGGGGTGCAGTGAAGGCATCAAGACCTCTTGCCCGCCGATGGCATTCATTTCTTCACGAATGACGCTGCGAATTTTATTCAGCACCCGCAAGCCCATAGGAGTGTAAATGTAAACTCCGGCCATTAGCTGTCGAACAAAACCAGCTTGAACTAGTAACTGATGGTTGATGGTGTCAGCATTAGCTGGTGGATTTTTTAGTGGCGTAAACGCCAAACGAGACATTTTCATAATTCTTCCTGATATGGTCAATTGTATATGAAACTAGTATTTTATTGAAGACTTCTCAATCTCAAGCTTTGTGGGGTAACTTCCAGCACTTCTTTTTCACCGATGATTGTCAAAAATTGTTCCAAAGATGGCTTCCAAGCAGGGGCTAGCACTACGGTGGCGTCGGCACTGGCTGCACGCATGTTGGTTAGTTTTTTTCCGCGCACTACATTCATAGTGATATCTTCCAAGCGTTTGTGAATACCCACTACCTGACCAGCGTAAACCCTGTCTCCAGGATCCACAAATAACTTTCCCCTTTGCTGAGCTTTTTCTAGTGAGTAGGCAGTCACAGAACCTGTTTCGTGAGCGATCATGGCGCCTCCTCTGACAACATCAGCTCTTTGCGATAAAGGTCTGTACTCCAAGAAAGTGTTGTTTAGCAGCCCAGCTCCGGAAGTGGCAGTTAGCAGTTCGCTGCGATAACCGATCAGATTAGCAGTAGAGATTTCGTATTCAAAACGCACTCCGCTTTTGGTGTGGTGCATGTTTTTCAAATTTCCTCGACGCTGGGACATGCTAGAAGTAATTTTGCCAGTGTAATCCTCAGGAACATCGATGGTGACGTATTCCCAGGGTTCCATGGTTTGGCCGGCCTCCTCTTTCAGCACCACTTGGGGACGAGAGAGAGCAAACTCAAAGCCCTCGCGACGCATAGTCTCGATCAAGATTGCCAAGTGTAGTTCCCCCCTACCTACGATAATCATGTTTTCTGCACTAGTGCCGGGGAGCACTCGCAGGCCAACATTTGTCTCTAGTTCTTGTTTGAGACGATTCTGTAGCTGCCGAGCAGTGGAAAATTCTGCCTCCAAGCCAGCAAATGGCGAAGTGTTAATCATTAGCTGCATTTTTACTGTTGGTTCAGAAATCGACATTTGGGGTAAGGCTACGGGTTGATTGGCGTCAGCAATGGTGTCACCGATGCCGGGATCATCAATGCCTGCCACTGCCACTATTTCTCCAGCGGTGGCTTTTTCTACCTCTTTTCTTTCCAAACCGAAATGATTGAATAGGTAACCGATCGTGGTTTTAATAGATTCGCCGTTAGTGCGCAGCAAAGCAACCTGCTGGCCCACCTCAGCCGTTCCTTGGAAAATTCTCCCGATCGCAATTCTGCCTTTGTGCTGATCCCAGTCTAGAGAATTAACCTGAAGCTGCAGTGGTGCGTTTTGATCGCCAACTGGTGCAGGAATTTTTTCGACAATCGTTTCAAACAGTGGTGCCAAGTCAGTGCTATCAGTAATATTAAGTGAATAATCTGACTGCTCTGTTGTTTCTCTGCCAACAATCCCCTCTATTCCTCGACCATACAGAACAGGAAAATCTAGCTGAAAATCTTGGGTGGCTAGTTCCAAAAACAAATCACCAATTTCTTGCTCTACTTCTTTGACCCGCTGATCTTTACGATCTACTTTATTGATCAGCACGATGGGTACCAGCCCCAATTCTAGAGCCAGTCTCAAGACAAACCGAGTTTGTGACAGCACCCCTTCGGCGGCATCCACCAAGAGAATACAACCATCTGCCATATTCAGCACTCGCTCTACTTCACCAGAAAAGTCGGCATGTCCTGGAGTATCCAAGATATTAATTTTGTAGTCCTGCCAGAAAACTGCGGTATTTTTGGCCAGAATAGTGACGCCTTTTTCTCTCTCGAGTTCATTAGAATCCATGATGGTGGTGGCCTGATTCTCTTTTTGATGATCGGCAAAAGTTTTGGTTTGCTTTAGCATGGCATCCACTAGTGTGGTTTTACCGTGGTCTACATGGGCGATAATAGCGATATTACGCAGCTGCGCTTGATTCATAATTCTCCTTTTTTGCGAGGAAAATAGTTATTGTAGTGCTACTATGACAAATTTTCTACCAGAGAAGATGAGATATCTAGAACAGCGATTTTTCCAGGTAATTTATCCTGATAAATAGAATTGGTAATGGTGACGCTGTCTACTGGGGATTTTTGCAGATCTTTGATGGCCTCGCCAGTAAAGACTCCATGGGTGGCAAAGAAATGAATTTTTTTGGCTCCGTGGTCTTTGAGAAACTTGGAAACTTCGACGGTAGTGCCGCCGGACAAAATAGCGTCGTCAAAAATCAAAACGTTTTTACCCTCCACTTCCCCATCGAGTTTGGAGGTAGTAACTTCGCCGGTTTTGAGATTGCGCCTTTTTTCGACACTGGCCAGATCGAGATCGAGAATATCAGCAAAAGCTCTCGCTCTCTTCAGCCCGCCATAATCTGGGCTGACGACCAGAGTATTGCTGAGTTTGTATTTTTTCTGGACGTGCTGAGCAAAGACATCCATGGCTGTTAGGTGATAAGTAGGAATCGAGAAAAATCCTGGAATGCTGATGTTGTGCAGGTCTAGCAGGTAGGCTTTATTGATCGATGTTTCGCTCAAGATTCGAGCTACCACCTTAGCAGACAAAGGTTCACCCGGCAGGAAAACCTTGTCTTGGAATGAGTAACCGAACCAAGGCACAAACAACTCAATGCTTTTCACCCCCAGTCTTTCCAGAGCGTCTGCGATCAGCAAAGTTTCGATGATGTGCTCATCTACCGGCTTGGAAAACGATTGCACCAGCAGAATTTTTTGTCCGCGGGCACCAGCATCGACCATGATGCGTTTTTCGCCATTGGCAAACTTATCGATCTTGCAGGGAATCAAGTCAGTCTTTAGCTGCTGGGCAATATTTTTTGCCAGTTGGGGATTCGAAGAGCCAGAGATGACTTTCATGGCAGTATTATAGCGCATGTAAAACGCTTGTGTTACAATTTCGCTCTTATGCCACAGCACGAACAAATGGGCGGTTGGCCACCCGAACTACTCAAAAATGTTTTTGGAAAAGGAGATTTCACTCCTGAAGTACTAGAAATTGATATGAAAGCAGAGATGCTGTTTCATAGATTGATGAAGCCCGGATTGGGTTTTGGGGAAGCCAATGATTGGCGAAATTTTGAGATGGAAGTTATCGCCAAGCTAAGAGATCTGAAGGCTGAAAGAATTCAAAGTAAATACAAATTTGAAAAATTGCTAAAAGCATTTAAAAAAGCATTTAAGTACACTCCAACCCTATAAAATTTCTTTGTGAGCCAGGTGAGACTCGAACTCACGACACTCTGCTTAAGAGGCAGATGCTCTAACCAACTGAGCTACTGGCCCGCCCACCGACTGGTATTGTACTTTTTTTCTCTAGAGATTGCTAGCCTGGAGTCCTATCATTATTATTAATATTTGGTTAAAATTAAATCGTCTCAGAAAATTTAAATAGAAACGAACTTCAACCACCATTGAAAGAACTGAGCAAAGAAAATGAAGACTTTCGTCAGGCAATGTTGCTGCTGCTGGATGACCTTCGCGTTGCTGGGGAAAAGAAAGTTGCTGCTGCTGCTGCTGATTTAATTATTAGGCTTTATGACGTTAGACAGAAGCTATTGAAGGATGGTGCTCGAGAATCCTCTTTACGACAAGGATTAATGGAAAGCTATCAAAATGGACCGCCATCGGCCTTGAAATTTATGGTTGTTGCTGCTGAGCGATTGGCTGACAAGGACAGGAAGTTTGAAGAAGCTGAGCGCGAGTCAGAAACAGACTCTCTTACTGGCTCTTTGAACAGGTTTAGATTTGGCAAGGACTTTAATACTCATTTTGAAAACTACTCCAAAACTGGTCAGGATTTTACTCTAGTGATTATGGATTTGGGCGGTCTTAAAAAAATCAATGACACTTATGGGCACGTTGTTGGTGATGTTGCTATCAAAAGTTTTTATCGAACCATTGTCAACACCACTCGTCTGATGGACAGTATATACCGGTATGGAGGAGATGAATTTGTGTTGTTGCTTTCTACCAACCTCGAAGTAGCGAAACTTGTGGTAGAAAGAATCATCGAAGGTCTTGAAAAACAAAACACCAACATTGCTGAAAAAAATACCAGAGAGTTATTATTTAACCTAAGTGCAAGTTTTGGCTTTGCTTCAGCCAGCCAAATACCCAAAGATAATTTAAGTGTTGAAACACTGCTGGAGGCAGCAGACAGGGCTCAATATTTAACCAAAAAAACAAAAAAGGCTAAAAAAGAACAGCCCGAAGAAGATCCTGGTGAAATCGAGTTTTCGTATAGCATTTATGATCCCGATTCAGACTATAAAGATTTTGTTTCTACTAGGACGGAAGCAAGCGAAGAATAATAACGTGCCTCAGGAGGGATTCGAGCTCTCTATATATTTGTGCGCCCGACAGGACTTGAACCTGTACAAACCTTGTTCCGAAGACAAGTGCCCTATCCATTAGGCCACGGGCGCGTATCTCCAGATTATAACATTTTTATCTTGTCTGGAGGTTTATTTAAATACCGAACAAATCCCAAACGAAACATTAAAAAATCCTGAAAATGGGTTATACTGTGGCAAATGAAAATCGATTACTATCCCCTCGTCAACAAAATTGTTTCTACTCTGAACATCAAAGATCAGCTACTCAAAGAAGCTGATTCTGAGGAACATTTTTTTGAAAGACCGTTTATCACCATCGCTCGCGAACCGGGCAGCGGTGGCGCACCGATCGCCAGAAGGCTGGGTGAAAAACTAAATTTCCGGGTGCGCGATGAGTCAATTGTTGACGAAGTAGCCAAATCTACCAGAAAGCGTAAAGCAATCATCAAGCGCATCGATGAAAAAGGCCGCACCTACGTGAACGACATCGTTCATTCAGTGCTCAACCCAGAATATGTCGATGGCAATCGCTTTGCCAAAGAACTAAGTCGGGTCATTCTCACTTTTGCCCACGAGGGCAACTGCATTATCTTAGGAAGAGGAGGCAACTTTATTACTCCCTTTGCCAGAGGATTGCACGTCAACATTGTAGCTCCCTACGACGTACGGGTGCAGCGAGCGATGGAGTTTGAAGGTTTCAACGAAGAAAAGGCCAAAGAAGTGATTGCTCGGGTAGAAAAAGAACGAACCGAGTTTGTCAAAACCTACTTTAAGCAAGACCTAAACAAAAGCAATGCCTACGACATTACCCTAAACACCACTCACTACTCTATCGATGAGGCGGTAGATGTGATCATGATGGCTTTCCGTCGTAAGTTCCCCGCTTTCCAACGTCTAAAAGCGACGATAATGCGCTAATTCACTGTTATAATAGGGTCTTGTTTTCGCCAGAGTGCTGGAATTGGTAGACAGGCTAGTTTCAGGAACTAGTGCTCCTTGCGGGCGTGTGGGTTCAAGTCCCACCTCTGGCACAAATGTTATATAATTGGTAACCTTAACTGGTTAGGACTGGTTAAGCAACTTAAAAAATTAAGTTAAAAAGCGAGAATAGCTCAGTTGGCTAGAGCGTCTCCTTGCCAAGGAGAAGGTCGCGGGTTCGAGTCCCGTTTCTCGCTCATTGCCCCCGGAGAGTTTTGAGCCCAGGTGGCGAAATTGGTAGACGCGTACGCTTGAGGTGCGTATGGAGCAATCCTTGGAGGTTCAAATCCTCTCCTGGGCACGGAACTAGTTAAGAGTTCATAGTTAAGACTAAGCGTCTATCAACTATTAACTACCAACTAGATTGGGACTCGTAGCTCAGTTGGTTAGAGCGTCCGGTTTACATCCGGAAGGTCAGAGGTTCGAGCCCTCTCGAGTCCACGAAAATTAACAATCGTATTGTAGAGCCAAGCTAGCCAAGGTGGTCACGGCGCGTGTCTGAAAAACATGAGATTGAGGTTCGACTCCTCAGCTTGGCACAAGAGTTTTGAAGATTAAGAAATCTCTGTCAGTAATTCCTTGGCAAATTGTTCCAGATCAGCCTGATCAGACACTTGCCACAAGGTACCAAAAAAGTCTTTTTGGAGGGCTTGTTCAATCAACTCTCTCTTTTTGCCAGCAGTAAATTGAGAATCAAGCCGGCGCTTGATTTGCTTGGCATCCAAGCCACGATCTTTTAGTCTTTTCCTCTGGGTTTTTTCGTCTACTTCGGTGAGAACAATGCGATTGTTACAGACCGCCAGCAGATCAGCTTCTGCCAGCAAGGCGCTGTTAATGAGGATGATTCCTTGTTTACCTTGCAGCTCACGACGCAGGCGCACCAACACTGGCTTCCACATGATTTGGTTTAGTCTGTCCAGTTTTTCTCTGTCGGAGAAAACAAGCTCTCCCAGTTTTTGACGATTGATCGAACCATTTTTCTTTTTTATTTCTTTGCCAAACTCGTCGATGATTTGTTGGCGCACTTGTTGATACTGCGGCTCGGTTAGTTCATCCTGAATCTGGTGAGCAAGCTGATCTAAATCAATATTATGTAGTTCTCTGCCCTGCTTTTCGCCAAACTCAGTGAGTTTTTCTGCCAGATAGGTTTTACCGCTGGCAATCTCACCGGTGATGCCGATGATGGTTTGACCAGAAATTTTATGCTCCAAAGCTACTTTCACTGCCAAAGACACATAGTCTTGAACTAGTCCCTGGGCTCGTTGTAGGTCTTTGACAGCGCTGGAACTAATATGTGCCAGCTCTGGGCGGGCAAAGAGAATCACGGTCTCGATGCCATGATTTTGGCTAAGACCCACACTGTTCAGGGTTTGTTCATATTGGAAATCAGATACGTCGCGCACCCCTTTGACAATCGCTGTAGCGCCCTGCTCATAAGCAAAATCGACTAGTAAGCCATCAAAACTTACCACTTTGACTTTATCCAGATGAGCGGTGGCTTGTTTGGCGAGCTGAACGCGCTCTTTGAGGCTGAAAGTATAGGATTTGTCAGGGTTGGTGCCGATGGCGACGATCACTCTGGAAAACAGCTTTTTGGCTCTCACGATGATATCCAGATGTCCGAAGGTGATCGGATCGCCAGAAAACGCATAAACAGCCAAACTACTTTTTGCCATCAGCGGCATTATATCTTACTCATCAGAGAAAACTGGCAATTTACGAGTGAGAATTTCTCCAAGCAGAATAGACGGCTCTCAGCGTGATATAGACGGGAATAGCTAGCAAAGCTCCGATCACCCCGCCCAGTTGTAGCCCGATCAAGATAGAAACGATTGAAACTAGCGGATTAACATGAGCATTTTTACGCATGATTTTGGGAACCAGTAGATTGCCTTCCAGTTGCTGAATAACGGTGTAAAGCACCACCATCGCCACCGCCATACCAGGACCAAAATTGATATAAGCAATTGCGATCGCCGGAACGGCCGAGACCACTGGGCCAAGATTGGGCAAGATTTCCAACAAACCAGCAATAATCGCCAGGGGTAAAGCAAACGGAATCTGCAGAATGGTCAGAGCAAAATAAGTCATCAAAGCAATCGAAGCCATCAGAATGACTTGTCCCCTCACCCAACCTCCCAATTGTTTTTCCAGACTGTCAATAAATTCTTCAGCTTGGGCTATTTGTTTTTTATTTTTAGCAAACCATGATGCCTTCTTGTACAAATTAGGACGATCAAGCATCAAGTAAAAAGAAATAATCATTAGGGTAATAAAGGTGAAGATACTCGTGAAAGTACTGGTAACGGCACTCACCAGGAAATTAATCGAACTGGTGAACTGATTGACCAGGCTGCCAATTTCTAGATTGGAAAATTGAAAGTTGCTACCGATCATGCTTTGCAGATAAGGCAGATCAATGGTTTTCACTAGTCTGACCAACTCACTAGTCAGGGGTGGTAACACCAAAGCAGTTACCGCAGCAATCAGGAAAAAGAACAGCACGTAAGCCAAGGTAATACTCAGTCCCCTAGGTAAATGCAGTTTTTTGTGAAATCTATTGACGGCTGGGTTTAGAGCAACCATTAGAATGAAAGCCAAGAACACCAGCATCAAAATGTTTTTGATCGAAAACAGGAAGTAAACAAAGCCCAGGAAAGCGATGGTGAAGACCACGATACTGGGAGAAATTACTACTTGAGTTTTATTCTTGGTAGAGAGCCAATCAAACATATTACCCAGTATAAAGCAAAAAACTAGCCTTTGGCTAGAGCTGCTGTTTGTTGTTGGTCTTTTTCTATCAGACGACGAAGGTATTCTGATTTTGATAACTTCTTGTTGGTCGCAGCCTCAAGCAAGTATTGATCTAACTCCAGCGACAAAAACATATTGAATTTTTTGTCTTTGCGAGGCTCGATTTGGGTCAATAAAAAAGCCAGCTCATCTTCGAGCTGGCGAATATTGGGATAGTGATGCACAAGCAACAGATCATGCTTTTCCAGGAAGTTGGTAATGGGCGGAATCTCTCCTGAACTGAGAGCGAGCACTGGTTTGTCAGCCTTTAGAGCCTCAGCGATAGTGAAGCCGACGCCAACGCTTTGTTTGGTGACTTCAGCCACAACCAAGTCTGAACTCTTGATTAGTTTAAGGATTTTTTGGTGAAACTTGATATTGCTGGGTTGAGAGCTGGTAAGTTGTTCAATAGTGGCTTGAGGCTGGGTAATGTGCTGATGAATGACCTGATGACCCAGGCTTTCCAGCAAATCTACAATCGACAAATAATGGAACTGGCGAGCTTCCTTCTCGTACAAAGACGCTATAAAAACTATCTTCATATGCCATCCATTTCTCAACTTATTAACTTTAGCAAAACTAGAATTACAGTATATACTATATAGGACAATATTGCAATAGTTATAGGATTCCCTATAACATTAAAAAATCTAGGAGTTTATGACCATTGTTGTCGTAGTTCGGAAACCACTTCTTTGATGAGGTTTTTTAAATCAGTTACATCTTCTTTTACTAGAGAAAAATTACGTCGGAAAAAACTGCCGCTATCGCTAGGCTGAATGAAATCAAACTCCCCCTCTACTACCTCATAAGGGAAAGTTTTATCAAGCACGGTGAGTAGTTTATAAAATAATAACTGTCTTTTATATGAGCCTTTGATACTGTCGGGTAGTTGCTGCTCTCTTTCGGATAATTTGGTCGAAGCAGTTTTGCCTTCGATTTCGTTGGCGCTTTTGGCTCGACCGGTTTTGTAGTCGACTACTTTGACAGTCTTGGCTTTTTGGTTCAGCCAGTCTATTCGATCAATGCGGCCTGTCAGCAAGATATCATCGAGCACCACTTTCTGTTTACCGCTACCGAAAAAACGCTCGATGAGCAGGGGTTGGGCTTTATCTCCCTGATAATACTGGTGGTATTGGCTGAGAATTTCTTTACCGAACTTGAGACGATCTTCGAACTCGTTTTTGGTCAAGATTTCTTGGGAAAGAGCTTGCTCGAAGTATTTCAATAGTTGATCAACGGATAGTAGTTTCCCCTCTTGCTGCAAAGCCTGGTAGTGCTTTTCGAGAGCGCTATGCACCGCAGTACCAAAAGAGAATGGCAAGGCTTTTGCCCGAGGCACGCGCAGTAAGTTGTAGTGAATGAATTCTTCTGGATCTTTGAGATAGGCATCGAGAGCGGTGGGCGACCAGCGGAAATTGTCGAGCAGCCAGCGCAGATAAGTTTTTTGAGTATCTGCAGTGATTAGCGCTTGGTTTGGCTCGAGCAATTTGGCCAAATGCTGGTCGGCTTGTTGGTGAATTTGCTGATGATCAACCACTTGGAATAGTTTTTCTTCGGAATCGAGCTCCTGCATCTCGGCGACAAACATGCTTGGCACTACATCTCTAGTTTGCCCCTCGCTGATGACGGTTTCTGGTGAAGAAATGAAAACCTGCTTTTTTCCTCTGGTCAGAGCGACGTAAAACAACCGACGCTCGTCTTCGTTACGCTCTTTGCTGGAGAGATCGGTGTTCTGCAGAATTGATTCTGGCAGCTTGATTAGTTCTCTGTTGCGGCTGTTGCCCCATTTTTTATCCATTACTTGGACGAGGAAGACATAGTCCCACTCTCTGCCCTTGGCTTTGTGGACTGTTGATAGTTGGACAGCCTGGCGCCGGACGTTGAGATCTTCGATCGTGATTTGCAGCCGGTGCTCTTGGATTAGCTCGATCGCTCGCAGCAGGTCGGCGAGTTTGAAACGGTGATTGTGAGAGACTAGTTTTTTGATTTCGGAAAACAGTGAGTTGAGCACCATTACCAGGTAGATTTTGCTGTCTTGTTCTAGCAACCATTCGAGATAGCCCGATTGATCGATTACTTCTTCGAACCACTGGGTGAAAGTAATTTGGGCGTCTCTGGCGCTCCAGTTTTTGAGCTGATCAAAACAGTTTTGTAGTGGCTCTAGATCTTGATCGGTGATCTCGTGTCCTTCGTGGTGGTGGTTGATGAGCTTTACTCCTTGCTCAACCAGTTCCAGCATTGGCACGCCGCTTTTACCGGCGGCTCGGGCAACTTTCATCACCAGCAAGGGATCGAGAGAGAATTTTTGCTGTAACCAAGGGTAGTTAAGCAATTCATAAAACAGTTCATTTTCGCTGGCGTCACGCAGGTCGTGGATTACCTGAAATAAAGCCAATAGTTGCTGGATGCTGTCTTCGCGCAAAGCATCTCCCCCACCCTCGATTTCATAAGGAATTTGCCAAGTATCAAAAACTTCGATGAGTTCAGCACGGTCAGAGTTGTTGCGGTAAAGCACGGCGATATCTTGTTCAGCAGCACCGCCTTTGAGTAATTCTTTAATTTGTTCCGCGACCTGAACGGCTTCCAGTACTTGAGAGGCTGGCTGGGAAAACTCGACAGCTTTGCCTTGGCCGTGAGGGCTGTCGAGCTGAGCGCTCATGGCGAGTTTTTGATCTGTCTCGCTGAGTGTCAGGTGATTTTCTTTGATTAGCTCTGCCGCCAGGTCGTAGATTTTTTGGGGCGAGCGATAGCCTGTTTCCAGAGTAATGACTTCGGCATTGGGGTAGCGCTTGATAAAGCCTAGCATGTTCTCCACTGAGGCTCCCTGGAAGCGGTAAA
The DNA here is from genome assembly GCA_900299405.1 of bacterium. Taxonomy (GTDB): domain Bacteria; phylum Patescibacteriota; class Microgenomatia; order UBA1400; family PJMF01; genus UBA10119. The sequence goes on along the minus strand of OMJP01000025.1, from coordinate 1,773 downwards.
TGGCCTGGTTGGGATCGCCGACGACGAAGATGTTGGGCTGACCGGTTTCATCCTGCCAGTAGCTGACCAGCAGATCGACGACGGTGTTTTGGGAGGTGTTGGTGTCCTGATACTCGTCGACTAGCACGTACTGCAGACTTTCTTGGTATTCCTGAAGCAGCAGCTCGTGGTTTTCAAAGGCCTCGACTACCAAAGCGATCATGTCGTCGAAATCGTAGCGTTTATTGGTGCGGAGGCTTTTTTCATAAGACTGATAAACTTTGACCAGTTCTAGGTTTTTGTTGAGTTGTTTGTGTTCTTTATTCCAAGCTGTTTTACTCAGTTCGTCTTTTTGAGTTTCCAGCTCCGTTTGCCATTCTTCAACCAATTGTTGGTATTCTTTGACGTTGATGCCTTCTCTTTTGAGGTCAGAAATACTGCCGATGGCGTCTTTGACATAAAAATAGGGAGTGTTGAGGGGCTTGATGTGTTCCAGCTTGAGCTCATCAAAAATTGCCTCAAAGAGTTCGTATCTTTCCAGATCTGACAATGGCTCGTTTTCTCGCTCGATGGGAAAGTATTCGGGGTGGTTGCTGATGACTTCCTGACAGAAGGCGTGAAAGGTATTGATCTGCACGTAGTAGCCAGCCCGACCGATTAAGCCGACCAACCGCTCGCGCATGTTTTTGGCAGCACTTTCGGTAAAGGTCAGGGCCAAGATATTATGGGGTTCGATGTCTGTTTTTTTGAGGATCTGAGCGATTCTAGCAGTCAAAACCTGGGTTTTTCCAGTTCCTGGACCAGCAATCACCATCACCGGACCATCGATGGTTTCCACCGCCTTACGCTGGGCAGGATTGAGCCGCTTGAACTCAGCTTGAAAATTCTTCTCACCAGGCATTTGGTGGCTATTATACAGTTTAGGTCAGCAATTGATATTTTTTCAAGATTTTCTCGACTTCAGCAGCGCTTTCAGTTTGCATTAGTTCTCTCCTGATTTCAGCAGCGTTGTCGACGCTGCGGATGTACCAGCCGAGATGCTTGCGCATGGGTAGAAAGCGGTAATTTTCTCGGTCTTTAAATAGTTCCTCAAAATAGCGACTGTGTTCCAAAGTGACTTGAGCTTTCGTGGTGATGTCGACTTCTTCATCTTTGAATACCCAGGGATTGCCGAAAGTTCCTCTGCCGATTAATACGCCATCGACGCCATATTGTTTGACTTTCTCCAGAGCTTGCTGGCGGTTTTGCACATCGCCATTGCCAAAGATCATGATGCCGGAGCCTTTGGCAGTTTCGACTGCGCGTCCGATTTCGCTCCAATCAGCTTCACCGCCATAGCCTTGACGCAAAGTGCGGCCGTGAATGGCGATTGCCACGGGATTAACTTCCAAAAGATGCTGAATCCACTCTCGAGCAACTTTGACGTCAAAACCGACACGAGTTTTGACCGTCACGGGGATGGGGCGATTGTGTTGTTGGTATTTCTTGGGTAATCGGGAATATCTCTTTTTAATTTCTACTCTTAATTGTTCGGTAATATTTTCACAGTCAGCTGAGGTTTTACCATTTTGCCAATCCTCTACTCCGGCTTTGGTGGCTCGGACGATTTCTTTAGCTAGTTTGGGGGTCTTGATTAAAGCTGCTCCGGCACCGCTTTGAGCGACACTTTTGGCAGGACAACCCATATTGATATCAATGCCATCGAAACCCATTTCACATAGCGCAGTCGCTGTTTGGCGGAAGAATTCTGGAGTGGTGCCGTAGATTTGTGCCACGATCGGGCGCTGATTCTCG
>OMJP01000024.1 GCA_900299405.1 bacterium | reverse complement strand
GGAAAGTCGTTCACTGAAACCTCAACTCGCTGGTCGTCAATGATGATGATTTCACTAATCAGATTGGCTGAGTCTGGCAGTGAGCTCAAAAAACCTGCCAAAAAATCATGGGCCACTAACTGCTGCTCTGTGGCTGGCCGCTGGTCAGTAACCAGAGGCAATTTAACCTGACTATTGTTTTGTCTAACACCTCCAGATTCAGTAATCATCACTGGCTCGCCGGCCTGCAGCGTGCGATAAAGAGGGGGGCGAGCAGCCAACACCAAACTAACTTCTCCTGACAGCGACTTGCTAATTTCCTGAATGTCATAGCTTTCTTGGGTGCTGGGCACAAAAAGCAGCTCTGCCACCTGCTGATCTCTAAAAAAATCTCTCATCAGCAACCGAGTGCCGACTAACTGCTGTAGCTGATCACAAACCAATGATTGGTCTGCTGTCTGGCCATTATTGGTTCGACAGCTTACTCGCTGAATCGGCAAAAAAAACAAGCCCACAGAGAGCAAAACCAATCCCAGCACTAATGGCAGCAACTTTAAAATTATGTTTTTCACTTTTTCACTACGCCAGCCACTACTTCATAAAGCTGCTCAGCAGCATTTTCTGGCATACTGATTTGGTTGAGGTTTTTCCTGATGGTTGGCTCAAGAGTTTTCATGGTGGCGAGAGATTTTAAGAGAGTGCTAGCTCTTAATTCTGCCTGATCCAGCAAGACCGCTCCGCCTGCTCTAACCAACCACTGAGCATTCTTGGCTTGCTCGTTTCCCCTAGAGTTGGGTAGAGGAACCAAGATTGAAGGCACACCAGCGGCTGCTAGTTCTTGGGTGGCATTGGCCCCTGATCTGGAAATGGCGCAAAAAGCGTGGCGATACAACCAAAACAAATCTTGGTCGTCGATCCATTCTTTGATGAAGTAATTGCTTTGCAGCTTTTTGGGTAGACGCTGCTTTTCTCGATTGAGGATTGCTTGGTAGGGCTGATCCGCCGTGGGTTTGCCACACTGATGTATCACTATCCAATCTTTAGTTAACTCAGGGAGAGAGTCGGCGACCGCTTGATTGATGGCTTGTGAGCCCTGGTTGCCGCCCATAACCAAGATTAGCGGTTGGTTTAATTTACTCGGCAGCCAGTCTGGTTTAGGATGACGACTACTAAACACACCAGCTCGTAGCGGATTGCCAGTCAACACTGCTTTATTGCTAGGGAACTCCGACAAGGTCTCAGTAAAAGAAACCGCTACTTTGTCTGCCAAACGACCGATCAGGCGGTTGGCCAAACCACTGGATGCTGTTTGCTCGTGAGTCACAATCGGGATGCGTAAAGACTTGGCCGCCAAAGCAAGGGGCACTGCCAGATAGCCACCAAAACTCAACATCACTGCTGGTTTTTGTTGCCTGAGAATTTTTTTGGCTTGTTTGACGCTGTCAAAAAATTTACGCAAATTCTGGATGGGCCGGCGATAAAAACTACCGCCCAATCTGACTGCTTGAAAAGTAATGAAGGGCAGATTTCTTTTTTCCACCTCATAGCGCTCTACCGACTCCTGACGCAGCTCGTCCTGACTAAACTCCCGACCCACAAAAACTAGTTTTTCTTGGGAATGGTGCTTGCTGACGTAATCTATAAAAGACAGCGCTGGAGTAAGATGGCCTCCGGTAAGCAAGATTTTCATAAAATTATTGTACCTTTCTTCTCCTGGTGGGGGAATGCGAAGTTAGTTGTTCGCGATAGATGCGCAAACACACCCCAGTTGCCAAAAGAGTCATGATCAGTGAGGTACCTCCTGAAGAAAAAAATGGTAAGGGTAAGCCAGTGAGTGGTACTAGCACCACCACGGCTGACAAGTTCAGTAACACCTGTCCGCTGAGCCACATAAAAATTCCCAACACTACTAGCTGGGCAAAACTTCTCTCTTCCAAATGGGTGCTGATTTTATAAATCGTCAGCAAATAGCCCACCAACAAACCCACAATCACTAGTGCGCCTACAAATCCCAACTCTTCTGCCACGATAGCGAAAATCGAGTCGCTACTGGCTTCAGGGATATAGGCGTACTTCTGCTGAGAGTTGCCGATTCCTCTGCCAAACCAGCCACCATTGGCCAAAGCCAAAGTGATTTGCCGCACATGAAAGCCGCTTCCCAAAGGGTCTGCGCTAGGGTTGAAATAGGTTGATAGACGCTCAAAACGATAGGAAGAAGTCAGGATCAACAGCAATAACAATAAACCACCCGCTGCTCCCAAACCTCCTAGCGCCAGCATTTTGACTCCTGCCAAAAAAAACATGCTGAAGCTAATCCACAGCAAAATCAGCAACGAACCCATATCGGGCTGCAGCAGCACTAGCCCGGAAAAAATCGTGGTAAACAGCAAAAAAGTTTTCACTCTTGGCTCTTTACTCATCCACCAGCTCGAAAAAAGCACCAAAGCAAACTTGAAAAACTCTACTGGCTGAAAAGCCCTACCTTGGACCACGAACCAGCGCCTGGCACCATTGAGCTCTACCCCAAAACCAGGAATCAAAACCAAAACTAGCATAAACAAGCCCAGGCCAAACCACCACACCGCCGTCTTTTTCCAAAAACTAAGTGGCACGACCACAGCGCCAATCAGAGCCACCATCCCCACTCCAAAAGAAATCGCTTGCTGACGAAGAAAATGATACTGGTGACCAACCAATTGGTAGCTCTCGCCACTAGAAGCTTCAAAAATAAAAAACAGACCCAACATAGACAACACTGCCGACAGACTCAAAAGCAAAGTGTCCAAAGATTTAAATACTGAAGGTGATTTCATGGCTTTGCCAGTTTATTAAATCACAGCTAGCCAGACGCCAAACAGGGTTAACATAATCTGTAGCAACCAAGCTCGCTGAACGATTTTCGGCTCTTCCCAACCATGTTTTTGCAAGGTGAGATGAAAAGGAGCGGCCGGAAAAATCTTGGTTTTGAAAAACTTTCTACCCACAATTTGTAAGAAAGAACTGCCAATTTCAAAAACGAATATAAAACCAATGACCACCAGGGCTGCAGTTTTGCCCAACAGTAGTCCCACCACCGCCAAGGTTGCCCCAAATGACAGCGCGCCTACGTCTCCCAGAAAAATCCGAGCGGGATAGATATTGAAATAGAGGAAAGAAACTAGTGAGCCAATCCACAGCGATAAGAACAGGGAAAGAGGCACGTCCAAAATCGAGCCTGACAAAAACCACAAACCAAACAAAGAAATCATCAACACTCCGGAAGACAAACCATCCAAGCCATCAGTGATATTGACCGCATTGGCAAAAGAAATAATCACAAAAGTAGCAAAAGGAATGTACCACCAACCCAGCTCAAAGGTGCCAATAAAAGGAATATGCAGGATCGAAATGCCCAGCTGATAATGAAGCATCACTGCCACGATCACTGCTAGAGCTAACTGTAGTAAAAACTTGAATGAGGCTTTGAGGCCAAAAAACTTATCCTTTTCAAAACCAAAAAATTTCTTGATGTCATCATATAAGCCTAAAATGCCGAAAGACAAAAAAGTAAAAAACAAAGCATTGATCTCGGCAGAATGATTGGTGTAGACGCTGGTAACCTCCACACCAAAATAACCCAAGAGGGGCAGCAGCGCCATAAACAATAAAGAAACCAGTAAAATAATTAGCAAGCCGCCACCGACAGGCACGCCAGCCTTATGTCCGTGGAACTTATCAAAAATAGGGGTCAGCATACCAAAGAGATCTTTGGTTTTTTGTCGTGCACGCTGGAATTTGAGGTGATAAAGCAAATCAATGAATGGCACGATCGCCAAACTGGTAGCAATAAAAGAAAAAATCAATAAACCCAAAAAAAGTGCTAGTGAACCCATATCTGCTTTCTATGGTGATTGTATCGTTTCTTAATAGTAAGCTTCAAGCTTAATCTTGATTAGTCCGAACCTAGACGTTGAATGTTGGCTCCCATCGATACCAATTTTTCATCGATGGCAGAATAACCTCGCTCGATTTGCTCGACATTGTGCAATGTGGTTTGTCCTGTGCCGCTAATGGCTGCGATCAAAGTAGTAGCGCCGGCACGCAGATCATGAACCGTGAATTCGCCGCCGGTGAAGTTTGTAGGACCAGTAATCTTGATAGCGCGCACGTCTTCTGCTTTGGCATCCTGCCAGTTAAAGTTATAAAACTGCTCAGGATTATTCACTTCGGGCTGCCAGCTCTCGATCTTGGCTCCCATCTGCTGCAAAACCTCGACATACTGAAAACGATTCTGCATCACGGCTTCATGGATAGTACTGACACCCTCAGCGTGACACATCAGGATTGCCCAGAGTGGTTGCCAGTCCGTCATAAAGCCGGGGTGAATCTCAGTAGTTAGTTCAGTTGCCTGCAGCGGACCCTTGTAGAAAAAACGAATGCCATAGTCTTTGATTTCGTATCCTGCTTGAGCCTCGTCCAATTTGTCCAGAAAAGCTCGTAGGTCTTGCTCGCGAGCATTTTCCACCACAATGTCACCTTTGGTAGCCAGCGCAGCGCAGGCATAGCTAATGGCTTCATTGCGATCGGGCATAACTTTGTGCGTCGCACCACCCAGCTGCGCCACACCATTGATCTCGATCGTTCGGTGAGTGGTGCGTTTGATGTCCGCTCCCATCTCGTTGAGAAGAACAATCAAGTCATCCACTTCTGGCTCTAGGGCCGCGTTTTCCAAAACTGTTTTCCCTTCAGCCAAAACCGCCGCCATCAGCAAAGTCTCGGTGCCGGTGTGAGTGTTTTTGGTAAACTTATAATGAGTACCTCTCAATCCATCCGCCTGAACCACCAACATGCCTTCTTCCCGACTGAAGACCGCCCCCATTTTTTCCAAACCAGCAAAGTGGCGCTCCAGCGGTCGTTCACCGATCTGATCTCCTCCTGGTAGAGGCACGCGGGCTTCACCAAAACGAACCAGCAGCGCGGGAATAAAGAGGGTAGAGGCGCGCGAAACTGCGCCATACTGTTCTCCTATCTGAAAACTATTGAGTGAACGGGGGTCGATGATTCTGGTTCCCTCTCCGGCAGCTTTGGCAATACCGCCTAGTGACTCGATCACTTCGGCCACCATCTCCACATCAGAAATAGCAGGCAAGTTCAAGATTTTTGACTCATTCGAACCAAGCAGGGCAGCGATCATCAGTTTGTAAGCGGCGTTTTTGGCTCCGGCCACTTTGACACTGCCGTGCAGCGCGCTGCCGCCTTGGATGATGAAAGAGGTATGAGTTTGATTCATGATTTGTTTGTCTTGGAAACTAGCGTTGTCCCAACCAAAAAACTTCTTCTTTTAATTTGACGCCAAACTTTTCTTCCACAGTAGATTTTACGTGGTTGATCAATTTTTGAATATCAGCGGCCTTGCCCTGACCGGTATTTACAAAAAAGGCGGCATGCTTGTCGCTGACCACAATATCTCCTTCTCGGGCGCCTTTCAAGCCTGCCTGATCAATCAAAAAACCACCAGGTACAAATTCCCGATCAGCAAATTGAGGAAAGCGTTCTTTCAGCTCAGGAGTGTTGGGAGTGTTTTGAAAAATACAGCCAGAGCTCGGCACACCCAAAGGTTGGGTTTCTGCTCGGTAAACAGTTGCTTGGCGAATTTTCTCCTGAGATTCTTCTAGGCTGCCTTTTTGCAAGCTAAACTCTACTTGCAAAATTACTTCTTTGGTTTGCTGAAAACGAGAGCGATCATAGCCAAACCGGCATTCTTCATTGGTCAGCCAGCTCACCCGCCCTTGCTCGTCGATGATTTTTACTCGGCTGATGTGTTCACCCATCAAGTCTTCTAGATAGTGAGCGTTGTTGTATACGGCGCCACCCACGTTGCCAGGTACGCCAAGGAAAAACTCCAAACCGGTCAGGCCAGCATCAACTGCTTTTCTAACCAGCAGCGCAGTTTTTAGACCAGCACCAACTCTGACAGTGTTGTCATCTACTAGTTCAAACTCATCATTGGTTAGCTTCAGCACCACTCCTTGAATTCCTTGATCGGAGACAATGATGTTGCTGCCGCCGCCCAGAATAGTCAGCGGCACATTATTTTCTCGGCAAAACTTAACTAGCTGGAGAATTTGCTGCTCGTCACTCAGTTCGACATAGGCTTCGGCAGGGCCGCCGACTTTGAAATAGGTTTGCGGAGCTAGCTGATAAGCAAATTGCCAAGGAAAATCAGCGAACTGCTCTCCTAGGGTTTTTGGTAGATCTGTCATCTGCGGTTATAATTTTCTCATGAGCCAGCCAATTCCTCAAACCAAGCCGCCCTCACCAGGCAGTGAAGGGGTTTTCCTGGTCGATAAACCCTCTGGAATCACCAGCCACCGCCTAGTCAATCAAGTGCGCAACCTCACTGGCATCAAACGAGTCGGTCATGCCGGCACACTTGATCCCTTGGCCAGCGGACTAATGATCATCCTGGTCGGCAGACAATTCACCAAACAACATAACAAATTCCTCAAACTAAGCAAAGAATATCTCTGCACCGCCCAATTCGGCCTGGTGACAGATACTTACGACAGCCAAGGTCAGATCCTTGACCAAGCCTCCTGGGACCAAATCGAAACTATAACTGCTCAACAAACAGAGCAAGCACTGGAACAGTTTCGCGGCAAAATCGAGCAAACCGTCCCAGCTTATTCAGCGGTAAAACAGAATGGCAGCAAGCTTTATGAGTTGGCCAGAAAAGGCGAGCTTGAACAAAAAGACTTACCCTCTCGTACGGTTGAAATTCAAGAATTAGAGCTAAAGAAATTCGACCTAAACCATACAGAAAAAACCCTCGAGATCACTTTAAGATTAACTGTCAGCTCAGGCACCTATGTGCGTTCTTTGGTTCATGATTTAGGAAAGGTTTTGGGTGTCGGAGCAATCGTCACAGAACTGAGAAGAACTAGAGTTGGAGATTATTCGATAACGAATGCCATCAAGCTAGATTAGAAACTATAGCTTGCTCCAGTGACGCCGCCCACCGATTCGGCAGGCCAATAGCGGAAAAAGGCTCTGCCCACAATATCATCACGGTGAATTGGACCCCAGGCTCGTGAATCACTGGAGTGTCCACGATTGTCACCAACCGCAAAATATTCATCTGCTGCCAAAGTTACTGGTCCATTGTCGGTGTAATCTCCGGGCAAAGTTCTTACGTCACCAGGAATGTACGGTTCTGCCAAGGGCTGGCCATTCACAAACACCAAACCACTGCGAATTTCCACGGTTTCTCCAGGAACAGCCAAAATGCGTTTGATGAAATCACAACCAGTGCCTTTGACACAGTTGGCTGTCGCTGGGGCATGGAAAACAATGATATCGCCTCTTTTAGGCTCACTCATCCGATAACTAACTTTATCTGTAAGAAGATAATCTCCGGACTGAAAATTTGGTTCCATTGACTGGCCATTGACCTGGTGGGGCTGCATAAAAAACAAATAAACGATCAAAAAAATCGATAACGAAATCACCATTGTTTCCATCAGATCGGTAAAAAAAGCTCCCAGTTTTTTCATAAAAGTAATTATGCATTATGCGCCGAATTCTTTGCAAAAAAAAGACCAGGATGTCTTTTTCTCTTAGTTGCCTTATATAATGGAGGCATGAATTATTCGCGCCAGGCTTTAGCTGGCTTCAGTTGGCAAACGATTTACAAAGGTTTGCTGATGGTGGTCGCCCTGATCAAAGTCTCGATTTTGGCTCGCTTGCTCGGCCCAGAAGCTTTTGGTTTATTTTCTTTGACGCTGATTGCCCTCGGATTAACCGAGAGTCTGACTCAGACTGGAGTCAATATCACCTTGCTGCAATCTCAAAGACCAGTGCGTTATTTTCTCGATAGTGCTTGGGTAATCGCGATTTTGCGAGGCTTTTTGATCGGTAGCTTGATGCTGGTAGTCGGCCTATTCATGCAGAATTACTACCAAGAGCCACAACTGCTGGCGCTGGTGAGTGTCGCTGCTTTGGTGCCAGTGATCAAAGGCTTTATCAATCCCTACATCGTGGTGCTTCACAAAGAAATGCGCTTTTTCCAAGACAGTGTTTATCGTTTTTCGTTGGTGTTTGTGGAAAGCTTGGTAGCTATCGCTCTGGGTTTTTGGCTACAGTCTGTTTGGGCGCTGGTGATTGCGGTCTTGGCTGGGGCTTTGTTTGAGGTGCTGATCTCATTTGTGGCTTTCAAAACCAGACCGCGCTTTGCTTATGTGTCTTCGAGGGGAAAAACCATTCTCGATAATGCCAAATGGCTGAGCGTAGCCACTGTTTTTAATTATCTTAATGAACACGCTGACGATTTCTTGCTGGGCAAAATAGTCGGCACTTTCAATCTGGGAATTTACCACAATGCTTACGGCCTCAGTCACAAGGCCAACTACGACTTTGCCAAATCCGCGCACCACAGCACTATTCCGGTGTTTGCCAAGATTGCTGACAAGCCCATCAGGCTGAGAAAAGCCTTCCTCAGGTCACTAGTGGCTTTAATTGCTTTTGTCTCACTGGTGTCGCTGCCGCTGTTGGTTTTTCCTGAGTTTTTTGTCAATTTGATTCTTGGCGATCAATGGCTGGCGGCCGTGCCCTTGGTGCAACCGCTGGTTTTTGCTGGGATTCTGCAGAGCATCAGCAGCCTGAGTTATGCTTTATTCCTGGCCAAAAAAAATTACCGGGTGATGAATTTTCACTTGTTCGCTACCTTGCTGCTTATGGTTTTATTAATAATTTGGTGGGGCAGAGAAACTCAGCTGGCTGGTGCAGTGCGTGGTATTTTGGTAGCTAGAGCTGTGACGCTGCCGGTGATTGTGTGGGGTATTTGGCAGATTTTTAGCAAAAAGTCATGACGCTTGAAAACATTCCCCTGACTATTATTATTCTCACTCATCGCGCTGATGAGCGATTTCGCCAGTCTTTAGCTTCTGCTCAGCCGGCTGCGGAAATCCTAATTGGCGATTATCAAAGTGAAAATAATTGGCAAAAATTAAAAAAAGATTTTAAGTTCAAAAAAATTGGCCGCTCGGTACCGATCAATAACTTTGCGGCGGAAAGAAATCATTTTCTCAAACAGGCTAAACACGACTGGGTGCTGTTCTTGGATAGCGATGAGGTGATCACTGAAAACAGCTGGCCAACGATCTCCAAAATCGTGAAACAAAACAAAATCAAGGGAGTGTTTGTGAGAAGGCAGGATGTTTTTTATGGCAAGAAACTCAAATTTGGTGAAACTGGAAACAATTGGCTACTGAGGCTCATGCGCAAGGATCAAGCGAAATTTATTAGACCGGTGCATGAAGTGGTGGAGACGACTGGGCTGACCAAAAAATCAGCGATCGTGCTGGAACATTTCGCTCACCAAAATGTGAATGAGTTTTTTCGCGACATCAGTCGCTACGCTATGATCCAAGCCGAGTACCAGCAAGATCACCAACTACCTGATCTGATCCTGGCTCTGAAAACTGTCGCTTATCCCAAGCTGAAGTTTTTCCACAACTATTTCCTCAAGCTGGGTTTCTTGGATGGCTGGCGTGGCTTGGTTTATGCCACGATGATGAGTTTGCACTCAGTGATAGTACGAGTCTTCTCTTATGAAAATCGCTAATCTGAAAATCAACTTTGAAACTGGCTTAACGATTCTTTTTCTAGTTTTATTTTCTTTAGGACAGCTACAGCGCTGGCAAATAACTCCTAGAGCTGCGCTTTACTGGCATGATTTGCTGATTGTCTGTTTTGTCGCTTGGCAGTTAGTGAATAGTAAAAAAATAATTCCTAGTAAACAAAAATTAATTGAGTTTTGGAAAAAAATCACTAAGGCTCATTCGCTTGAGTTGATTTTCCTGGGCTGGATGATGCTGGGAATGGTCATTGGTCTGCTCAGCGGCAGACTGGCTATGACTAGCTTGTTGTATTTGAGTAGGCTACTAGCTTATTCAGTTTTCACTTATTCACTGATCAATAACAAAAAAATTAATTTCTCTCCAAGAAATGGTTTCTTGATCGCTGGTCTGCTAATTGCTCTCTGGGGG